>JAYKIB010000248.1:0-12192 GCA_035285005.1 Prochlorothrix sp.
CTGGGGTGGACATGGGGTTCTCAACACGATAACGGCACGCCTCCCCTCGACGGACTGGGTTGCTCCTTGGGGGATACCCTAGTTTCCCTCTTTCCTAGACCCCATCTCTGTAGCCCCTGTGGCAACTCCATTCCAGACGCGCTTACCCTGGCGACAACTGCTACCCCGTAGCCATTCTCCAGCTAGCACTATCCGATCTGGGTTATCGTCCAGGCCCCGTGGATGGAATTTTGGCACCCAGACCCAAGATGCTCTGATTCGTTTCCAGAGCATTTCCGACCTGGAAGTAGATGGGGTCGCAGGGCTGGGAACCGCCGAGGCTTTGGGCTTGGACACCAGTGACACAAGCCCCTATGCTCCCGGTCAAGGCTGCGACACAACCGACGTGGCCGCCAGGGTCGAGGAAGAAGCCGCCCCAGCAGAAACAACCGACGAGCCCCTCGCTTCATCCCGCTTCTATCGGGTCACGGCCGATATGCTCAATGTGCGATCGGGCCCAGGGACTGAATATACGATCATTTCGTCTCTGATGGCAGGCGATCGCATTTCAGGTCGGGCCAGTGACTCCGGCTGGGTTCGCCTCGGATCGGGTAACTGGGTTGCGGGGGCATATCTGACAGAGGTGCAGGCTGATGAAGCTCTGGCCTCCGCAGTATCTGAGTCCAAGGCGGCTCGGATTCGGGTAACGACAGATGCGTTAAATGCGCGGATTTGGCCCAGTCTGAATGCACCGATCGTGGCTGTATTACAAGCCGGTGAAGAATATGACACGACGGGCTCGATTACGGAAGATGGCTGGGTGCAGTTAATCGGGGGAAACTGGGTGGCCCAATCCCATGTGGTGCCGGTGGATGACACCACGCCCGAAGGGTCAGCGATGGAGGTGTCCGATACGAGCACAACGGAGACCGAAACCCAGGAAGCCAGTACCCAAGACACTGAAGCTCAGAACGGAACAATTCAAGCCGCAGAACCCCAAACCCCAGAAACCAGCGTGGCCCGTGTTTCGACCCTGGGCAGTCCCCTATTCGTACGGGCAACACCCAATGGTGACATCGTGGATACGTTGGCCAACGGGGCGCAGGTGAATCTGTCAGGTCGCACAGAAGCAGGTTGGGCTCAGCTCCAAAATGGTTTCTGGGTTGCCCAGGACTATCTCGTCAGCTAGCCGATCGCGTCGAGGGCACCTCGATTAATCCAAATTTTTGGGAGACAGCCCACGCAAGCATCAGGGTTTCGGTTGGGCGGCAAAGCCGCCCAACCCAACTAAGCGAGGTGCCCTCAAGTCTGTTTCACTTTGGAGTGGACCAGAGACCCACTCCAAAACTGCCCGATCGATCGCCCTCTCAGCTCTCCACCCGCAAACGTGACATGCACCTCGGAGCCCCCAGCATCAAGCCTCGCCGGTTTTTTCCTGAACCCCACGCACAATCCGCGACAGTTCACTCTTCTCATCCACGGAAACCCGACTGGGCGAGCCGCTGATAATGCGTTCAAAGTTGCGGAAAGAATCCTTAATCTCAGGCCCCCGTTCGCTAATGCTGAACTCTCGGATCCCTTTGTCATGCCAGGATCCTCGCATTTTGAAGACATTAATAGCCCGCGACATTTCCCCACGAATCTCCACATACTGGAGCATCAGAATCGTGTCCGTAATCGTGGAAATATGGGAATCCGTAATCGAGTGGGCCCCCATAAACTGATCGCAGGTATTGGTAAAGAGTCCCGTAATCTCCTCCTGCTTGGCATAGCCCGTCACCCCGATAACGAACTGACGGAAGGAATTGTTGCTCACCCCCCGGGCCAAGGCGGAAAGGGAGTCGATCGCGATGCGGGACGGCTTAAACTCCGCAATTTCCGACTTAATAATTTGGAGGTGGTCTTCCAGCCCCGCCGACTCCGGATAGGCACAAATAATTTTGAGCAGATTATTCTGCTCCATAAACTCAAAATCAATGCCCCAGGAATAGGCATTCCGCATTAACTGAGCCCGCGACTCCTCATAGGCAAACAGAATCGCCCGTTCCTGGCTGGTGCAAGCATTCTCCAGAAACTTACTCACCAACAGGGTTTTTCCAGTGCCAGTCGCCCCGGTGGCCAAAATAATGGAGTCCTTGAAGAAACCGCCACCGCACATCTCATCCAGGGTGGTAATGCCCGAGGAAACCCGCACATTGGACGATCGCTGGGTCAGACGCATAGCCCCCAGCGGGAAGATGTTGATCCCGTTATTGGTAATGGTGAAGGGATACTCCCCCTTCATGTGAGTGGTTCCCCGCAACTTAAGGATCTCCAGGGTGCGTCGCCGTCGCTCACCTTCAAGAACATTGCGGACAATGACCACGTTATCCGAGACAAATTCCTCCACGCCAAACCGGGCGATCGGACCATATTCCTCGATCCGCTCCGTGGTCATAATCGTGGTTGCACCAATCTCCTTCAGCCGCGCCACCAACCGGAAAATTTCCCGCCGTACCACCGATGCCGCATCATACTGCTGAAACACCGCCGTGATTGAGTCGATCGCCACCCGTGAAGCGCGATACTTCCGAATGGCATACTGGATCCGCTCAATCAACGCCGACAGGTCAAAATTCCCCACAATATCCTGACCCTCAGGATCCGGCGAGGCATCCAGAATAAACAGTTTCCCCTGGTCAATCAGGACTTGGAGATTCCAACCAAAGCTCTCGGCATTTTTGATAATATCCGCCGGAGATTCCTCGAAGGTCACAAAAACCCCCGGTTCATCGAAGTAGGTGATGCCGTGATAGAGAAACTGGGCAGACAACAAGGTTTTACCGGTCCCTGAGGTGCCACTTAACAACGTGGTCCGCCCCACCGGTAAGCCACCGTGGCTAATGTCGTCAAACCCCTCAATCATGGTGCGGATTTTCTGCACTCCCATGACAGGACGATCGGTTGGTTTTACAGGCTGGTCAGCTTGGGTCATGGTTGTGGTTATCGTCGGGTGACAACGGTGTTTTCTTGAAAAAACTTGATTAAAACTGCATTAACAGTAACCCAGTCCAGGGTTTGGGAAAAGAGTCTAGGGGCGGTCAATTCCGATCGTGGGGTAGGTGTGGTTGGATTTGCACTGCAGGGATCCCAGGGTTGGGCCCACCGCACCCAAGCAGCAGCGCGGTTCTATCCCTTGTCCATCCATCACAGGCTCCAGTCCGATCGCCAATTCCACCTATCCTGCCCCCCATCATCAATCTCCGTCACGATCAATCTTCGTCACGTAGCTCTTCATACAGCAGATCCAAACCAATCAGAACCTTTTCACGATCGGATAGGTCTCCAATAATACGACGAACCGGGGGAGGCAAAATCTTGGACAGGGTGGGAGTTGCGAGGATTTTATCCTCCTCAGCCAGTTGGGGGTTTTTGAGCACATCAATGACCTTCAAGGCATAAACACCCTGGAACTCCTGCTCCAAAATATTTTTCAAGGTTTTGAGTGCTCTCACGGAGTTGGGAGTATTTCCTGCGACGTAGAGCTTGAGTACATAGGTTTTTCTAAGGGGACTCATAGATAATTCGCACCAGTAACGGTCTCAGGGGAGTTCAGGAACACTGTCACGATCGGCCAGAGCCTAGGGATCATCGCTTGGATGGGGGACAGCAGAATTAACCTGAAACAGAGCTATGGAGAGGGAGCAATGCAGGCAAGGAAGCGCGGTAGGTCAGCATCGGGCCACGGGCCTTCAGTATGGTGACATAGGAAACAACCAGGGGACGGGTTCAGAGGTCCTGAATTTAGAAGCATTTAAAAGGCTTTAGGTGAGCACTCACTTCAATGGGTTCACAGAAAACTAGGGCAGTCAAACCGTTGTATCAAACCGATCAGTGAGGGGATCCCCAATGCGGTAGAGATCCCCTCACAATGTTCCCATAGCATCGTCTGTTGCTATGGGAGGGTGGAACAACGAGAAGAAGGACAGTGAGAGAGGACTAGTTTCCATGTAACACTAAAAACTCAGATTTTCGCCTGAATTCAAGTCTTTACCCCCTTAGTCAGTATATAGCAATCACCCAGTTGCATCGGACAAGTTTAGATCGTCAATCCCTCGCGATGCGGGGGATTGACGGCCCCATGATGTCCCAGCCCACCGATCCGCTGCTCTACCAAGCTGGGCCTAAGCCTGCGGGAGAGTGACATATTCTGGGGAATCACCCAGGCACCTGGCACAATGCCGAGCTTTGTCCCGTGGCCCCAGTCAGGGTTGGAGTTGGGTCGGATAGTAAAGCCACCCGACCCATTGGCCCAAAAAGGCCACCGTTAAGATGCCCACAAAGACAACGATTCTTGTGGGTCACCTCGATTAATTGTGACAGGCGGCTTCGCCGCCTGTCACAACCCTGATTCTGCCGTGGGCACGACGGTCGAAATTTGAATTTTTCGAGGTGCCCTGTTCTTTGGGTGATTTTAGGGGTTTTGGGAAAGCAGCTTTGCTGTCTTCCCAAAATGTCCCGCTGGATCCCAGCTGTGAAGGCTGAGCCAGGGGTTCGGCTACATATCTCGAGGAATCGATCGACGGTACATCTCACAGAGGTGAGCAATTGTGTCAATCAATGTCAGACGATAGTCCAGCAGAATTTCCTCACTGCGGCCCTCCATTTTGAGCTGCTTGGAGAACTCATCCATGAGTTCCATGTGCAACTCGACAATATTGGTCACCGGGATATCGGCGAAAAAGGTCAAGTTTACGAACTCATCAATGAGGGAGTTCAGACGGCCCGAGGACTCGAAGTAGTTCAGCACGATCTCTCGGTAGAGAAGGCGCAACGCCCCCCAAAGCTCCTGGGCATCCTGGGGCGACAGATGTCGCAAAAATTGCTTGGGATCCCGCTTGTAATACACACCTAAGTAGCCCAAACGTTCTTTAAGCTTCTCGGCCAGACGTTGTTGCTGCTGGACCAGTAATTGCCGACCCGAGAGATGATGTTCTGCCTGGGGAAGCGTAGCCGCAAGACCCGCGAGACGGGTGAGGGGAGAGAGCTGCAGGAACTGGACAATTGCCCGATCGATCGCCTGATTGATGGTGCGGCTGTCGCCCTGCTCTTGCCAGACTTCCGCTGGATGGTAGAACGGTCCGGGAACCGGTGGCTCCGATTCACTGGCGCTAGGAAGAGTGGATACGGTAGAGGAGCTAGACCCATGGGATGCGTTGGCAGGGGATGTCAGCTGAAGGGGATCCCCACTGGCCTCAGGGGTTGAATCCCCGGGCAAGTCGTGTCCGGTATCGCTGCTGGTATTGCTGCCAGAGTCACCACCGGTATCACTCTGGGCCGTCGCGTTCGGGGGAGGGATTGCAGACGGGGGTGCAGTTTGCGTGAGAATCACCGCAGGTAACAGGGTACCGGCTTGGACTAGCTCCCGAAAAGTTGTGACCAAGCTTTCGGATTCCTGGACCACCAGACAGTCTGGGGAGAGGTCTGCGGTATTTACCGCTTTGACCAGATCTCCAATCTCGGGATGACAGGTCAACCGATAACGATCGTGATCGAGCGACCGCAGTAAGCCCTCCACAAGAGCTTCGGATTCAATTAGGGCATGAATAGACAACTGCGATAGCACGGGTAGGGAACAAATCTGAATAAACAAACAAGATGAGAGACAGATTCACCCAGGTGAAGATGGAACTGCCAGGGTGCGTTGGAGTAGGGCACCATCAAGGTTGTCGTGAAAAACACGGGAGAAGCTAGGGACAAAGCATGATGCGTGGGCTGGGGTCCCGTTCAAAGGGTAGAGGAAGATAGAGCGTAGCAGGATCACCCCAGGAACAGGGGAGAAGATGCGATCCGGGGGAGCAAACCGGGGGGATTACCCGACGAACATGGGCCCTAGCAACGGTCCCAGTCCCCCAGAACAACCGATGGACAGACCGGCGATGACAGCCAGGGGACCATTGGCCAGGGGACCATTGGGCAATCCGATCAAGGTTCAGGGGAGATCCGTACCGGTGGGGCCTCCAAGAAAAGCCAGGGTGTAGAAGTTGGGGAAGTTGAGGTCAATGGGCTAGGGAGCTACAGGGTAACCTTAGGGACGGTCGTGGGAGTTTGGGGTTGGAATCCGGTATTTGAGGAGCAATCGGATGATAACCCCTAAGCATACTAGCAACAGCTTGGACAACACCCGGGCCAGTGTGAGGATCTTTAAGATTGGGTATTCAACACAGTTGGCATTCAACACTATAGAGGACGGGGTGGGGACTCACAGGGTTGTCCTATATTTTTAATGTAACCCAAGTTTTATTTTTTTATAAAAATTTTAGATTTGAAGTGGTTGCCCCACTGCGATCGCGGGGGGCAGTAATCGGGCACCTCGCAAAATCCAAGCAAAACCCAAGCAAAATCCAAGGTTCCATCTCGTGACCCACGCAAAAATCAGGGTTGGGTTGGGCGGCTTCGCCGCCCAACCCAATTAATCGAAGTGCCCAACCGAGGTACCCTAAGGTCAATATCTCCCAATCTCTGTCCCCATTTTTCGAGTCTATCCATGGCAACCTGGCACTGTATCGAACATTGTGGCGCGTGTTGCCACTTGGATCCCCGCGATCGTCCTGAGCTAGACACCTACCTGCCCCCCGAAGACCTCCAGTTGTACCTCAGCTTGGTGGGGGAGGATGGGTGGTGTATTAATTTCGATCCCGACAGTCGCCGCTGTCGTATATATGACGATCGACCCTGGTTCTGCCGCGTCGAGGCCGAAGGCTATGGGGCCATGTTTGGAATCCAGCCCGATGAGTTAAATGATTTTGCGATCGACTGCTGTGTGGAGCAAATTGAGGGGGTTTACGGCGATCGTAGCTTGGAGGCACTGCGCTTTCAGCGCACCGTGGGGCTAATCACCTAAAGCCGGGGTTATCCCGATCGCCCAACGAGCGCAACAACGATCCGTTGCCACACAACCGTACGATACAACAGGGGTGCGACAGGCCTACACCCGGGTTATATCCATCCTCCTCCCATGCGCGGGTCTGCCCCCAAGGGGCCCTTAGCTTCTCCTGCTCTTTCCCAGAAGAGGCTACCCCTTTCTGACCCCTTTCCTGCACAATAGACCTGTTCAATGGTTAGAGTGTGAAGCGGTTTGGGGGTGACCCTAGAGGAATACGGGAGGGCCTGTCTTGACTAACTATCCATCCAGCAGTATCTCTGCGCGATCGCGTAAAGAATTGAGTAACTTGGTTCGTGCCCAGTTACAAGTGTTATTAGAACAGGACAACTTTCCCGGAGCCAAGGCGTTACTGGTGCCGGTCCAGGCGGCGGATATTGCCGACGCGATCGAGGGGCTCCCGGAGGCAATGCAGGCGATCGCATTTCGGCTGTTGTCCAAGGATGAAGCGATCGAAGTCTATGAACACCTGGACTCCAGCATTCAGCAGACGCTAATTGAAGATTTTAAGCGTCAAGACGTGATTGACGTGGTAGATCAGATGTCTCCCGACGATCGCGCCCGTTTATTTGACGAATTGCCCGCCAAGGTAGTGCGGCGACTGGTACAGCAGCTCAGTCCCCAGGAACGCCAAGCAACGGCTTTACTACTGGGCTATGAGTCCGGGACGGCGGGGCGGATTATGACCCCGGAGTATCTGTCCCTGAAAGAGCACATGACGGCGGCGGATGCGATCGATCGGATTCGGAACCAGGCGGATGTGAGCGAGACGGTTTATTACCTCTATGTCACGGATTTTGGGCGGCATTTAAGCGGGATCCTGTCCCTGCGGGATGTGGTAGTGGCCCAGCCCCAGCAGACGATTGGTGAGATTATGACCCGCGAGGTGGTCTCGGTTTTCACCGATGCGGATCAGGAAGAGGTGGCTCGGCTGATTCAGCGCTATGACTTTTTGGCGGTGCCTGTAGTGGACCGGGAAGGACGGTTGGTGGGCATCGTCACGGTGGACGATGTCATTGATATTTTGGAGGAGGAAACCACGGAGGATATCTACACCTTAGGGGGGGTACAGTCGGGAAATGACGACTATTTCCAAACAAATCTGGTGACTGTGGCTCGACGACGCGTTTTATGGCTATTTGTCCTCTTGATTACGAATACAGGCACCAGTGCTGTGATCAGTAGCCAGCAGGATATTCTGCAACAGGTGGTGTCTTTGGCGGCCTTTATCCCCTTGCTGATTGGGACGGGGGGAAACGTGGGTGCCCAGTCTTCGACCGTGGTCATTCGCGGTTTAAATACTGATCGACTGCGGACGATCGGGGCGTTTCGGGTCATCTATCGAGAGGCGGCAGCAGGTGCCATTTTGGGAGTGATGCTGGCAATCGTGGTGGCGGTGTGGGCCTACTTCTTGCAGCAGGATTTAGCAGTCTCGATCGCGGTGGGAGTCAGTTTGATGGCGATCTCGATTTTGGCTTCCACGGCGGGATCAAGTTTGCCGTTACTGTTCCAGACGATCGGCTTGGATCCAGCCCTGATGTCGGCGCCGTTCATTACCACAGCGGTGGATGTGTTGGGGGTGTTTATTTACTTGACGGTGGCACGGTTAGTGGTCCAGGCTACGGCGGGGTGAGTGGAATTTTGGGGCTTAGTCTAGCAAGTAATTCTTTAAGTCCTGTTTTCGCTCGTGAATATGACGTTCTCTTAAGGATTTAGGACCAATGATGACGCAATCACATCCATAGCGCCGAATTTCCCGCAGGAACCAAAAGGTGTTGTGAATCTGCCGAATGACTCGCTTAGCCTGCTGTCCGGGTAACCACTCGACTGTTATATCTGCATCGGTTTTGCTGCGATACCCAAAAGCTAATCCCCGGAGTAGGTGAATTTCTGCGTTGACACTACTCATTTCAGGATGCCAGTGCCCATCAGCCTGCGAGATCAGGGTTTCTTCTGGGATGCGATCGAGGCGCAAAGACCAGTTGTGTTGTAGTGCAGGGATATCTTGGTTGCCTTCGGTTTCATCGCACCAACAGTCCAGGTAGTATCGGTCTTCATGGCGGGCAATGGTGGCATGGCGAACAGTGAACTGCCAGGGGCGATCGGCGGCATCTTGGTAGGTGAGTTGAAAGGGATGCTGACGGCGAATGTAGTGATCGAGGTCTTTGCGCCAGTTGGTTTGGGGACGATCGAGCCAAGTTTGGATTTCATAGCGCAGGGGGTCGCTGATTTCGCTGCGTTCTAGAAGGATCGGGGCAATTTCGCGGGCGGCATCAAGTTCTCCTTGGTCTTTGAGATGACCGAGGATCTGGTTGAGGGTGTTAATGCGATCGTGGCTCCAGTCTGTGTTTTTGGTGAGGAAGATTTTGCGATCGGCGATCGCCTTCAGCAGCCTCGAGACATTGGGTTTATCTCCCCAGGTCATGCCAAAATCCTGGGCCAACTGTTCCAGCTTGAGCTTGTGATGTTCAGCCAGGGAAAGGGTGATGGATTTGCCTTTGCGGGTCATAGGGGAGGGGCCAGGGGGGATTACGGGTCTGTCTAGTTACGGGCCTATCTAAAAAAGTGTGCGGACACTATCTCTGTGTATTACTTGCTCCTTAATAACATAGGTGCCATAATCAGGCCATGCAACAAAACACGGACAGTTTCTACTGTGTTTGACCCAGCGACGAATCTCAGCCTGCCATTGTGGAGAAAAATATTGTGACTTCTCCTGACTCTGCGACCTATACGGTTCATTTAAAGCCTGTTTTTTCGGCTCCTGCCCAAGATTACCCTACCTCTCTTCAGTTACCCAAAAACTGGACATTAGCTTGGCACCAGCTAGAAACCTATCAAGCCCTCAAAAATCCAGCGGTTGATGTGGTGTTCAACACAGCAATGACCGGAGATGGAAAGAGTCTCGCAGCCTATCTGAATATTTTGCAGGGAGATTGCTGCGCGATCGCCCTCTACCCCACCAATGCCCTAGCGGCTGACCAAGAAAACCAAGTTCAGAGCTATATTCATAACTTTAAACCCTCGCATGACCCAAGGGTGAACCACTTAAGTGGGCCAATGCTGGAGATTTATGCAGAAAATGAGGGCTTGCGCAAGGCTAGTGCCATTTCATCTCGTTCGGGCCAATCCGAAGTCCTCCTGACCAATCCAGATATTTTCCATTACTTACATCGTGGGGCGTACCTTATAGGCAAGGAAACGCCCGATAAGTTGTGGAATCGTCTTGATAAAGACTTTGATTTATTTATTTTCGATGAATTTCACGTTTTTGCAGCGCCCCAGGTTGCCAGTATTCTGAATACGATGTTGCTGATTCAAGCGACCAATCGGCGTAAAAAGTTTCTGTTTTTGTCGGCAACCCCCAGTGAGTCTCTCTTGCAGCGTCTCGATCGGGCAGGGTTTCGGTACCGGAAAATTGATCCAACTCAGGCGAAAAAGTACCGATTCCCAGGGACTTCAGAAGAAAGTAGGACGCTACAGGCACAGCACTGGCGGCAGGTGGTCCAGGCCATTGATCTAACCTTTATTCCTCTTGAATCTACTACAAAAGCCTCTGAAAGCTGGCTTAAAGAGAACCAGGAATTGATCTTGAGGCAATTCCTAGACCATCCCGGCAGTAAGGGAGCGATAATTCTGAACTCCATTGCCGCAGTGAAGCGCTTGAGGCCAGTTTTGGAGTCGCTTTTGGCTCAGCAGGGTCTGACGGTCAAGGAAAATACGGGTTTATCGGGCGGACAAGAGAAGGAAGAATCTCTTGGAGCGGATTTAGTGATCGGCACCAGTACGATCGATGTGGGGGTTGATTTCAAGATTAATTTCCTCATTTTTGAGTCTTCGGATGCAGGTAACTTTATCCAGCGTTTGGGGCGTTTGGGTCGCCATGACAGTAATTTACAAGGCACTACGTTTCCTAATTTCAGAGCCTATGCGCTAGTGCCCAGTTTCTTTGTGGAACGATTGTTTACCGGGGATGAGGCAGTGTTGCAGGAGGGGGGAGAATACGATCGGCTGCACCTGCACCAGCTTGTTCAGAAAAAATATCGCCAAATCAACGACTTTGAAGGCTATTACAGACGCTGGGGAGCAATTCAGTCTTTTTTCTTAATGAAAGACCTGAAGAATCCTGCAATTCAACGGCAATATGCTGAGTCCCTACAGCAGTTTCATGCGAGTTGTGAAAAAGTCTTTAACACGAGCATGAGAAAAGTGGCGGGGCAGCTCAGTGGCTGGGCGAGGGACTGGAAAAGCCTGTCGGGGCAAAAAACGGGCAACCCCATTGCGGAAGATGCCAGAAGCTTTCGGGGGGCTAGCCCGCTGCAATGTGGGTTATACGACCTGACAGAGCATTATGAAGCCGATCGCTTCAAAACTTACGATCTTCCTGGCATTCTCAGCAACTTAGAGATTGAGATGTGGAGTCAGTCGGCTTTTCTAGACAAGCTTCAGGAAAGCGCAACGAAGACGGGGGAGCCGATCGCCAAGGGCCGCTTTAAGCACTGCCTCGGTTTTATGAAGCTGCGGGGCTACCGCGAGGAGCGCTTGGACTGGAAGTTTACCTATCCCGGCGACCTTCAGGGGTTGGCGGATGCCTACCAGGTGCAGGTACTGCTGGGTTTACAGGTCTGGCAGCCGGATAACCCCTGGGTTGGGGCCATCAATCAAAAGTTGAAGAAGCAAGCCTTGGTCTGCTATGTGCTGCGCAAGCCCGTGCGCGAGGTGCGGCTGCGGTTGCAACTGCCGATGCACTTCCAGATTTACCCCATCAGTGACTCCTACAGCATCCACGACCCCACTCCCCCTTACTCGGTGGCCTTTAGCCAGTCGGCGCTGCTGATTGACACGCTGGCCTACCGCCTTAAGAACGACGGAGGTGAGCTATGGATCGCATAAAAACTGGGCAGGAAAGGAGTGGATTATGACTAGAGTCACCGTGTTTCAATACCTCAGAGGCCTTGCATCCCAGGGATTGCGTCGCTTTACCCTGAGTCCTTTCCTGCTACAGACCAGCATATCAGATGATGGAGAATAAATTAAAAGTGGTTACGGTTACTCTAGTATAGTCTGTGCTAGAATCTGAGCATTCCTGCACAGGAGGACCAAACCGTGCAAAGACCCTATCCGATCTTGATGTACTTCGCAGCCTTATCGACCTCATCGAAGCAGCAGGGTAAGCGCAAGAAAAAAGAGTCTGTAATATGCTAGGGATCACCCCTGTCCCCCTCTGCCGGAAAAGTTTCATGACCAAAGGCTTTATATCTACCCCAGAACCCTCGAAACCGAAAGCAAAG
>JAYKIB010000249.1:0-47722 GCA_035285005.1 Prochlorothrix sp.
CTTTGCTTTCGGTTTCGAGGGTTCTGGGGTAGATATAAAGCCTTTGGTCATGAAACTTTTCCGGCAGAGGGGGACAGGGGTGATCCCTAGCATATTACAGACTCTTTTTTCTTGCGCTTACCCTGCCTTGCTAGAGGGCACCTCGATTAATTGAGGCAGGCGGCGAAGCCGCCTGCCACACCCCTGATTCTTGCGTGGATCACCAGGCGAAAATTTGGATTTGTCGAGGTGCCCTAGAGCAGCTCACGTTTTGGTGAGGCTGGATTTGTTCCGCTGCCGGTGAGATCCATCTTGATCCCGTTGCCCCAGATCACGGATAACCGCAATAGCAACGGACGAGTAGGTTGAGACAGGACGAGGCCAGAAGTTCTCCACACACGGGGGATCACGCTTCAAACCTGTCCTCAGTAACGGGGTGGTTGTCATACCCTACGGCTTGCAACAGGACTGTACAAGGCAGGTGTTGTCCCGCCGCAGGCGAGATAAAGCTCTGGAGCCGATGCAACGACAAGATGCTGTCACTCCCGCCAGAATCAGCTTTGTGGGCAGGCTAGCCTGCGCTCCACTCTGAATTTTGTCTAAAAATATTCCGATCATACTGATTTTGGACATCTCAAACAAATTAACCTTTCGTTCCGTGACCGACGCAAGGATCCGGGTTGTCGTGGGTAGCAAAGTGACCTGCCCCAATTCAGCGAGATGTTCCCACTGTCACTCCATAATTGTTACGCCATAGCAATGGACAGGTTTTTAGGACATCGTAAGGCCGGGAGCGTCCCGTGCAGCAGGGTCTACTCTCCCCAGACTTGTCCTACGTACCTGGGCGATTGCTCAATTCTTCCGCCGTGCTAAGGAGCTTTTCCTTATGACTACCCCCACCTATACAACTTTGGATGGTAACGAGGCCGTGGCACGGGTTGCCTATCGCCTCAACGAAGTGATTGCCATCTATCCCATTACGCCGTCTTCCCCGATGGGGGAGTGGGCTGATGCCTGGGCCGCTGTGGATCAGCCCAACCTGTGGGGCACGGTCCCTTCGGTTGTGGAAATGCAAAGTGAAGGAGGGGCCGCTGGAGCGATTCACGGTGCCCTTCAGGCCGGTTCCTTGACCACGACCTTTACCGCTTCCCAGGGTTTACTGCTGATGATCCCCAATCTCTTCAAGATTGCGGGGGAATTGACCAGTGGCGTTCTTCATATTGCGGCTCGCTCCATTGCAGCCCAGGCTCTCTCCATTTTTGGTGATCACAGCGATGTAATGGCGGCCCGATCGACAGGGTGCGGGATGCTCTGCTCGGCTTCGGTGCAGGAGGCCCACGACTTTGCGGCGATCGCCACGCGCATCAGCCTCGAAGCCCGGATTCCGTTCTTGCACTTCTTCGATGGGTTCCGCACCTCCCATGAAGTCCAGAAAATTGCCCTGGTGGATGAGGAGCAACTGCAGCAACTATTCCCAGAGCAGTTGATTTTAGAACATCGACAGCGGGGTTTAACACCCGATCGACCCAGTATTCGCGGTACCGCCCAAAATCCAGACGTTTACTTCCAGGCTCGGGAAACGGTTAATTCCTTTTATGATGCCTGCCCCGATATTGTGTCACGGGCCATGGCCCAGTATCGCGATGTGGTGGGTCGCGCTTATCTGCCCTATGAATACGTGGGGCATCCCCAGGCCGATCGGGTGGTGGTCCTGATGGGATCGGGCTGCGAAACCGCTCATGAAGCGGTGGATGCGCTGGTGGCCGCTGGTGAAACGGTGGGGGTCTTGAAGGTTCGGCTTTATCGACCCTTTGCCATCGATTTATTTGTGAATGCGCTACCGGAAACAACCCGACGCATTGCAGTGCTCGATCGCACTAAGGAACCCGGTGCAGTGGGTGAGCCGCTCTACACCGATGTGGTCACGGCTTTGGCGGAGAGCGATCGCTTTGCCCAATCACCTCGGGTGATCGGCGGACGTTATGGCTTGTCCTCGAAGGAATTTACCCCCGCAATGGTCAAGGGAGTCTTCGATCACCTAGCCACCGATCAGCCGAAAAATCACTTTACGGTGGGTATCAACGACGATGTTACCCACACCTCGATCGCCTATGACCCCCACTTTTCCAGCGAACCCGCAAGTGTGGTCCGGGCCGTCTTCTATGGTCTGGGATCCGATGGCACGGTTGGGGCCAACAAAAACTCGATCAAAATCATCGGTGAGGGAACCGAGAACTTTGCCCAGGGCTATTTTGTCTATGATTCCAAGAAATCTGGATCTGTGACCGTTTCTCACCTGCGTTTTGGGCCGGATCAAATTCGTTCCACCTATTTAATTACAGAAGCGAACTTTATCGCTTGTCACCAGTGGGAGTTTTTGACCAAGTTTGATCTCCTAAAACTGGCCCAACCCGAAGCCACATTCCTGCTCAACAGTCCCTACGATCCCGAGGAAACCTGGGCTCGTCTGCCCCAGCTGATTCAGCAGAAGATTATCGACAAGAAACTCAAGGTTTACTGTATCAAAGCCTATGATGTGGCTAAAAATGCCAATATGGGCCGCCGGATTAATACGGTGATGCAAACCTGTTTCTTCGCGCTGGCCGGAGTATTGCCGAAGGAAGCAGCGATCGAGCAGATTAAGAAGTATATTCGCAAAACCTACGGTAAAAAAGGCGAAGAAGTCGTCCAAATGAATATCCATGCGGTGGACTCCACCCTGGATCACCTCTATGAGGTGCCGGTACCCGATCGCCTCGAAACCCCCAGTGACCTGACCTTGCCCAGTCCCGTGTCGGAGACTGCCCCCAGCTTTGTGCGGGAGGTGCTCGCGAAGATGATGGTCCGAGAGGGAGATGATCTACCCGTCAGTACCCTGCCCTGCGATGGCACCTATCCCACGGGGACCACTCAATGGGAAAAACGAAATGTGGCCCAGGAAGTACCCGTGTGGGACCCGGATGTGTGTGTTCAGTGTGGAAAATGCGTCATGGTTTGTCCCCATGGTGTGATTCGCTCGAAGGTCTACAGTGAGGCCGATCGTGCCGCTGCGCCCACCACCTTTAAGCACACGAAAGCCAAGGATCGGGCATGGCAGGATCTGGACTTCACCATTCAGGTGGCGGTGGAGGACTGTACGGGGTGCGCCCTCTGTGTGGATGTGTGTCCAGCGAAGAATAAGTCTCAGCCTCGCCTCAAGGCGATTAATATGGCAGAACAGCTGCCAATTCGGGAACAGGAACGGGAAAACTGGAATTTCTTCCTGGATATTCCCAATCCCGATCGCCAGTCGCTGGATCTGCGGAAGATTAGTCACCAGCAAATGCAGGAACCTCTGTTTGAGTTCTCAGGAGCCTGTGCAGGCTGCGGAGAAACGCCCTATATCAAGCTGGCGACCCAATTATTTGGCGATCGGATGCTGGTGGCCAATGCTACGGGCTGTTCCTCAATTTATGGGGGGAACTTGCCAACGACTCCCTGGGCTAAAAATGCGGAGGGCCGTGGTCCTGCCTGGTCCAACTCCCTCTTTGAGGATAATGCGGAGTTCGGCTTAGGCTTCCGGGTGGCGATCGATAAACACCAGCAACAGGCCCTGGAACTGCTGCAAAAGCTGACGGGTGCAGAGAACTCTCCCCTCTCCGCCGATCTCAGCGAGAAGATTCTCAATAATCTTCAAGCGGATGAGGCCGACATCTTTGAACAGCGGCGTTGGGTGGATGAAGTGCAGCAGACTCTGACCCAGTGGCAGCCCAGTGATCCGACACTCCAGTCCCAAGTCGGCCATTTTCGTTCCCTCGCTGACTATTTGGTTAAGAAGAGTGTTTGGATTGTGGGAGGTGATGGTTGGGCCTACGATATTGGCTACGGTGGCCTAGATCACGTGATTGCCAGTGGCCGTAATGTCAATATCCTGGTGATGGACACGGAGGTTTACTCCAATACAGGGGGGCAAATGTCCAAGGCTACTCCCCGCGCAGCCGTGGCAAAATTCGCGGCAGGGGGCAAGCCAGCTGGTAAGAAAGACCTGGGCTTAATGGCCATAACCTATGGCACCGTTTATGTGGCCAGTGTTGCCATGGGGGCACGGGATGAGCATACGCTGCGGGTCTTCATGGAGGCGGAAAGCTACGAGGGACCGTCCTTGATCATCGCCTACTCCCACTGCATTGCCCACGGCATTGACATGGCCCTGGGGATGAAGCAGCAGAAGGCAGCCGTGGAGTCCGGTCGTTGGTTGCTCTACCGTTATGATCCGCGTCGGGGTGACCAGGCGTTGCAACTGGATTCTCGCACGCCGAAACATTCCCTAGAGCAGGCTATGTACTCGGAAAATCGCTTTAAGATGTTGCTACGCAGTAAACCGGCGGATGCCAAGCGTTTACTCCAGGAAGCACAGCAGGATGTCAATACCCGTTGGCACTTGTACCAGTACCTGGCCGATCGTCCGAACCAGTCGGCTTCAGCGGCGACGAATTCCTAGTCGCCCATGGCCTCAGTCTCGTCTCCCCTTAAGCATGGGATTGCACCCACAAAGTGGGTGCGATCCCCAAACGATAACGGTGGCTATCCTTAGGGGGTATTTGGAAACCGAAGAAAATTTCCCCTAACTCCCCTTTACAAGGGGGAGGACCTCTTCTTCCCCCTTCAAAAGGGGGACTGAGGGGGATTCTGCCCACTTCCCCAGTATTGCCCCAGGAGGAACATCATGGATCTCACCACCACCTATCTTGGTCTCACCCTCAAGTCTCCTCTTATCGTGGGAGCGGCGGCTCCCCTGACCGAGGATTTGGACAACCTCAAGCGTATGGAAGACGCTGGCGCGGCTGCGGTAGTGCTCCACTCTCTGTTTGAGGAGCAAATTCGAGGAGAACGCCTAGAATTACATCACCACTCGGAGTTTGGTACCCATAGCTTTGCTGAAGCGATTACCTACTTCCCAGAGCCTGATATTTTCCATGTGGGAACAGATGAGTACCTAGACCATATTCGACAAGCGAAGGAACAAACCCGTCTTCCCATTATTGCCAGCTTAAATGGGGCAACGATGGGAGGATGGACGAACTATGCCCAGCAAATTCAAGCAGCGGGGGCAGATGCACTGGAATTGAACATCTATGCCGTACCCACGGAGTTAAATTCTGACTCTAACTCGATCGAAGCTGGGTACCTTGAGGTGGTGCGGGCAGTGCGATCGGCGGTGAGTATTCCCCTGGCGGTCAAACTTAGTCCCTACTTCACCAGTCTGGGCCACATGGCCAAGCAACTGTCGGATTCGGGGGCAAACGGTTTGGTGCTGTTTAACCGCTTCTACCAGCCGGATATCAATATTGAGGAGCTGGAGGTGGAGCCCCATGTGTTATTAAGTACGCCCCAGGATATGCGCTTGCCCATGCGCTGGATTGCGATTCTTTACGGACGTGTTCAGGCGGACTTAGTGGCTACCGGGGGGGTGCATAAGGCGAGTGATGTGCTGCGGATGTTGATGGCGGGGGCGCGGGCAACTGAATTGGTCAGTGTGCTTCTGCGCCATGGTATTGAGCACCTACGATCGATCGAGGAGGATTTGATCGACTGGCTGGAAAACCATGAGTACCAGTCCGTGCGCCAGCTACAGGGCAGTATGAGCCAAATTCACTGCCCCGATCCCACGGAATTTGAGCGGGCTCAGTATATGAAGGCAGTCCAAAGCTATAAAGCCGCTTGGGGGAAAGAGACACCGGCTTTAACCCGTTAGGGCAAGCTTACCGGAGATTTTGGGGATTAAGGGCAGCTAGGGGACTGGGGTGTAATGTGTTGGTCTGTGAGGGGATTACGCCCGATTGCGCGGCCCGATTGAGTGGCTCTATTAAGTGTCTCTACATATTACGCCCGATTGCGCGGCCCGATTGAGTGGCTCTACATTACGTCCGATTGAGTGGCTCTATTAAGTGGCTCTACATTACGCCTGATTGCGCGGCTTTATTGAGTGGCCCGCTTGTGTGGCTCTGTTGAGTGGTTCTATGGAGTGGCTCTAGGTTGCGTCCGATTGAGTAGCCTGCCTGCGTGGTCCGCTTGCGTGACTCTACGCTGCGATCCGACCCAGGGTGAGGCTAGGAATCCCCCGTACAGCGGGGGATTCCCTTTTCAAGCGGGCCGATGACGATGCAGTTTACCCTCCCTGGGGAACGCCAGGAAACCAGTGGAGTTGGTTGGGTTGGAAGTGAGACCGGGACTTGCAGAGCTTTTGCAGGTACTGGGCTAGATAATCGCCGCCGTAGGGCGTGAGGAGGAGATCCTCAATCTGTTCCTGGGGATGGCTCTGGGGCTGTGCCCAAGGCGTGCAAGCCTGGGCATGGGGACTGAGACCAATGAAAGCCGCCTGGGATAAACTGGGTAGGGACTGAAGCTGCTGCATCAACTTTTGACTATCTTGGGGTGCAAGGGCAGGTAATAACACCAAATCAATGCGATCGGGTAGATCCTCAGCGGTTAAGTGCTCTAAATCAGGAATGAAGTGGATATTAATCCGGTTTCGGAGGAAGAGATTGTGGCAGGCTTCTAAATGCTCAGGGGGATGATCTAGGACCAGGACCTGGGTGACAGAAGGTTCCGCTTGGGCAAGCGTATGGTAGTGGGCCTGAATGAGGGTGTCGTCACAGGGGCAGGTGCTAGGGGTTGGGGTGCCGTTGTCGAGCAGTGGAACCGGTAATTGGCAGCGAGCACAGGCTCCAATGCCACAACGTCCATTGAGAAATTCCCTGAAGCTATAGAGATCTCCCCGTAATCCTAGCTCGTTAAAGTCCGATCGTTGCTGTAATTGTCGCCAATAGCTGTAAAAGTGGTTGCTATAGCCCCAATATCCGTAGACTTCACCTTGAAATAGAAGCTCTTCACCCTGGGAACTGACCACAGGTCGGCCCCGGCTCACATAATAAGCCACATATCCCATCAGCAGGTCTTCAGGACTTGGCCCCCGTTGCTGCGCTTGCACATCCGGTAATTCCAGCATCCAAAAGGTTTGGGCTTCGGTCTGGCCAACCCAGATGATTCCCCCGAGACTAGAGGCCAGATTCTGGGCTAAAATCAAGCCAATATGCACATCTTGATGGAGCCAAGGCTCTGAGGTGGGAACCTGGTAAAAACTTTGGAATGCGAAGGGAGAATGGGCTGAATCGAGCGAATTTTGCACTTCGCCGTTGCTAGCACCACTTTTAAGGCTCTGTTCCGGTAAGGAATGAATGACCTGCAGTTCAACCCGCCCGAGGCTAGTCTTAGCGGCTAGGGCGATCGTGCCCCGGTTTGGGGTCACTTGAACCGCATGGCTGAGCATTTCCCGGACGATCGCCGTTAAAAGGTCGCGATCGGCCTGAATTGTTAGGTCCTTGGGGATAGAAAAGAGAATGCTCAGATCCTTATAGGTGGCCAAGGTTTCAAAGTCTTGGAGGATTGTGGGTAACCAGGCACTGAGGGGAATGGTGACTTGCTCAGTGCTATAGAGGCCAGACTTGACCTGTTGTAAGGTCATGAGGCTGTTCACCAAGCGGGATTCTTGTTGGAACTCTGCTTGAATGACATCAACGTAATTTTGGAGTAATACGGGATCAATCTCTGGAGCCTTCAGGGATTCCGAGAGCATTTGGAGACCCAGATTAATATGGGAAATTGGAGCCTTGAGTTCATGGGAGATGGCATTCAGAAAATAATCTTTGAGGTAGTTAAGCTTTTCCAGTTCCTGAATTTTATGATAACTAAACTGATGACATTCCTGGGGTGTGAGGTAGCGGGATTCCACCGAGGTTGTGGTTGTTACGGGAGGAGTAGAATAGGTATATGTCTCCAGAGACTTCGGGGTTAATGAAGTACTAACAATATTGCCATAGGGAAATTCCTGATGGCATTGAGGGCAAAACCAAGTGGGCTGCTCGGCATGTAACTGTCGCAGCAGGGAACAAGAGCAGGTTGGACAGATCAGTGTTTTCATAACAAATTTTCCCCAAAACTAGGTGATATAGCGGCTAGTACTGCGGTGAGGCTGGATGTGCCCCGCTTCTGATGGGGGCCTCTTGAATTCTGTACCGTATGCAACTGATAACCGCTACACGAGATCAACGATAGGGCACCTCGAAGAAGCTCAACTTTCGCTTTGTAGTGAACGCAAGCGCCAGGATTGGGTTGGGCAGCTTCGCCACCCAACCCAATGTATTGAGGTACCCGATAGGAGCTTGTCAAAGTCAGTCTGGAGAGTCTTGGGGGAAGCTCTGAAGTCATCCAACGATAGTCAGGAGAGAACCTGAAGGCATCAGCGGCAAGGACTCTTTCCCCACTCACAATCCTGATTTTGCATGGCTTACAGCATCTTGCAGCGGTATCGGGTTCAGAGAGTTGCCTTGCTGTAGGCGGGGTAACTCACGGGTTGTACGGTACGCTTGCGAACAGTGCTGTGGGTCGCAAAAGGTTTGGATCTTTTCAGGTGGGAACCGTGTTTACTCGGGTTGGGTCGCTGCAAGGCTTAACCCGAATCTAATGCTGTTGTGGTGCCCCAAAGCAGTCCCACTGTTGTGGTGCCCGGGTGCCTAGCGTGTTGGAGATGGGGAGGAAAGGATCGCCAAGACCAGTCAAAATTGGGTAATGGATTGGATCCCAGGCTGGCTGAGCTACATGAATCTCAAGGGAAGTGAGGCAAGCTCAATCGAAATATCCTGACGGTGATGGGATTAACTGTCAGGAGCTACTAATATAGTGCCTAAGACAGTGATGGGTACTTGGAGTGAGAATTGAAAAGGTATTATAATGCATAGAAAATTTATCTAGGTTTATTGAATTCTGAGTCCCTAGTTTGGTTTATGTAAAGACTCGTATCCCTTCTATGGACATCTTGATGCCTTTATGCCTCGATCGGAGCTTCGGCTAGGTCCCGAAGGCCCTTATAGAATCCCCTCAGTCCCCCTCCAAAAGGGGGAAAAAGAGGCTGTCCCCCCTTTTGTAAAGGGGAGTTAGGGGGGATTCTCTTAGGTTTATAAATATCGGGCACCTCGATTAATCCGAATTTTTGGGAGACAGCCCACGCAAGAAGTAGGGTTTGGGTTGGGCGGCTTCGCCGCCCAACCCAATGAATCGAGATGCCCTATCCTCTAACGCTCACCCCACTTTTATGACCCATGGATAAATCTCAAGCGCTCATTCGGATGGCTGAAGATGAGTTAACCCAATACAGTACGGAGGCGCGAAAAATTGAAAAACTGCGCCGTAAGTTTGGTCTTGCGGTTCCCTACCCGGAACAAAAGGCGATTCGGGACCAAATCGAGGCGGATATGCCCCAAAATTTTATTGCAAAACTGATTGAGGAAAATCGTCAGACAGTGGCTTTACCATTCTGGGGGATTGGTGGTTTGGGTTTGTTATTGGGCATTTCATGGCATCAGCCTTTGGATCTCATTGCCACTTGGTTAGGTTGGTTTCTGGCTTACCAAATTCAGAAATGGGGTTGGGAATTGGAAGCCCAACGTTTGGCGATTAAGACGCTGGATGATATCGCGGAACGGGTAGCAGCAGAGGCGCAGTCCTAGTTAACTGATCAAAACGCAGCTGCGGGCAGGATGACCATGCTTTGGCGGGAGGCTTAGGATCGTGGGGTAGGGTGTCTTAACCGCCTTTAGTGCTGAGGTTTGCTCCAGTTTTTCCCATCAATTAGGGGAAGGATACCTCGATTAATTGTGGCGTGTGGCGAAGCTGCACGCCACACCCCTGATTCTGACGGGAGTCGCAGGGCGGAACTCTGGATTTTTCGAGGTGCTCTAAACGGACCTTGAAATGATTGAGGGTCTTATAAAAAGGTTTAGTTAGGACGGTTCTGGGTCGCGTAGGCTGAGAGAATGAGCGATCGAAGCCAGAGAAACGTTAATCCCCAGCCACCTAGGCTGTGTAGCCAGAAATAATACTGTAAAAGGCCGCCAGACTTCATCTTGAGCGCAAAGAGTCCGATGGTTTGGCCGCGATCGGGATTGGGTTGCCAGGTGTTGGCTTGCTGGAGATTGATGAGGGGGAAAAAGCTATCGAGGCTGTAGGCCCAGGCTTGGAAGGCATCGGGTTGGGGATTGGGGAGTGGAGGAGGGGTAGCAGTAGGATGAGGAAGTGGCGTGAGGATCTGGGTATCTCCTTGGGTCTGGGGGAATAATGGGGAGAAACCGGGAGGCTGGCTAGGGTTTTGATTGATAGACCGGGAGAACGTAGGGACCTGCCCCATATCGCCGTTAGAAAATAGCCCTTGGCGGTACCCTCGGCTAAAACAGCCCGTGCCCAAGAGGACCAGGCTGGTACTGGCGAGGAGCAGGGACTTGAACCCCAGGCGATAGCCAAGGATCAGGCTCCACAGCGAGACAACCGATCGCGGTAATCCCCGCACTGCGATCGATCGACCCCGCAATAGTTGGGCCAGACGGATATGTTCAGAGGCTTGGTCCTGTCCTTGGGTCCGGAGGACATGGGCCAGGTGCTGGTAGGGTTGGGGGCAGAAGTTAGGCATCCGGCTGAGCCAGTCGAGCCGGTGGATGGCATCTTGGGGAACGCTTTCACTGAAGCGATGGTAGCGGCATCCCTCTAGCCGTAAATATCCAGGTAATGGCCAGCTTTGGGCTTCATCCTGGAGCCAACCAACTTCTGCACCTTGGAGATCGAGCTTAAAGCTCTGGGGCGTTTCAATATCATATAAAATCAAGCTTCCCCGGATTTGGGCCTGCACTAGCCGCACCCAGCCCGCCACTGCAAAACCGTTGCGTAAACGCACATCTCCCGCCACTTGGAGGCGTTCTCCGTCGAGAGCCACCTTACCCGGATTTTGGAACCGGCTGGCATTGCAAATGAGGTGCCCTTGGATGCGGCTTCCGGTAAGTTTGACTAGTCCATCGGCCTGGAATTGATTATGGAGGAGGATATCTCCATGAACGTTGAGGTTCTGGCAGTTGAGCAGGAACTGGGGCTGATAAAAAGGTTGGTGGCTGGGAGAAGCTAGTCCTGCGGTGGATGGAGTTGGGGAGAATGGGATTGCGGGGGCTGAAGGTGGAAGGGATAAATCCGCTGTAGAGAGGGCCGGGGACAGGTGACAGTTTTGGCTTTCGAGACGATCGCCGATCGTTGCGCCAGCGAAAATGACTTGGCCAATCATGCGCAAGGGGGCCTCGCGCAAGGGGGCCTCTGGGGACGTTTCTCGCTGTGTCTGTGATTGTGCCGAGGGTGAGGCGAGGGGGACGTGCGGGTCTTGGTGGGACTCCAGTGGTTGTGGGACAGTCCTACCCTGTGACTTGGCATCGGGGTTTAGGGATGGGCCGAGAAGGAGGTGACGCACGCGAAGACCACTGGCCTGGAGGGCGATGTCATTAGGCGCCAGCCATTGACCGCCACCGATTTCTAATGCCTGACCAAGGATGGCGCCGCTGAGGTGAACCTGGCCGTGAATACAAAAGTTATCTTGCAGGTAGAGGCTATGGTTGATCTGGAGGTTGGGGGCGTTGATCGCGGTGCTTATGCCTGGGTCTGCGGCGGGATTTGCGGTGGGTTCTGGATTGTCAGTGAAATCCGAGCCTGGGCTAGGTTTTGTAGCGGGGTTTACGGCGGGATTCGCGGTGGATTCTGGGTTGGCTGCGAGTTCCGTAGCGAGTTCCGTGGTAAGTGCTGTGGTGGATTTTGTGGTGGATTCTGCGGTGGATTCTGCGGTGGATTCTGTGGCGGAGTTGGCGATCGAGGCCGAGTCTTTGCCGGTGTCTAAACTGGGTGCGGGAGCTGCCTCTTGGGTCGCGATTTCGATTTGTGGTCTCGGGGTCGGGATCGCTAACTGTATGCCGCGTAGATACAGCGAGTCGCCGAGTTGAGCGTGCGCGAGGTGTAGTGTACCCCCGATCGTACTGTGATTGAGATTGAGGGGTCCCTGGCAGCGTAGATGGTTGAGGGTAAGATCGCGCTGGATTCTCACTGACTCCAGCTTTAGATCTTCGTGGATTTGGCTGTAACTGCCTTGAATAGAAGGAAAAACACTGCCGGAGCAGTCGAGCTGCTGGAGAGTTGCACCTTGAAACTGAAGGGGACTGTCAAAGGTGCAAGCGTGAAAGAGGAGCGGAACGGCAATGGTCCAGCGGGACAGATCGAGCTTGCCTTGAATTTGGGCGTTTTCGAGGACTAGACCCGGATATGAACCGATAAAATGCCCAGGGGTTTCTGTGGCCCGATCGGAGCTGGGGAAGCATAGACGATGGATGAGGGCGATTAAAAACTGCGATCGAACCGATCGATCGTGTCCCTGGACTGGCTGACCTTGAACCCATGCTTGGCAAATCTCCGTCTCTAGGGCTTCTAGTGGTCCCAGGAGACGTTGGAGGGCCAGTAACGCAGAATTGGGGGGGGCTCGTGTCGTCGATCGCGCTCAGCATGGAAGACAAGGCAGGACAACCATCATTATGTTGGTCCCGGTAGGGTGACGGGTTAGTGGGGAACTTCCAGGGGGTACCTCGATGAATTGTGGGGGGCGACTGCGCCGCCCCCCACAACCCTGATTCCTGTGTCGGTCACAGAACAGAACTTTGCATGAATCGGGGTACCCCGTATCCCCAGGACCTGAGGGACTGACCGTTCCTGTAACTATTCCTGAAAAAGGCTAAACCAGTGTGAGATTAGGATATTGGGCCAAAACCTCTTCCGCACTCATCACTTCGCCCGGAACTTGGGGAGTCCAGAGAATTTCCAGGGCTAAGAGTTGATCCGAAGCGATCGATCCCACTTGACGCAGGGCCTTTGCCAAGTCATCAGATTCCTGGATTTTGGGCAGCTTAATGGGATTTTGGCTACCCACCACCAAGGTGACCACAATATATTCACCCGGTTCTCCATTCTCGGAAGTTGCGGCTGTGTCGATCGACGTTTTCTTTTGCACTTCCCCCTTCACATTGGACAGACTCTCGCCAGAAAACTTACTCCGCTCCTCCAGAACAAAGCGATTAAACTCTGCCTCTGCACTAGTGAGGCGCACTTGCTCACTAGAAACATCGCCATAGACCCAATATTCCGGGTGACGCAGCAGATTCAAGGTACTTTCCTGGAGAAGCTGGCTAAGGCCCGTGGTGGTGTTGGTGTTAGCGCTGAGGGCAAGACGGCCGAGATCGGCTTGGAGGGTCTTGGCCTGGGCGGAGAGGCCAATTTGAACCTTGGCAACGGTGACCTTGGGGTTATTGTTGGGTAGACTGGTGCCGGTGCCGTCGTTCCCGCTGGAGAGGACTTGGCGCACCGTGCGCACCACAAAACTGGCGAGGGCAAGCATCACCAAGAGTCCCAGTAGCCCTCCACCGCCCCCGAAGCCAAAGAGGGGGAAGGGAATAAAGAAGAAGGGATTAAACCCAAACCCACCGAATCCACCCCGATATCCTCCCTGGTAACTGTTACTGCGGGATGAGTAGCTGCGAGGTGCAGAATAGGTGCGGCTAGTGGGGGCACGGAAGGATCCTCCTCCGATGCGTCCGCCGCTGCGGGCAGCCCAAGCATCGGATCCCTGACTAAAGATGAGACAGAGGCTGAGGCCGAGGGCAAAGGTGAGCTTAAGGGTAGATCTTAAGAATTTTTTCCAAGAAATAGAATGATTCATCGTTGGTATGGTCTCAGTTAGGCGGATGTTTATTCTATAGGGAACCTCGATTAACTGGGTTGGGCGGCTTTGCCGCCTAACCCAATTCTGATTTCTGCGTGGGTCACGGGATGAAAACTTGGATTCTTCGAGGTGCCCCATAGGAAGCGACGAGGTGCTGAGGGCTAGTCCGGGGAGTGTAGCTGCTGCACCGTGGGGCCGTACCGGTTTCACCACGCTTGCCCAATGCCATGGTGTAACCGCGCTGGGGTGCAACTGCGGCTCCCATGATTCTGGCTCCCATGATTGCCCTAGCCCCCTCCCACGATCGTCACAATTTCCAGTCGATCGTCCGCCTGGATCACCGTCGTGTCCCAAAATTGGCGATGGAGAATTTCGCCGTTGTACTCCACGGCCACCAGGCGAGGGTTTAAGCCTAACTGTTGCAAAAAAACCGGGAGAGGGGTGTTGGGGGTGCAGGTTCGGGTCTCGCCATTGACGTGAAGACTCAAGGAGTCACACGGGGAGGCCGGACTGCCGGAGGAGAGGTCAGAGGGGTCAGACATGGGGATTCGGGGGCAATGGGAGCGAGCATTGGGGGCACTCCCACAGGTGGGGTGGGGCGCCCTCGGTGCTCTTGAACTATTTTGCTCTTTAGGGCACCTCGGAAAATTCAACTTTCGACCGCAGTGCCCACGGCAGGATCAGGGTTGGGTTGGGCGGCGAAGCCGCGCAACCCAATGAATCGAGGTGCCCTTTTGCTCTTTAACTATTTAAAGGCTCTGATGTTGCGTGGGCAGGCGATGCCAGACATTTTTTAGCATTTCACAGAGGCGCGATCGTTGTTGATCGCTCAGCCAGTGATCCTCCATGGCCACTTCGGCGAGCAAGTCTTCTAGGCTTTGTCCTTGGGCACGAGCCATCTGTACCACCCCGACCATGGCGCGAACCACGGTTTCGGTGTTGGTCGGGGATTGGCGCAGGGCCATGATTTCCTGGAGGGTGGATGGAATCGAGTGCGTCATGGGGGTTCCCGATGGTCCTAGGGATTCTAACCCATGCTGATCAATGTTTTACGGCTCAATCTGGTATGGCACGATCGATCGGCATCGGGTTGAGATATCCTACCTTCGATTGGTCGGCTGGTGGGGCTGATTTTGTCCGGTCCATCGCGAGGATTGGATCCCTCGCTTTCTGGGGTTTGGGTCATGTTTAGGCAGGGGTCCCCGTCTGAATTAGGGGGCAGGATGGGGGGCGAAGCCACCCTTCTCAAGGGGACTTCGATTAATTGTGGCGCGCGGCGGAGCCGCGCGCCACAACCTTGACTCTGTTGTGGGTACTGCGGTGAGAATCTGTATTAATCGAGGTGCCCTCAATTAATTAAGGTAATTAAGGGGCACCTCGATTAATCCCAATTTTTGGGAGGTAGCCTACGCAAGAGTCAGGGTTTGGGTTGGGCGGCTTCGCCGCCCAACCCAATGAATCGAGGTGCCCTAAGGTACTTTGTGGAAGGTCAGGAGGCCCAATGTGACGGAGATCAAAATCTGTGGTTTGACCCGATCGGATCAAGTGGCAGCGATCGCGGCTCACTATCCCCAGTTCCGCGCCCCTAACTATCTGGGCTTTATCTGTGTACCCCAGTCCCCCCGTTTTGTCTCACCGGCGCAAATTCGGATCCTCACCCAGGCATTGCCGTCCCAGATTACCCCCGTTGGGGTTTTTGCCAATGCGACCTTGGACGAAGTGGTGGAAACCGTGACCGTGGGGCAACTGCGGGGCATTCAGCTCCATGGCGACGAGTCGTTAGAGTTCTGCTGGTCGGTGCGCCGTCGTTTCCCGGATCTAGTCCTGGTCAAGGCATTACGCATTCGCACGGCTGCGGATCTGGAGCGGGCTTTGGCCTATGGCCAAGGGATGGGATCGGCGGAAAAGTTAGGGGGGGATCCCGCTGGTGATTCGGGCGGTGATCCCAGCGATGCGAACCCAGGCCCCCGCCTCACCCCGATCGATGCCCTGCTCCTGGATGCCTACCATCCCCAGCAACTGGGCGGTACCGGGGAGACCCTGGATTGGGACATGTTGCGCCAGTTTCAGCCTGCGGTGCCGTGGTTTCTGGCGGGGGGACTGAGGCCGGACAATGTGACGGAGGCGCTAGGGCTAGTCCAGTCCCAGGGGGTAGATGTGTCGAGTGGCGTGGAACGATCGCCGGGGGATAAGGATCTCGATCGGGTGGCCGCGTTTATTGAAGCGGTTCGGATGCTCGCTTGAGGGGGGAAGCCGGGAGTCGCCAAGCTGCGCCCAGGGAGACGACACCACGGTGTTGGGACTGGGCCTATGCCCCTAGGCTATACCCGGTCCCAGCGGAGCCACGGTCAGACTTTGACGATTGTCCTCGGCTGCGGTTTTAGATCTCGCTAGACAGAAGCGGCAATCCTCGCAACAATATGACTGGAATAGGCTGGTCATTGCCGGGGTGCCCCAGCATGTCCAGATCCGGGTGTCCCTACCCCGTCCGTTGCTATCGATGACATGGGGCCTAGTCACCTTGGAATAGGCCAGAGGCCCAGCCCGCCGCAAGCGTCGGACTCGGGCGGTTGTCTATCCCTAAACGTGAGGCGGCCCCACGATGTCTCCTGGATTGTGTTCCCTCTAGTCCTACCCCCCCTGAATCCTATGGCAGCACTGAAAAAAGGATCCCTCGTTCGTGTCGTGGCCGACAAACTGGAAAATAGCCTGGAAGCAACGGCGAGTGATACACGCTTTCCGTCCTATCTTTTCCAGACCACTGGGGAAGTTTTGGATCTAAAAGGGGACTATGCGCTGGTCAAGTTTATGGTGCCCACGCCCAATATTTGGCTCCGACAGGATCAGCTGGAAGAGGCTGCCTAGGCGTGTTTTTCGATCGGGTCTCGGGTCTCGCACCCGCCCTGAATCACGGTCCCTAGATTTGACCCAATTTCGGCCCACCCTCTGGGCATTCCGAGAGATACCCCTACAATAAGTAGTGATGTAGGACGACTACGCCCTGGATGCCAACTCCAAGCCTGCCATTGTTGAATCCGCAATTGCAACGCCCATAAGGGTACTGTTTGCATTGAATTCATCGGCTTAATCGTTGGTAGTCTCACCCTGACCGTGGAGGTATTTTATGATATGGCACTGTTTGAATCGACTTCGGGAAGTGATGATCTGAACCGGTCCCCCTCGGGTAATTCTGGTGCAAGTCCGGCCTACGATGCCTTGCTTTATCCCCACCATCGCTATCGTGGCCAGTTCACCCCCCAGAATCTTGCCTTTAATGCCAACCTCCAGGAGTTTTCCCAGGCCGTCGGTTATATCTGTGCCCTAGAGACCGGCGGTAAGATTTCTCCTGATGAAGCTTATAAGCAAATCAAAAAGCTCTATAAACAGCTAAAACGGAGTAAAAAAGCCTTAAATATTGGTGACTCTGACGATAATACGGACAGTACCTCTGTGGACGAGTGAACCACAGCTTAAGTTCTGTCTAAGTTCCGTTTAAGTTCCGTCTCCCTTTGAGCATGGGAGCGCATCCCCAAAGTGGGTGCGCTCCCCGAACGATAACGGTGGCTATACCTAGGCAGCAGAGTGCTAGACCTCGTAACCCGTGGGGTGGGCATTTCTCGATCTCTCGCGTTCCGCCCGGTCACTTCCCTTCGCATCAGGGGCCGCTTGACGAATACAAGTGCACTTCGATTTCTGGGGTTGGGCGGCAAAGCCGCCCAACCCCAGTCCTGATTATTGCGGAAGCTGTACCAGGGATACAGCCCCTAGCTCCTACAACTGGGGCGGGCGCGTATGGGGCGGGCGCGTAACTCTAGTATCGCAAGGTTTTTACCGTGAATTGATGACCCGCCCTCGCCCTAACCTTGTAAGTGACGGGCCAAAATTTGGTTGGTGAGCTTGGGATCGACCCGGCCACCGGTTTGCTTCATGATCTGACCCACAAAGAAGCCCTGAAGCTTGGTCTTACCGGCCCGGAACTGCTCCAGCTTATCGGGATTCGCCTCGACGACGGATTTCACGATTGCCTCAATCTCCGCCGGATCGGAAATTTGGGTCAGTCCCTTCGCCTCGACGATCGCCTTGGGCGACCCGCCCGACTCTAACAACTCCGGCAGAATTTCCTTCGCAATTTTGCCGCTAATGGTGCCATCGGTAATTAGGGCCACCAGCTCTGCTAACTGCTCGGGCTTGAGGGGTAAGGTATCGATGGACAGATCCTTATTACTGTTCAAATAGGCAGCAATATCGCCCATAATCCAGTTGGCGGCCTGCTTCGCCTCGGCGCCTGCCGCCAGAGTTGCCTCAAAATAGGCCGTTGTCGCCTGGTCGTCCGTCAGCACCCGCGCATCATAGGCCGACAGCCCCAGGTCATCTTCGTAGCGGTGCCGTTTCTGGGCCGGTAGTTCTGGCACCTCACCGCGCCATTGCTCCAATTGGGCGATGGCCACTTCGATCGGCGTTAGATCCGGCTCTGGGAAGTAGCGATAGTCGCTAGAGCCTTCCTTCTTGCGCATACTGAAGGTTTGCTGGCTCGACTCATCCCAAAGGCGTGTTTCCTGGACAATCTCTTCCGGTTTGCCGTTTTCCAGGGCTTCCACCTGACGTTCAATTTCAAAGTCAATGGCCTTGGCGATCGCGCTGAAGGAGTTCATATTTTTGATCTCCACTTTCGTGCCAAAGGCCGACTGACCCACGGGGCGCACCGACACATTCACATCACACCGCAGGGAGCCTTCCTGCATATTGCCGTCACTAATGCCTAAATACCGGACAATTCGCCGTAATTCCTGGGCATACTCCGACGCTTCCTGGCCCGTGCGAATGTCGGGTTCCGACACAATTTCCAGCAGCGGGACGCCGGCCCGGTTATAGTCCGCCTTGGAGTGGGTGGATCCCGCCAGTCGATCGCTCCCCGCATGGACCAGCTTGCCCGCATCCTCCTCCATGTGGAGCCGGGTAATGCCGATGCGTTTGGTCTTGGCCTTGCCGTTGTCATCGAGCAGGGGCTTTCCCTTTTTGTCCGTAATCTCGATTTCGAGCCAGCCCTCTTCGACGATCGGTAGGTCGTACTGGGAAATTTGGTAGTTCTTGGGCAGGTCGGGATAGAAATACTGCTTGCGATCGAACTTGCTATAGTCCGCAATGCGGCCATTGAGGGCACACCCTGCCTTAACGGCATACTCCAAGACCCGCTGGTTCAAAACCGGCAGGACTCCCGGCATTCCCATACACACTGGACAGACGTTGGTATTGGGGGGACTGTCAAAGGTGGTCGCACAATTACAGAAAATCTTGGTGGCGGTGTTGAGTTGACAGTGGGTTTCCAGGCCAATAATGGCCTCATATTTTGCGGCAGTCTCGTTAGCAGCGGTCATAGCGAAGCAATCCGTCTCTAGCAGTCTGTACAGGGCACCTCGATTAATTGTGGCCGGCGGCTTCGCCGCCGGCCACAACCCTTATTTCGCCGTGGGCACTGTGGTCGAAAGTTGAATTTTTCGAGGTGCCCTACAGAACCTGGGAATTTACCGAGTCCCTGGGGTACCTCGACTCATTCAGGTGGCGGTGGGCCCTAGGTGGGATGAATCGAGGTAGTCCCTTGGATCTCTATGGTACGCCCCCCGGGATGCTTTCGACTGCTTCGATCGGGTAGGGACTTCCCAAACATCTGAGAAAACGCGAGTTCCCTTGGATTTTCTCGGGGGTCTCCTAGTTTTTCCGTGATCCCCCTTGCCAAGGAGAGCAGTCAATCCGACACTGGAATAGGAAAATATATCGATCGAATGCACCCGCATCAACCCAAATCATGGTCATGCCGTGGCCTAAGGCAAGGGGATCGGTTCGGGGGATTCAGTCGGTTTCCGTTGATTCCCCTGCTGGCCTCTAGTGTTGATGACTTCAGGGTCCTGGGTTTGTCCCGGCGTTCACTGTGTTGCCCCATGTAAGGCTAAACCCTGACCCCTTTGAGTTCGACCCCGCAGAAGATTTAGTCATCTTGCGGCAATCTAACTGTAAAGTGTCAGTGGCTTTGCTTCCCTAGGTTGAGTTTGCCTCTCCAGAGCTGCGCTCGATCGGCTTGCCCAGTCTCAGGTTCATCCCCAGGCTCACCTAACGGTGAAGTTGGCTGGTCTCAATCTCCCGCTGAACCGACGGAGTACCTCGAAAAATGCAACGTTTTGTCGAGTGGTCCAGGTCAAAGTCAGGAGGGCGATGGGTGGCTTCGCTACTCAACAGCGTGAGCCGCTATGTTCGCTTAGGGTGAGTGTGGGGACGCTTAATTTGTCCCGGGTTCGAGGCCGATCGGCATCGCAAACAAAGTGATTTAGGGTTGCGACGGACGCATCATTATTAAAAGACGCATTATAAAAAGGCTGTTGGGAGGTCTACGGTGAAGAAAGTACTCGGTATCATTTTAGGTGGTGGTGCAGGCACACGACTTTATCCGCTGACGAAACTACGGGCGAAGCCTGCGGTTCCCCTGGCGGGAAAGTATCGCCTTATTGATATTCCAGTTAGTAACTGCATTAACTCGGAAATCTATAAAATCTACGTCTTAACGCAATTTAATTCAACGTCCCTCAATCGTCATATTGGCCAAGCTTATAACCTAGGTGGCCTGCGGGGGGGCTTTGTGGAAGTCCTAGCGGCCCAGCAAACTCCCGAGAATCCGGGTTGGTTCCAGGGCACTGCTGATGCGGTACGTCAATATTTATGGCTGTTTAAAGATTGGGATGTGGACGAGTATGTGATTCTGTCTGGGGATCACCTCTACCGCATGGACTATCGCCAATTTGTGCAGCGACACCGGGAAACGGGTGCTGATGTCACCTTGTCTGTGATCCCGATCGATGAGGATCGCGCCTCGGACTTCGGCTTGATGAAAATCGATGGTAATGGTCGGGTCACTGCTTTCAGTGAAAAGCCCAAGGGGGACGACCTCAAGGCGATGCAGGTGGACACAACAGTGTTGGGTCTGGATGCTGAATCGGCTCAGAAAAAGCCGTATATCGCATCCATGGGCATCTACGTCTTCAAAAAAGAGGTTCTGGAAAGTCTATTAGCCCAGCAGTTTCCGGACCAGACCGATTTCGGTAAAGAAATTATCCCCGGCGCAGCCAATCTCGGCTTTAATGTCCAAGCCTTCCTCTTTGATGGCTACTGGGAAGACATCGGGACCATGAAGTCTTTCTACGATGCCAACTTGGCCCTAACGCAGCAGCCCTATCCGCCCTTTAGTTTCTACGACGAAGACGCACCAATTTACACCCGCTCTCGCTATCTCCCGCCCAGTAAGCTGTTGGATGTGGACATCACGGAGTCCATCATTGGGGAAGGGTGCATTCTCAAGGCATGCCGGGTTCACCATTCGGTGCTGGGGATTCGGACTCGCATTGAAGCTGGGAGTGTCGTTGAGGACTCGTTGCTGATGGGGTCCGACTACTACCAGCATTACAATGAGCGCCAGATTATGACCCGAAATGGTGAGATTCCCACGGGAATTGGACCCAACTGCGTGATCCGAAGGGCGATCGTGGATAAGAATGCTCGCATTGGTAAGGATGTCCAAATTACCAACACGGAGAATGTGGAAGAGTCCAATAAGGAAGAGTTGGGCTTCTATATTCGCAGTGGTATCGTCACGATTCTGAAGAATGCCACCATCGCAGACGGAACAGTGATCTAGGGAATACCTCGCTTCATCCAAGTCTGGGGGAGATAGACCCAGGCGGCTCAGGGATTCTGGAGATACTCCGCCTCCGGTGGGGTATCTCTTTTTCCCTGTGCTTCATACAACTCATAGCTGCTATAGGGCACCTCGATTAATCCAAATTTTTGGAAGACAGCCCACGCAAGAATCAGGGTTGTGGGGGGCGGCTTCGCCGCCCCCCACAATTAATCGAGGTACCCTATAACAAATCGATCGTTACTGATTAATTGCACCGATCGATGGTTCTAGGGAGTGGTCTTCCATGCTGGGGGGCCACTTTTTAATATGTTCTACGAGGATGTTTGGAAACTTCGGCTGAGGGCCGCAGGCCCTTGCCGAATCGGGTACATCTCACTTTACAGTCCCTCTCCCTCTCTGGGAGAAGGGGAAGAAGATTACAGTCCCTCTCCCTCTCTGGGAGAGGGATTTAGGGTGAGGGCTTCCAAAACGGGATGGACCCACCGAATCCCCCTCAGTTCCCTTTTTGAGAAGAGACAGTCCCCCTCGGGCACCTCGATTAATACAGATTTTCACCCCAGTACCCACGGCAGAATCAGGGTTGGGTTGCGCGGCGAAGCCGCGCAACCCAATGAATCGAAGTGCCCTAAACCAAACCTAGTCCAACTGAGGTGGTGTGCCCCTTTGGTGTAAAAGCCGTCTGGAGACCGGGGTGAATTTCCCGATCGATCTGCCCATAATAAAAAGGGTGCCGATCGAACGGCTACCCCAGACATTGGATCCCGTTACAGTCTTGTTTGCAGCCGTGCCGTACAAGGCGGAACAACTGCCTGGGCCTGATGCATCTGCACGATACTGTCCCGTGGGTCTTGCCAACTTGGAAGCATCCAATTGGATCCACCCAACAATCCTAACCGGGTGATCTCTGGCCTGTGCCGATCGCCCCTGCCGTCCCCCTGCTGTGTTTATGAAACTTTCCCCCGCTGCTCTGTACCAGGGTTATCGCGCCCTTGTTCGCAATCCCCAAACCCGCTGGATGGTGGTCTTTGGGACGATCATTTATTTATTTAGCCCCCTGGATTTGTCCCCGGATATTTTGCCCTTGGCGGGTCAACTGGATGATCTGGTGCTGGTTACCTTGCTGCTCACCGAGTTGTTCCAAGTGTCCCGCAGTGGCGAAACCTTTGGACCGGACTCCAGTACGGGCGGCACCTCGGGTACTGGTTCAGCGGCCCAGCCCCCACCGAATGCATTTTGGCGATCGCCGTTCCAGTCCCCCCGCCCTGAGCCGCCGGTGGAGAAAACGGTGGATGTGGATGCGGTGTCGGTGGATGATTAGGCCGATGGGTAACCTTCAACCTCCCCCAGCATCCGGGGCCAGTGCCGCACCCCAGGTGGTCGCGATCGAACCCAGGGCCACGATCGATCCCGACCCCAAGACTGCGACCTTGCCCAATCCGGTGATGCAGCAGTGGCAATGGCGCGGCCAGCGGATTGCCTATCAACAGGCGGGAACCACTGGACCTGCCCTGGTCCTAATCCACGGGTTTGGGGCATCAAGTTTGCATTGGCGCAAAAACCTGGAAGTTTTGGGGGAAACCCACCGGGTCTATGCCCTGGATTTGCTGGGCTTTGGTCGATCGGCCAAACCGACTCCTAACCAACCCCTGAGTTACACCTTCGAGACCTGGGGACAGCAGGTGCTGGACTTTTGCCGTGAGGTGGTGCAGGGACCCGCATTTTTAGGGGGAAACTCGATCGGCTGTATTGTGGCACTTCAGGCCGCTGTGACCGACCCCAAAGCGGTGTCGGGATTGGTTTTGCTCAATTGTTCGCTGCGACTCCTCCACGATCGCAAGCGCCAAGCTTTGCCGTGGTACCGCAGCATTGGGACTCCTGTGATCCAAAGTCTGTTGGGGGTTAAGGCGATCGGTCAGCCGTTTTTCCAATCCCTTGCCCAGCCGAAAACGGTCGATCGGGTTCTGCGCCAAGCCTACGGGCGCGAGGATGCCGTCACCGAGGAATTAGTCAACTTTTTGCTGGAGCCTTCACGGGAGCCGGGGGCTGTGGATGTGTTTCTGGCTTTTGTGCGCTATTCCCAAGGGCCGCTCCCCGAAGATTTATTGCCCCAGGTGTCCTGCCCGATTTTGGTCCTGTGGGGGGCTGAGGATCCCTGGGAGCCGATCGATCTGGGTCGTGCCCTTGTGGCCGATATTCCCCAGGTTGAGCACTTTGTACCGCTACCCGGAGTGGGCCACTGTCCCCAGGATGAGGCCCCGGAGCTGGTTAATCCAATGGTGCGGGATTGGACCCTACAAAAAGCGCGTCAAAAAGCCCGATCGCGTTTTCCCTTTGGGAGGGGTTTAGCGGCTCGGGCCTAGGTCGGTTGAAATGATGACAGCCCCTGGCGGGGTCACTGCCCGGACTTGCCCTAAGCGTGTGGTGGGAAGTCGAGCAGTGGTCTGCCCAATTAGTCGCGACGGCTGCTGTTGATGGTGGCAAGCCAGGTGCCGACGGCGCAGTTGCCAGTGGCGGTAATCACTTCGCAGCGGTTACGGATACCGGGCGGTGTCTCGATCGCGAGGTTGAAGTGGTACGTCACTGCCGATCGGGGGTTACGCACGTTCGAGAGGACAATCATGACGTTCGTATCCGGTTCTACTGGTTCCAGCGGCTCAATTTCCATGTAGGACAAGCCTTCGTAGGGTTCGTCGCTGGTTTGGAACGTGTCATTCACGGCATCGTAGATTTCACAGCCCTGTTCAGAACAAAACGTGACCTGCTTCACGGGAATGGGCTCGTCCTCACACTGGGGACGGCTGAGGGCGTTGCCCAGGGTGCTACAGTTCCGTAACTCCAGCTTGTCCAGTGTCCAGCGTCCCCCTTTTTGAACAAAGTTATTGGTCACTTCAGTGATAATGAAGCGATTCATGAGGATATTGGGGGCCGGGATTTTGAAGTAGTAGCGGGCACTGCGGGCCGATTTGTAGGGGCGATCCATCCCTAGGGGCAGTTCCCGAATGGGCTGACCTCCAAGACGGAAGGAGGGTAGGATTCCCTGGGCTTCGCTGCTGCGGGGTAGGCTGAGGAGGAGGGTACTGGCCACAAGGGTTGTGCCCAGGCAAGAGAGGGAGCGCTTCCAGAACATAAGGCGTGAATCGTGCAATGAGGGCGGAATCCGGCGGAAAAAGAGGTATATCGAGTCGTTATTTGATATCAATACAGCACCTTGCAGAGCCATCTGGTACAGGGAGTTGCCCTGCCTGTGGCGAGGCTGCTCGTGTCTTGTGCGGGACCGTTGCGAACGGTGCTTTAGACTGAGCCTGGTGAGATATACCTAGGGTATCATGACGGTACTGCTGCCAATTTGTTGCGGGATCATGGGCCAGTTTCTGCAGGTGGCCCCATAGTACACAGGGAGTTGCCTCGCAACCTCGCTTTAATCCCTTAAAGCAGCCGTAGCAGCAAGGCGATGAGGAAAATTGTGCCGATAATCACGAAGGCGCGGTGGTCCTGAATCCAGTAACGAACTCGTGTTAGGGGCGATCGACTCTGGCCTAGGACCAGGGGTTCCGGTTCCGGTTGCGATCGATCGCGGTACAGGGTGCAATCCAGTGCCGTCGGTCGGTTGGGGAAAGTGCAGCTATCGTCCCAGTGATAAACACAACTGTCACAGAGGGGGGTGCCATCCTCCGATCGTTGGATCGTTAGGCCGGGGTGGCCATAGGCCGAGAGCACCAAACCGCAGTGGGGGCAGGTGGTTGCTTGGGGTTGGAGTGGTCGCTGGCAGCGGGAACAGGTGAGGGGCATAGGGCAGAGGAAAGGAGAGGGGTAGGTGAGCGATCACTTTGCTTGCATGCCGTGAGGCTTGATCCAACCTAAGGTAGCATCAGGTTTTGATGCGGTTTTGTCAGTCCCTTAGGTTGGGGAGGTCATTAGGTTTGGGAGGTCATCATGGGTTTGGGCAGTGGTCCCCGTGCAGCGGGACTGGACGCGTTAGACTGGTCCGACCTAGCGGGATGATTGCTACAGACCGCAGTCGTTGGATGAAAACCGCAGACTCGGATTACAACCAGTTGCGACTGAGAACACTCTGCCAAAAACACTATGCCAACTCGCCCCCATCAAATTTTGGAACTGCTTCGGGCTAAGCAAGGCGACTTTCAACGCTTTGACGCCGCGACCCTGGAGGGGCTAAAGGCCTATCGCCAGAGCTTGGCTGACTTTGGGGCATTGGCAGAGGGGCAACCCGGGGCGATCGTGGAATCCCTAGCCGCTGCCCCCCATGGCATCATTGCCAGCCAACTCCAGTGGAGTAATCGGGAAGATAGCCTCGACTGGGTGCGCCAACACCTCCAGGGAGTTGCCACCTTTGCGGTGGATGGCTCCCAAATTTATCCCAGCAAGGATATTTCCATCCCCGTGGCCCTGGTTCAGGTGGGCTGGTTTGAGAATCGCCATGAACCGGGGGGCAACTATGAAAAGGATGTGCGACTGGATCTGCTCACCCCGGAGGATTTAAGGGATTTACGCGGAGGACTGGCCGATCGCAAGGTCAATGTGCGGCGGTTCCAGATGGAGGTGCAGCGGCTGACGGAATATGTGGAGGAGCATCGTGGCGATCGGCGTTGTTTAGTGTTTCTGGACGGATCCCTTGTGGCCAACTTCGCCCAGGACTTTGATCCCGAAACCCAGCGTCAGTACACGGGTGCCCTGGTGAACTTGCTCCAGGCCAGCGCCCACCATCAAGTGCCGGTGGTGGCCTACGTGGATACGTCCTATGCGCGGGACTTAACGGAATTGCTGCGGGGGTGTTTCAACTTACCGGGGTTGCCGACCCTGCGGGATGCGGCCTTGATCAATGGTCGGATGCAGTGGGGGGATCGATCGGTGCTGTTGCGTTGTCAGGGGGAGTTTTTGCGCAACCATTACGGTAACCAGGCCGATCAAATTGGATTTTGCTATCTCAAGGCCAATGATGGCCCACCTGCCCGGTTAGAAATTCCGCTCTGGATCCATGAGGCGGGGCGCTTAAGTGAGGTCTTGGACTGGATTCGGGGCGAAATTATTATCGGGAGTGGCTACCCCTACGCGATCGAAACGGCTGACCAAGTGGCGGTTCTGCAGGCGGACGATCGGCAACTGTTCTATCGCATTTTGCAGGACTGGGCCGAGGATTCCCAACTCAACCTTCGCCTGTCTCGAAAAATGGTCAGCAAAGCCCGTCGTCGCTTCTAATCCCCATGGGGAAGATCTAGGATTCCTCGATTTATGGGTGCATCCCGTTTTGGAAGCCCCTACCCTAAATCCCTCCTCCAAAGAGGGAGAGAGACTTTTCCCCTTCTCCCGACTTGGGAGAAGCGATGTCCTGAGCGCAGTCGAACGGGCGGTGCCCTGAGCGCAGTCGAAGGGGGCTAGGGGATGAGGGCCAGACTCGCCAAAGTGAGATGCACCCCGATTTATGGGGTATATCTCACTTTAGGGCACCTCGATTAATACAGGTCACCTCGATTTATTCAAATTTTGACTGTAGTGCCCACGGCAGAATCAGGGTTGTGGCAGGCGGCTTCGCCGCCTGCCACAATTAATCGAGGTGCCCTACAGATTCTCACCGTAGTACCCAGGGTAGAATCAGGGTTGGGTTGTGCGGCGAAGCCGCGCACCACAATTAATTGAGGTGCCCGTTGGATGGCGAAGCCATCCAACCTCAACCTTGGGGTTTGTGTGGGCTTATTGTCCCAAGATGGGGAGCCATCGAAATGCCCCTATCGACTCGCCTTTAAATTAACCGTGGGGTGGGCAGTGCCCACCCCACGGGTTACTCGCACTGAGGTCTAGACTAACCGGACTAGGTCTTAGCCCAGCAGGGACTTCAGCTCATCCACCTTGTCTAGACGCTCCCAGGGCAGATCCAAATCGTTGCGGCCAAAGTGGCCATAGGCAGCCACGTCCTGGTAGAAACGACCGTTACGCTTACCGGGCAGGCCGCGCAGATCGAAGGCTTGGATAATCCCCGCCGGACGCAGATCAAAGACTTTCTCGACGGCTTCCGTCAGCTTGACCTCGCTCACGGTGCTTGTGCCGAAGGTTTCCACCATCAAGCTCACTGGACGAGCCACACCGATCGCGTAGCTCAACTGGACTTCGCACTTCTCTGCATAGCCAGCGGCCACAATATTCTTAGCGGCATGACGGCAAGCATAGGCTGCGCTGCGATCGACCTTGGTGGGATCCTTACCGGAGAAGGCACCGCCCCCGTGGCGGGAGTAGCCGCCGTAGGTATCGACAATAATCTTACGACCGGTCAGGCCCGCATCACCCTGGGGACCGCCGACCACAAACTTACCGGTGGGGTTCACCAAAAACTTGGTGTCACCATCGGGCTTGACGCTGATGTCGCTGAACACGGGCTGGACCACCAGTTCCCACAGGTCATTTTTGATCTTCTCGCGCACGGCTGCATCGGTGGTGAGATCGCCGATCGTGGGGGCATGTTGGGTGGACAGCAGGATGGTGTCAATGCTGACGGGTTTCCCATCTTCGTAAGCAATGGTCACCTGGCTCTTACCGTCGGGACGTAGGTAGGGCATGGTGCCATCCTTGCGCACCATAGACATCCGCAGGGCCAAGCGGTGGGCCAAGCTGATGGGCATGGGCATCAGTTCAGGCGTTTCATTACAGGCAAACCCGAACATTAGGCCCTGGTCCCCAGCTCCAACCTTGTCCAGTTCTTCCTCACTGAGGGCTTCCCGCTGTTCTTGGGCGGAGTCTACCCCCTGGGCAATATCGGGAGACTGGGTATCCAGTGCCACGAGCACCGAGCAGCTATTGGCGGAAAAGCCGCTGTCTTCGCCCAGATAACCAATTTCTGTAATCTTTTCCCGGGCTAGGTCAATGTAGTTAACCTTTGCTTTGGAGGTGATTTCACCCGTGATCAGGACCAGACCAGTGTTGACCACAACCTCGGCGGCCACGCGGCTAGCGGGATCCTCGGCCAGAAGTGTGTCGAGAATGGCATCGGAAATCTGGTCACAAATTTTATCGGGGTGACCTTCGGTGACCGATTCCGAAGTAAACAGATAACGACGAGTCAAGAATGTATCCTCTCTTTTGCACGAACCAAGACTACCGACACGGACGGTGGTAGCCCTATCTGTTTGCTGGGGGCAAACTTGCCTAGGGCAAATCTGCCTGCAACAAACTGGGGTGTTTTTTCAAGATAACCCTAGGGGATGATAGGACGGGGAGCGGTACAGGGTAAAGGTTTGAGCCAGGGGAAGTTGGGAAATGTTAGGGAATATACAGATTTTAGGAAGATGAATTGGGAGAGAAACCGGGTTCTGGCAATGCCCCGCCTTGGGTCGTTGGGCCGTCTTCGGAATTTCTCGGGGGAGTTTGCTGGGGAGGTCTTTGGGGACGGGCTTGGAATGGGCTTGGAACGGGCTTGGGGTGGAGCCTAGGCGGATTCTCCCGCATGGTAGGAGCTGCGCACGAGTGGTCCCGATCGCACATGGCTAAAGCCCAGATCTCGGGCCTGTTCCCCCAATCGATCGAATTCTTCGGGTGTCCAGTACTTCTCCACGGGTAAGTGCTCCAGGGACGGCTGCATATATTGTCCGAGGGTGAGTCGATCGCACCCCACCGATCGCAAGTCCCGGAGGGTCTCTAAAATTTCCGCCTCGGTTTCGCCATGGCCCAGCATCAACCCTGACTTGGTGGGGAGGGTGGGGTCTAGGGTTTTGACAATGTCTAACACGCGCAGGGATCGATCGTACTTGGCGCCCCGGCGTACCCGACCCTGGAGCCGAGCGACGGTTTCAATATTGTGGTTATAACAGGCGGGCTGGGCGGCCACGACCGTGGCGGTGCGATCGAACTGGACTTGGGCGGCCTTGTCCCGATCCGGTTCTCCGCCCCAAAAGTCTGGGGTGAGCACTTCGATTTGGGTTTGGGGCGACTTTTCCCGAATAGCCGCCATGGTTTGGACAAACCAGCCTGCCCCTTGGTCGGGCAGGTCATCCCGCGTCACGGAGGTGAGCACCGCATAGCGCAGCCCCAGCAGCGCGACGGATTCCGCCACCTTCGCCGGTTCTTCCGGGTCCAGCGCCATGGGGGCATGGCCCTTATCCACCTGGCAGAAGCCACAGGAGCGGGTGCAGATTGGCCCCATCAAAAGGAAGGTGGCGGTGCCTTGGCTGTAGCATTCCCCCCGATTGGGACAACGGCCCTCTTCACAGATGGTGTGAATATTCCGGTCCTTGATGATGCGCTGAACGGTGGAGATCTCGCTGGCGCGTCCTAGGGGGCGCTTGAGCCAGGGGGGGAGGGGAGGGGTTGGGGGGGAGTGGGGAGCAGCCATGGGAATTGGTCAATGTCAGTGGGTTGGGGGGGACCGGGCTGGGCGTTAGCCCTAGGAGCTGGTTTGCAGAGCACCGCGAATCCCTTACCTTTGAGTCTGGTAAACCCTAGGGTAAACCAAAGCGTCAATCAATTGGGAAGGCTAAACCAGGATAGGGGTTGCGATCGCGGGCATCTCAGGCTAAAACCAGAAAGACAAAAGTAGGATGCCCCCCATCTGGGGCCTTTGGGTCTGGGGTAGTCGTCAGGGTGGCGATCGATCCCAGGGTCAAAAGTCTTGGCGATCGTCAAGGTTGGGCGATCGTTCCTGTCCTGGATGAGGGGAACAGATTTTTCCGAAGGCGATCGCTTAGAATAAACCGAAGCCATCTGCTCGGAATTCTAGTGGGGCACCTCGAAAAATCCCAAGTTTTGTCTGAGTGCCTACGCACCAATACAGCACTGCTCGCAACCGTGCCCTACAAGACGGGAGTTGAACCGCCCTCGGTCGGCCAGATCCCTGTACCTGATGCATCTGGAAGATGCTGTGAGGGTTGAGGTGGACGCTGAAGTTGCCCACCCCAATGGGTTAAGGTACCCAGCTGTTCCTTGGGGTGATCCCGAAAAACGAAGGATTTGTCCCTAGGCCCACAACAATATTAGGGTTGGGTTGGGTGACAAAGCTGCTGAGCCCCATGGGGCGAAGTGCCCTTGGGCCTAGAAGCTGGGATCCAGCTGCAGTAACTCCTCTGTGAGGTGAGTCCGTTGGAATTTCCCCCCTTTCCTGCTTCCGAGCCAGCCTACTGATTGCATATCTCAGGAGTTCACCGTGTCAGCTCATAAAATCCTGGTTATTGATGATAGCCGTGTCATTCGGATGCGGGTTCAGGAAATGTTGCCTAAGGGAAATTTTGAGGTTCTTGAGGCTAAAGATGGGGTCGAAGGATTGAACCTCATCCGCCAGGAGCACCCCAACCTGATCATGTTGGACTTTCTGTTGCCCCGGATGAGTGGCTGGGAAGTATTTCAGAATATCCAGGGCGATGCCTCCCTTCAGGCGATCCCGCTGGTGGTGATGTCGGGTCGTAAGGAAGAGGTCACGGAGAAGCTGCCGGAACCCTTCGAGTATTTTGAGTTTATTGAGAAGCCGTTTGAGAAAAACGAGCTGATGGCGGCGATTAAGGAAGCCATGGCGAAGGCGCGTAAGCGTCCCCACATGGCGGTGACGGCTCCGCCGGCTTCGGCAGCTGCGGCGGCGGGGGCGGCGGGTTCCGGGGCTGAGGAGATTGCGGCCCTGAAGGCGAAGGTGGAGACCTTAGAGGCTGAGGTGAATAAGCTCAAGCACCAACTGGCTCAGGTGCTGCAATTCATTCGCCAGAAGATGCAGTAGGGCATTGCTTGCGGGCACCTCGAAAAAATCAAAGTTTTTGCCCCGTGACCCACGTCAGAATCAGGGTTGTGGTGTGCGGCTTTGCCGCACACCACAACTAATCGAGATACCCTATCGAGATACCCTTGCGTTTCACTTCCTTGCGCACCGTTCCCACGCCCCCACAAGCGATAGCACAGTTCATAACCCTAGGATTCGTAACCTTAACCTACCGGACAAAGTAAAAGGGTGCATCCCGTTTTGGAAGCCCTCACCCTAAATCCCTCTCCCAAAGAGGGAGAGGGACTTTTCCCCTTCTCCCAAAGAGGGAGAAGGGGCTAGGGGATGAAGGCCAGACTCGCCAAAGTGAGATGCACCCCAGTAAAAGTTGCCCCGCCGCAGGCGGGGCAACTTTCTCTCAGTACTGGATCAAAAGGTGATCAGAATGGTGCCAAATCCTGATGGGGTAGGCATTTGAGGCTGATCATCTGCAACCCTTGTACAGTAGGCATTTCCCCAGGGTACCTCGATTAACTGTGACCGGCGGCGCAGCCACCGGTCATACCCTTGATTGCGCCGTGAACACCGCGGTCGAAATTTGCATTTTTCGAGGTACCCCAAAGTTTTGTCCGGTACAGCGCAACTTTCCCGAGCCGCATCTGCAAGGGGCTATCCTTGGCGAACCCAAGATGGGTTAGGCCAGAATCAAACGCGCCGCACCTTGGAGTCGATCGAGGGGCTCTACGGAGCGGGGCAAATTGGCCAAGGGGACGATCGACAGATCACCAAAGGTCTCTGCCGCCATCGGGGCCTCCGGTTCATAGCGGTTCTGGACCACAAAACGCTGATAAATCCCTCGGGTTTTCATTTCCTGGGCCAGGCGCTGGGTTTCGGCAATAATCGCCGACTGGTTTTGACAGACCGCAATAAACTCCGTGTGCTCGGGATCCTGGAGTTTCTTTTGGGCCGTAACCACCTGTTTGCGGAGGTTACGGAGGCGACCCATGAGGTCCGTGCGGCCCACCACCGTTTGGTACTTCATCCACAGCTTAAAGATAAAGCCCAGCCAATCCGCCATCGCTGTCGGCATTTCCAAGAAGCGCAAGAGGTGTCCCGTCGGCGCGGTGTCCAGCACAATCAAGTCCTCACTGCCAGACTCCAACAGCTCCATCACCGTCACCAGGGATAGCATCTCATCGATGCCCGGGAGGGACTGATCCGCCAGTTTGCGCCATGCTTCCGGCCCGTAGGCCAGCTTTAAATTCTCATCATCATTGTCGCCGCTCATCATCTCCGCCAGTTCCCACAGATAATCCTCCCGGAACTGATCGAGTACCCGTTCGGCATCCACTTCCTGGCCGCTCAGATTTGGGGTGATGTTCTTGGCCCCGTGGCTGAGGGGTTGGCCAAAGGCATCGCCGAGGGAGTGGGCCGGATCGATGGAAATGACGCGCAGGGTGCGATCGGGGTAGCGATCGGCCAAGCCCCAGGCTAGGGCAGCGGCCACGGTGGTTTTCCCCACACCTCCCTTGCCGCCCAGCAACACCAGCTTGCGGCCCTCGGCCAGGAAGTCGGGAAACCGAGGTTCCGTGGGCTCGGGCCAGACCAGGGGCGATTGATCCGGTGGCAGGTCATAGTGGGGCGGATCCTGCAGTTGACCCCAGAGTGCATCCAGGGCGGCACCGCCCACGGGTTCCTGGTCTTGGCGGGGGGCAACTTGGAAGAGACGATCGGCCACGAGGGTTTGGAACTGGCCCAAAAGCTGCTGTTGCTCCCGCAGTCGATCGCTGTCGGCCACGGAGACAGGGCCCTCGCTGGGAAGAACCACCCGATTCAGGAAAATTCCCCCGCAGTGAATCCCGAGCTGACCCAAGGAGCCCATAAACCGCTCACTTTCTAAAAAGCTCATGGGTTCTGGGATTGCCACCACAAAGCAGGCGGTGCGCTGGGCATCCTGCAATAACTCCCGTCCCGCCAGCAAATCCCCCTTGAGGGTCTTTAGGAACTTATCTGCTTCATCTTCCGTGTGGTTTTGGGTCCGACGGAAGGTTGTCTCCATGACACGATGCTTTTCCTGGAAGAGTTCTAGGGCTTCCAGGAACTGATCCAAAAAGTCCATCAAGCCCAACAGATTCAGGCTATGGCCACTGGGAGCCATGTCCACAACGACACGATCGGCCTCAGACTGCCGTAATAGGCGCTGAATCTCTAAGATTCCCATTAATTCGTCAATTCCGGGCCAGTTTAAGTCCCAGACCGGTCCCAGGTCACTGGCTTCCACAAAACTTCCCCGCTCCATCAGCAGTTCCAGGGTGTCCCCATAACGCCCCTTAAAGTCCACCAGTAAACTTTTTGCATCTAAAGCTCGGGTTTGGAGGTTGCCCAGATCGTCCAGGGCGGTGGGCTGATTGCTGACTGTGCTCAGGAGCACATCCCCCAGGGAGTGGGCCGGATCTGTGGAAATGAGGAGGATGCGCTCCTGGGGAAGCTGTTGCGCCCAAGAGCGGGCCAGGGCACAGGAGAGGGTTGTTTTGCCAACGCCCCCTTTACCACTGAGGAGGGCCAGTTGGAGTTAGGAGTCGGGAGTCATGGCCATAGAACCTTGGTATAGAACGTAGGAGGTTGTGCGATCGCAGGCGTTCGCGCCCCGTTCGCCTAGCCCTGCCCACTCTCATGAAGCGCAGGCGAGTTTGAAGTATAGCAACGGACCGCTAGGTTGAGACAGGGTAAAGGCTGAAACCGCTGTGGGTCACGTCCCAACCCCTGGTATTGTTCGAGGTGTCCAATAGTCGCAATCTTAGGGTGCAGTCTCGATCGCAGGCAATAGGGGCATCCATACAACTGTGGATCTCGCCCCATTCTAGGGATCGATCGGGTTTTGCTGATCATTCTGACCGATCGAGAGGTTTTCCGGACTGACAGTATCTTACAGGGCACCTCGATTAATTGTGGCGCGCGGCGAAGCCGCGCGCCCCGCCCCAAAATTTACCGTGGGTACTGCGGTGAAAATCTGTATTAATCGAGGTGCTCGGTTGAATCAAAGAGGGCGGGTTTTTGGAGATTGTTAGGTTGGGTTGAGGGACGAAACCCAACGCCAGAATGCTGCTCATTCTCCTGCATTGCCCATTTGCTTTTCAAACGCCTGCCGTACTAATCCCATGACATAGGGCAACTCCTCTAGAGACTCCAAACCAATCTCAACATCTCCATTTCCCCAGCGTCCCACGTGGGTTACGTCTTTACAGAGTCCCTTCGGGTCGTCAATGTCCGCATAGCGCATATTAAATGATAGTCGGAGGCGCTTGGCCTGGGGCACAACATCGACGAAATTGGTTTCTGCTTTGTAAGCGACATAAAGTTTGAGAAACTCTTCAGACACACAGGGATCTAGGGCCAATACGCTAGTCCGAAAGGCTTCAAACACCTGCCGGATCGCGCCACTTTTCAAGAAAGGATGATCATTCAGACTGTAGCTGCGACTCGGCTGTGGCTTGAGCCGATATGCATCTAACACTTCCACATCTAGTCTAGGTGCTGGCCAAACCTGCACGGCTAGTTCAGCAAGGCGCTCTGCGCGTGCCTGAATTGCTGCCTCATTCCAAACCTCAACAGCTCCCAGACCCTGGTTGAGCCTAAGCGGGCTTTGTTTAAACCCACCCTCTATGTCACGTTTTTCCGAAAAAGGACGATCGCTATAGACAGAGTTGTACCCCGTCAAGGTCAGGTTCCCCAGGGTATGCAGCCAAGTTTGCTGTACGTTGGACCAGTCAGGGCCTAGTGCCTCTTGCCAGTCCGTTGAAAGATTCTCATTTTGCGGCAAAATATGCTCGATCGTATACTCAGCCATCACGATACGTTCTTTGCGATCATGATTCTCTAAGCGACGTAACCAGTAAGAACGACTTCGGAACTTATACAGATCACGTGTTTTGAGTTCTCGTTTGAACTCATCGTCTCTAGGGAAGCGGCGATAAGAGGGTAATAATAAGAAATAAGCTTGAATACTCTCTAAATAGCGATCTTTTTTGAGAGTTCGCCCTAAAGTTGCAAAGGTTTTGTTCAGGGAGTTGGTTGGGATCGAACATACTGCACGACGAAAGACATAGCTCTCAGTCAGGCGCACCGCTTCCAGCAGGTGGTCCCGTGAGAGGGCACCAGTCTGGTAATCATGGTATAGCTCCAGCAGAAAAGGATAGGCAACCTCTACCTTTAATTCTCGTAGATCCCGAAATGCCTCGGCTAAAGCCTTATTCGTCTCTTTACCAAGAGCCATGGCACAGTAATATTTGGCAAAAGCACGGAGATCTGACACTACATGATCGAAATCGGTTAAATCAATACGCTGTTCTCGTACTAGTAACTTAAATGCCTGGTATACCTCTTTAAGATTAGGAATTTCGCCAGTTTTTACTGTGAGATAGTGCCGCATAAAGCTATCGAAATAGCTGCTGTAGGCTTCCTGACCAAACTCCTGTTCCATGGGTCGCCAGTAATTCTCATATAGTCGTCTTTGATGGTCTGGCTCCAGCCCCATTAGGATAAAGTTACGAATCAGATCCGCTTGGCTTAACTCTCGACCTGTGGAGTTCATACTCTCAAAAATAAGCTGTGGATTATCTTGATCACGGCTGAGAGCAATATCGACAATCACTAACTTAGCAATACCTTGACAGAGAGGTTTTAAATTACCTTTGAAACTTGCAATTTGTTGCTCAAAGAATTTAAAGTTCTCTTGAACTCGAATGGAATACTCTTTGGGCAGCTCCCTTTGCTGTACCAAGGCAAGAAGAGTATCTTTGTCAGTCTGGGTTAATAGTAGCTTAAAGCCCCGATCGCCTTCTTCCAAGGGATTCAGAAGGTAATAGCTCCGAATTTTCTTGGCTGAGAATCCATCTACAGGCTCTGGACCTTGAATATGGCGTGCTAGAGCTTCTAGAAGTAGGGAAATTGTCGTAAGTCGCTGCTGACCGTCAATCACGAGGAGAGGAGACTGGCTAGAAACCTGATACAAGCCTTTTTCGATATAAACAACTGAGCCGATAAAATGGGCAGAAATATTCTCATTACGACCTGCTCGCAAAATGTCATCCCAAAGTTGACTGCATTCTTTTTCTGTCCAAGAATAAGTCCTTTGGTAGATTGGGATGATGAATTGAGGAGACTTTTGTAGAAAAGCGAGTAGTTTTGCTTCGGTTGCTTTCATTCGTTTGCAGATCCAGTATCTTTTAAGGGCACCTCGAAAAATCCAAATTTTCGCCCAGTGACCCACGTAGGAATCAGGGTTGTGGAGGGCGGCGAAGCCGCCCAACCCAATTAATTAAGGTGCCCGTGATGAGTTTGCGCCGTTTTCAGATCCTTGTGTCAGTCAACCAGCCTGGAAGCAACCTGCCCAGGGGAAAAAGAAGCTTTCCCCCTGATCAGAGGGAAATTTGCTGAGATTTCCCAATATCCTCTGCCCGTTTTTTACGCGCCTACAGCTTCCTTGGCGGCGTAGAGAACCTCAGCCGTGATGTCCTGGATGCCCTGCTCGCGGGCAAATTTTTCCGTATTGCGTTTCACCTTGCCCCGCACAAAACCGGGAATCTTATTGAGTTCGGCCATGCCGTCGCGGCTCCAGTTAAAGTCGCTTTCCGTGGTCATGGTTTTGGTGATCACTTCCTTAGTGTCGTGACCGCCGAAGATTTCCAACAGGTGATCCTCCATCCCCAAGGTAAAGGAGTTATACACCAGATCCACCACATGGTTAGCCCCCTCGTAGCCGAGGAAAGGTGTGTAGCCCACGGGGAAGTTTTGAACATGGATCGGAGCGGCAATCACACCGCAGGGAATGTTCAAACGCTTACCGATGTGGCGTTCCATTTGGGTGCCAAAGATTGCAGCCGGTTCAATACGGGAGATAGCATCGCCAATTTCTGCGTTATCTTCGCTAATTAGCACCTCATCGCAATATTCACTCACTTCCTGCCGGAACCAGTCCGCATCATACTTGCAGTAGGTTCCTGCTAGGACCACATGAATTCCCATTTCCCGCGCCAAGATTTTAGTCATGGCGGCGGCGTGGGTGTTGTCGCCAAAGACGACGGCTTTCTTGCCCGTGAGGTTTTGGCAGTCAATGGAGCGGGAAAACCAGGCAGCTTGGGAGACAAAGCGGGTTTGCTCATCGATAAAGCTTTCATAGTTGCCGTTATGGCCTTGGTCTTGGAGGATCTGCTGAATGTGACGAATACAGCGGGCAGTTTCCACAATACCCATGGGACAGATATCCACAAAGGGAGTGCCAAACTCGGTCTGGAGGTACTCGGCGGTTTCAAGGCCCAATTCCCGATAGGGCACCAGGTTAAACCAGGCTTGGGGGAGTTTCTTTAGGTCGTGAACGGAGGCCGCATCGGGAACCACCAGATTGACCTGGATTCCCAGATCTGACATCAGGCGCTTCAGTTCTTTGCAGTCGTGCTGGTTGTGAAAACCGAGGGTGGAAATGCCGAGAATATTGACCGAGGGCTGTTCGGTCTTGGTGGTGGCAATATCGCCTTGTTTGCGGGCTTTGGTGATGTAGTAACGGACGATCTGGGCCAGGGTCCGATCGGCGGCTTGAAGCTCGTTGTAGCGGTAGTGATTCACATCCGCCAACATCACATCGCCCTGGGCTTCCATCTGGGCCCGTTCCACAAAGTTATTGAGATCTTCCTGCAGAATGCTGGAGGTGCAAGTGGGGGTCAGCACGATCAGGTCGGGCCGTTCTTCCTGGTCTTTGCGGGTGATGTTGTCCACCACTTTTTCCTGGGAACCCCGCGCCAGGACGTTACGATCGACCACGCTGGCGGTTACGGGGGTAAAGTTGCGCTCCCGTTCCAGCATCGATCGCATCACATTGAAGTAGTCATCCCCCAGAGGGGCGTGCATGATGGCGTGGACGTTCTTAAATGAGCTGGCAATGCGTAGGGTACCAATGTGGGCGGGGCCAGCATACATCCAGTAGGCCAGTTTCATAGGGGCTCTCCGTTGGGCAAGTGGACTGTGGGATCCCAATGAGGCAAAGAGGGAGCCGGTGCCAACGCCGATCGAAGGGCGATCGCAATCGTTAAATTGCGCAGGATGGGTTTGGGGCGGGAAGCTCTCATACAGCGGGGGCTTCCTGGTTGCAGGATCCCCGTGGGGCATCTTGAGGGGCAAACCTTGGGGTGATGAGGCCCATGGCTGTGCCGCTGGGAGCCATTGTGCCAGAGCTGTTTCCCGCCGATCGACCCCCGGTCCAAACCCGCAACATTTTTTAATGCCCTGCTGTAAACACCCCGCCAATTGCCTCAGTTTCTAAACAATTCTCAATAAAATCCGGCGATTTGAAATATGGGGTGAGGATCTCCTTAGGGCAGGGGCACCCTAGGGCTTGGGAGGCACGGGGGATATCCCCCCAAGGTTCATACCTTGAAAACCTCGATTCGCTAGGTTGGATGGTTTTGTTGCCTAAGCCTTTCTTGCCTAACCTCTGTTGCTTAAAGGTTTCCTGCCTAACCCTGCTACCTAGTTGACTGACAAAGATTTTTGCCTTGGGCGCAAAAACCGGGCCCCTACAAGATGTTGGAGATCCTAGGGTTCGGCTTTCCTGACCTGGCCGCTGCACCTAGATTTGCCCCACTGTTGTCAGTCAATCAGCTCCGTATTTCATGGGCATCTTGATTAATTGAGGCCAGCGGCCTCAACTCTTATTCTGCCGTGGATACCTTGGGAGGAGACCTCGACTCAGGGGGTTGGGCGGCGAAGCCGCCCAACCCACACTCTGATTTTTGTGTGGGCTAGCTCCCCAACCCTCGATTAACTGAGGCCGCCGGCTTCGCCGGCGGCCACAACCCTCATTCTGCCGTGGGCACTGCGGTAGAAATTTGAACTTTTCGAGGTGCCCAACCGCTACACCGCAATTCTATAACTGTTTACTGGACCCCATTCCTATGGCTATGCGCCCTTTTAACGATGCCCATTTGCCCCGCCAAGTGGCAGCCCTCGGCTTAGGCCTTGCGGCTTGGGTTGCGCCCCTCTCGACCTCGGCGATCGGGGCTGATACCTCTTGGTCCGGCGCGATGATGCCCGCAACCTCCGATCTGGTCCCCATGGATTCGTCGCTGACGGTGGAGGTGCCCCAGCAGCCGGTGTTGGTGGCCGAGCTCTATAACCTGTGCGGTGACTATGAGAGTAATTTCCTCGTTGCTGAGACCGAGAATTTCTGGCTGAGCATCTGTGGGGGTGACTATCCCTACACCTATGTGGGGATGGACAAGGAGACGGGAGACTGGATTGAGCTGGAGTTGACCTACTACGCTGATGATGGCTCCTGGTATGAGGCGGAGAATGGAAGCTATATCTATTCGATCATTTTTGATACGCCCCAAGGCCATTTTCTGACCGTGACGGAGGGAGATGTGACCATTCTTCAGGAATATCTGCTGGATTGGGATTAGGAGCGTGTGGGTACTTCGGGATGTGCAAGGTTTTGCTTCCGATCCTCTCGTTTGGGGGGGTGCCTAAGGCCGCCTCTTTTGTCGGTTAACTATGGCGGCTAACGCTTGGGTGAGAATGGATGTACCCTGTCTTTGGCGGGGTACATCCTGAGGACACCTCGATTAATCTAAATTTTTATCCCTCTATCTACGCAAGAATAAGGGTTGTGGCGTGCGGCTTCGCCGCACGCCACAATTAATCGAGGTGCCCTTGAGTTTGTATCTCATGCAATTGATGACCGCCATAGTTACTTAGAGGATAGGACACCTCGATTAATCCGAATTTTTGGGAGACAGCCCACGCAAGAAGTAGGGTTTGGGTTGGGCGGCGAAGCCAACGACTGCGCTCAGGACACCGCCCGTTCGACTGCGCTCAGGACACCGCTTCTCCCAAGCTGGGAGAAGGGGAAAAGTCCCTCTCCCTTGTTGGGAGAGGGATTAGGGTGAGGGCTTCCAAAACGGGATGCGCCCCGATCGTCGGGTCCGCCCTCCTGGCCTCAACGTCCCCCTTGCTCATCTGGAATTTATGGAAGTTTTTGTTCTGCTTTATCAAATTGGCCCGGATCAGGAGGGGATCCATACCCTACGCATGGGCGATCGCAGCGTGGTTTTGATGTTTGAGGAGGAAGACGACGCAACCCGCTATGCCATTTTGCTAGAGGCCCAGGATTTTATGGTGCCGTCGGTGGAACGCCTCGATCGCGAGGAAGTGGAGTCCTACTGTGAGGATGCGGGATATGAATCGCGTTTGGTCCCGGCGGGCTTTATTCCCCAAAATGAGGCCGATCGACTGCTGCTAGCACCCCCGGAAAATAATATTGAGACAGATCTGGACTCCCTGAAGGAGGACGATCGTGAGGGTAACCGAGGTCGCGATCGCGATCGGCTCCCGTCGGAGCCAAGCCCCGAGCCGGATCCCACCGCAGCGGAGGAATATTCGCAGCCGGAACTGGATGATATCCGCCGCCGCCTAGAGGGCTTACTGTAGCACCGCGAGACTAGGCCAGGTATCCCTGCTCCTTGCCACTGTTGCTGTAGTGGGGTGTCCAGCCCGCCGGGTCCTGGAAGAGGCGAATCGCCCGAATGCGTCGATCGTCCGTCAACGTGAACCAATGCAAGGTGCCCCGAGGGACCACCAGCAAGTCCCCGGCTTCCACTTCCACTTTGACGACGGGACTCGTCTTGGGATTGACATAGAACACGCCACCCCCGGCGATCGTAAAGCGCACCTCATCCTCATCGTGCCAATGCTCTTTATCAAACTTCGCCAACATGATGTCTAAGTTGGGTGTATCCGGCTGAATATCAATTACATCCGCCGTCACATAGCCCCCCTGCTGTTTGAGGGTTTCAATCTCGCCGGCATAGGCGGCCAGGACTTCTTCACCCCTGGCCGTGTCACTGAGGGGATGGCTGGGTTCCCACTGTTCATAGTCCAGCCCAATCTCCTGGAGATAGGACTTGATTTCAGCCGCATCGGTGAGCTGATGGGGTGTGCTGGGGTCTTGGGATTTGTCTAGCAGAGTTAAGATTGCCATGGTTTCAGTATTCGGGAGAGAGGAACAGCGGGCTTGATCCCCCAGTGGGGGATTCGGTGCGACAAGGTGAGTGCCAGATCACAGCGGCCTAGGGAGCCGGCCAAGCATCCGCAAAAATAGCGCGAACCGCGTCTTGAATCCGGCGCAGATCCTCCCCCAGGAGCGGCGGCCAGGTAATGTTTCGACGTTGCCCATCCTCAAACCAGTGACGACTGTCCTGGGTGAGGACGTACAGCGCATTGACCAAGTCCCGCTCCAAGGTGGGCGCACCGCGCAACCCTTCATACACCACCTTCAGCGCCAGTAAACATGTGGTTACCTGTCCCGGCACCGGGGGCTGTCCCTGCCGTAAACGCATCAGTAGCGCTTCCGGATCCGAGGACTGGGCCTGTCCCTGGTGGGTCAAAAATCGATAGGCGGTGGGATAGTCCATGGGGGATTCAGGGCAGCGGGTACAGGACAGGACTGGGGAGAGAGTCGTCGGAATCAGGCTGTCACGATCGATCGCGGCTAGCGCTCAGATGAGGCTGGCTATCGATCGTTTTGTGGGGGATCTCGCTTGATCCCTGGACTTGATGCAACCCATAACCGTTATGGTGCGGCAGGGTGACGCTCTCCCAGGGTCTAGGCTGGTCTAGACAGACCCCTGTTGGGCCACAACAAACTTACGGAAACGCTCCAGGTCGCCTCGGATTGTACTCTCGACAATGCGCCCGAGAAAGAGACTATCCATTAATTTACCGATCGGCCCCGGAATCCCATAGGCGATCGTCATTTTGACAATGCTGCTGTTCTTGCGATCGTAGAAACGAATTGCCCCCCGATTGGGCAAACCATCCACGGATTTCCACTGAATAATCTGGTTCGGGATCACCTTAAGGGTCTGGGCTAGCCAACTAAACTCCCAAGGTCCACTTTTCAGGGTCCACCGCGATAGCTCGGGGTTATCCTCCAGAATGCTAACGCTATGGATCCAGTACATCCACTGGGGCATATTTTCTAAATTTGCCCAGGCTTCCCACACCGTATCCAGGGGCGCTTCAATTTCCACCTGCATACTGTGTTCTAGCCAACCCTGCTCATCGGTCTCCTCTTCGGTTTCTGGTGATCCTGCTGTGGGGCTCGGGTTCGCCGGAAGATCCGCCAGGGGCAGATCCGATCGTGAATTGGGATCAGGGCTTGGATTACCGGGATGATCAGGATGACTTGGATTGCTTTGACTGCTCACGGGATCGCTCACAACATCCTCCCCAGGGGCAAATACAGACAAAAAAACGGGAGCACGAGGGAGGGCCTCTGAGCTTCCCCTTGATATCCTAGCGAGATTTATGGGTCTTGGTTCGAGTTCTGTGGTGAAGCTTAATGGTTCTCGCCCCCGAGCCGATCGCTCACCCCCCCCATCGAGCCGTCCCAGCGTTGGGCACCTCGAAAAATTCAAATTTCGACCGCAGTGCCCAGGGCAGAATCAGGGACGTGGCAGGCGGCGAAGCCGCCTGCCACAATTCATCGAGGTGCTTTGTTACGGGTTTGAAATAGATGGAATAGAAAGTTACGAGTTTGCAATAGAAACGGCAAACTTTAGCAAACTTAATAATTGAGCCCCTCGATGATGGGGAATAGGGTTTAGGTGAGGCGGGCTATGCCTTGCCAGCATGGGGTTATGCCTTAATCTCTGTACTTTATTGGATACCTCATTCGATTGGACACCTCAAAAAATCCAAGTTCTTACCCAGTGATCCCCGTCAGAATCAGGGACGTGGTGTGCGGCGAAGCCGCACGCCACCCTTAATCGAGGTACATGATGTTCTTGCCCCGTGATTCACGTCAGAATCAGGGGTGTGGTGTGCGGCGAAGCCGCACGCCACCCTTAATCGAGGTACACGATTGATAGGGGTTGGAATCCAAGGGTTGAGGAGATAGCACCAGAATCAGGAGCGGGGCTGGGGAGCTGCCAATTATAGGGGGGGCAAGGGTGGAATAAGGTCGAATCACACCCAGGATGAAGGACATAGATCGGGGGGTGGGCTGAGCGGAGTCGAAGCCCACCCCACTTCATCGAGGGACTGTCTCCCCAAGCAAGGTTTTGTAAAATGTTCTTATTTATATAAAAGTAAATTATAAAATACTTCAGTAGTCCAATTTAATCTCTGTAAAACCATTTTAACTCACTAAAAATCAAAAAATTTTTATATAAACCTTCCAGGCTTTATTTAAGGCCCCATCCAAAAATATCCCCCCTTCCCAGAACCTAGTCCTTGCCCCAATAATGCAAACACCTGATGAGGCAAATGAGTTGGAGCCAGTGCCGCCGTGATGAAGCGGCACCTCCATTCTTTTTAGATTTACGCGCAACGGACAGGTTTGTTGAGACCGGTTGGGGCCGAATCCCCCGCTATCCAGGGCATACTCCTCCCCAGACTGATCCTCAGCAACTTGGCCACTGCCCGATTTGACATAACCCGCCCCGACAAACCGGGCACCTCAAAAAATCCCAATTGTTCCCTGTGACCCCCGCAAGAATCAGGGTGGGCTGAGCGGAGTCGAAGCCCACGCCAATTCATCGAGGTGTCCAACCCATTCACCCAACCCAGGAGGGAAATCCCCGTGAAACTATCGGTCTATGGCAAAGGTGGTATTGGCAAATCCACCACAAGCTGCAATATTTCGGTCGCCCTCGCCAAGCGAGGCAAAAAAGTATTGCAAATTGGGTGCGATCCCAAGCACGACAGCACCTTTACCCTCACCGGATTTCTGATCCCCACCATCATTGACACCCTCCAGGAAAAGAACTTCCACTACGAAGATATTTGGCCCGAAGACGTGATTTACAAAGGTTATGGGGGCGTAGACTGCGTTGAAGCCGGGGGACCTCCCGCTGGTGCCGGATGTGGCGGTTACGTGGTGGGTGAAACCGTCAAGCTCCTCAAGGAATTGAACGCTTTTGACGAATATGATGTCATTCTCTTTGACGTGCTGGGTGACGTGGTCTGTGGCGGCTTTGCAGCCCCGCTGAACTACTCTGACTACTGCCTCATCGTCACCGACAACGGCTTTGATGCGCTTTTTGCCGCTAATCGCATCGCTGCATCCGTTCGGGAAAAAGCCCGCACTCACCCCCTACGCCTTGCCGGTTTGATTGGCAATCGCACCTCCAAGCGCGACTTGATTAATAAGTACGTGGAGGCTGTGCCGATCCCGGTTCTGGAAGTGCTGCCCTTGATTGAAGATATCCGCGTCTCACGGGTCAAAGGTAAGACCATCTTTGAAATGGCCGACGAAGATCCTAGCCTGCTGCCCGTGTGTGAGTACTACCTCAATATTGCAGACCAGGTGCTAGCCCGTCCCGAAGGCGTGGTTCCCCAGGATGCCGCCGATCGCGAACTCTTTAGTCTCTTGTCCGACTTCTACCTCAACCCGCCCACCGAGGCCCCGGCCCAAACCGCCGATGCGGACTTGGAATTGATGATGGTCTAAGGTCCCCATCCGGAGGACGAAGACAGGTTCCAGGAAAAAAAGGTGGATTGGGGGAGCCGATCGGGTATTATCCCCGTGACCTTTTCCAGCGCCGCGCATCGCCTATCGCTTTGGATTGACAAATCTAAGCCCACGGATCAGGATTGACCCCAACGTCTGGGCCTGGGGAATCGTCAAGACCAAGCCCCCTGATGCAACGCCCTCTACCCTTACCGAGAATCTGACCTATGGCCTTCTTTGAGTCCTTTACCGCCTCGATTCGCCAAAAATGGCTGGACTACTACCAAGCCAACCGCCCCTGGCTCAGCCTGCAAATGGAAGGGCGATCGGTTCGGACCCCCGACGGGGGACAACGCCCCACATCGTCCCTGATTTTAGGCGTGGTTAATGCGCTGGAGCCGAAGCTTGGCAACCTGATGGTGCCCTTCTTCCAACTCAACGCCGATGAAGATGCCATCATCGAAGTCCTACAACTGAACTTTGATCCCGATATTGAATTGGGTAATGGCGGCAGTACAGCCAGCGTTGGCATGTCTGATGTGGAAGGTTCCGCTGGACTGCTGCCCGATGCCCTCAATCCCTCCGATGTCGCCTGAAAGCAACCCCTAGGTCTATTGATGGATGCAAGGGCAGGCGATCGATCGAGGGGGAATCGCGGTGAAATCGAGGAGAGTCAGCCCCTGCCCCTCTCCCCGCTAGTCCCACCCCTGCCCTGCAAAACACCCCATACTGACCTATGACTGCGACCCAAGCTCCCTCTGCCCTAAATTTCGACTGCGAAACCGGTAATTACCATACCTTTTGTCCCATTAGCTGCGTTGCATGGCTCTACCAGAAAATCGAAGATAGCTTCTTCCTGGTGATTGGGACTAAAACCTGTGGCTACTTCCTCCAAAATGCCATGGGGGTGATGATCTTCGCAGAGCCTCGCTATGCCATGGCAGAGCTAGAGGAAGGGGATATTTCCGCGCAGCTGAACGACTACGAAGAACTGAAGCGCCTGTGTGAGCAAATTAAGCGCGATCGGAACCCCAGCGTTATCGTTTGGATTGGCACCTGCACCACGGAAATCATCAAGACGGACCTGGAGGGGATTGCCCCCAAGCTGGAGGCAGAACTCGACATCCCGATCGTTGTGGCCCGCGCCAATGGTCTGGACTACGCCTTCACCCAAGGGGAAGATACGGTGCTTGCTGCCATGGCAAACCGTTGTCCCAAGGAAGTTAGCAGTAAGGAAGAAAAAGAGGAGCGCAGCGGCGGGATTCAGCGGCTCTTTAATCTGGGACGCAAGGATACAGCCGCCGAAGCCAAAACCATCGAGGCCGAGGCCGAGTATCAGGATCACCATCCCTTGGTGCTTTTTGGTTCCCTGCCCGATCCCGTCGTCACCCAACTGACCCTGGAACTGAAGAAGCAAGGCGTGAAAGTGTCCGGCTGGTTACCGGCCAAGCGCTATACCGAGCTGCCCGTCCTGGAAGAGGGCTACTTTGTGGCCGGGGTCAACCCCTTCCTTTCCCGCACCGCCACCACCCTCATGCGTCGCCGCAAGTGCAAACTGATTGGTGCGCCCTTCCCGATCGGTCCCGATGGCACACGAGCCTGGGTCGAAAAAATCTGTTCAGTCCTCGATATTGAACCCCAGGGTTTAGCGGAGCGGGAAGCCCAAATCTGGGCGAGCCTAGAGGAGTATCTTGAACTGATTCGCGGGAAATCCGTCTTCTTTATGGGCGACAACCTCCTTGAGGTGTCCATGGCCCGCTTCCTGATTCGGTGCGGCATGACAGTGCCGGAAATTGGCATTCCCTACATGGATAAGCGCTATCAAGGGGCCGAGCTACAACTGCTGGAGCAGACCTGCCAGGATATGGGGGTCGAGTTGCCGCGCATTGTCGAGAAGCCCGACAACTACAACCAAATTCAACGGATTTACGACCTCCAGCCCGATCTAGTCATCACTGGTATGGCCCACGCAAATCCCCTGGAGGCGCGAGGCATCAACACCAAGTGGTCCGTGGAGTTTACCTTCGCCCAGATCCACGGCTTCAGTAATTCCCGCGATATTCTGGAGCTGGTCACTCGTCCTCTCCGTCGTAATACGGCCCTCAAGGACCTCGGTTGGGAGAAGTTGGTGAAGGAAGAGGCCCTCGTGTAGGTTGGAAGCTTCAGGGGCTGTCATCATTGAACCCTAGAATGTCCTCAGAATCAGAGATACAGCCCCCAGCGCCTACCATTGGGGCGCGCGTCATTCTGAGCTCCCATGGTTTCTAGGGTGAATTGATGACACGCCCTGGCAACCGCCATATTACTCAGAGTTGCTGCCAAAGGTAGTTCAAATTCCCCAGAGGCACGATGTAGGCATGACTTCCCCGCTGTGCGGGGAGCCTTGATCCCGAGATCTTATAACCAAGCTATCTTGCAGCATCAGCCGGAGAACAGTAGCCTTTGTAACTTTTCTCAATAGTTTTATGGGGAAGCCAAGACATTCTCCTCAGCCCCCAAGCCCTCGATCGATAATCCCCTAATCCCTTGCCCAGTTAGGCTTTTAGCCACTGGGCATTTTGTTTTTTAGCGCTCCAGACGATCGCGATCGGGGAACTTTCGGGGGAATACGGATAAAAAAACATGGGGGTTGCGGAAGTTTTACGGAATGACCCGGAGCGGTTTCGTATCCCTATTTTCAGTGAATTCCTCGTCTACACTTCCTGACAAGTTCACAGTGTTCTGACTATTACCTTCCCTTTGAATTAGGAGTCAAATTACATGCAGCTTCGTTACCGTGGCGTTTCCTACAACCATGACCCCATCCAGGTGAAGACTGTCCCTGGCGGACGTGTTGTCCGTTTCCTCGGGTCCAGCGTTGTTGCCCGTCAGGTGGACTTCAGTCAGCCTGCTTTTACCCAAGAAGGTGGCCAATACCGGGGTGTTAATACTGTCTCTGGCCAAAAGCTCCGTTTCCTGGGCAAAGTGTACGATCGATGCTCGACTGTTTTCGTGCCCATGACTTCTGCCTAGGATTGCCCTCGGGTTTCGATCGATCGCCACCGACCCTTGGGAATATGCAACTCTCAAGGGTTTTCCCAAATTTATCACCACACTCCAGACCCTTGAGGATATGCAACTCTCAAGGAAGATGGCAACGGACGGATGATTAAATTCGCGTGAGATAGGACGATTTTCTCGACTTGTGACTTATTATTTGGCAGTTGCCCAAAAAGGGTAGGGACTTCATCGGATCTCTACCCTTTTTGATGGATTCTGGCAACT
>JAYKIB010000250.1:0-17660 GCA_035285005.1 Prochlorothrix sp.
ATGAAGAAACATTAAAAAACAGATTGCAAGTTTGCGAGAATATAAAGCAAATCATAGGACTGGATTACTGTAAAGATAAAAAGATTCCGGATTTTGAACAGCTTCAAGACGGTAAACATATAAGAGAAGGTAAGCCAGATTCTTGGAAAAAACACTACAACAATAAGGAACTATCAATGCTTTCTGAATTCCATGGTTCGATGATGAAAGTCTTGAATTATTCGGTCTAAATTATCCTGCTTCTGTAGGGTACCTCGATTAATTGTGGCCGGCGGCTTCGCCGCCGGCCACAACCCTGATCCTGCCGTGGGCACTGGGGTCGAAATTTGAATTAATCGAGGTGCCCAACACTTTAGCCATGAAGTGGACGTAATTCGCTATTGGCAAGGGACGTGAGGGCCGATCGCAAGTGACCCTGATGTTGTTCCAGCAGTGCCTGGGCCGTGGATCGATCGACCTGGCATTCCTGCATCACCAGCGCCACCTTGACCGATCGCCCACTACGCTCTAACAAATCCGTCGCCGCTTCCCGCTCCAGCCCCGTCAGATCCCGCAAAATCCGCACCGCCCGATCCTCCAGCTTCGTATTCGTCACCGCCACATCCACCATGCGGTTACCGTACACCTTCCCCAGCTTCACCATCGTTCCCGTTGAGAGAATATTTAAAGCCAACTTCGTCACCGTGCCCGCCTTGAGGCGCGTCGAACCCGCAAGGATTTCCGGCCCCACCAGCAAGCGAATATCAATATCCGTAGTCACCGGGAACTGGTCCCGAGGCACACAGGCCATAAACACGGTACAAGCTCCCTCGGTTTTGGCCTGGGCCAACGCGCCATGCACATAGGGCGTGGTTCCCCCCGCCGTAATACCCACCACCACATCCTTCGCGGTAACCCCCCGATCGATCACCGCCTGCGCCCCATCTTCGCGCCGGTCCTCCAGCCCCTCGGAACTCCGCACCAACGCCGCCTCTCCCCCCGCAATAATCGCCTGCACCAACTCCGGTGGCGTACAAAACGTGGGAGGACACTCCGCCGCATCCAGCACCCCCAACCGACCACTGGTTCCCGCTCCCACATAAAAGAGGCGACCCCCCTGGGCAAGGGCTGCCGCCGTGCAATCGATCGCCTGGGCTAAATCGCCCCGGGCCGCCCCGATCGCCGCCAGGACTTTTTCATCCTCACGGTTAAACAGATCCACCAGTTCTAGACTGGAGAGTTGATCTAACGTTTGGCTGGCGGGGTTATTCTGCTCCGTGAGCAGATGGCCGCGATCGGTCTTAAGCGGTTGGGACATGGGGGGATAGGGCGATCGGGGGCAAGGGTTAATGGGTGGCGGTGCGACCAAATTGGGCAATCTCCGCCTCCAACAGATTCAGCGCTTCCCGGTATTGGGGATCCTCGGGCGTGCCGATCGCGTCGCGGTTCTGGCCCAGGAACTCCCGTTCCTCCTCCGACAACTCCAGCACCACATCCGGAGCAATACCTTCCTTATTAATGTCTCGTCCGCTCGGAGTCAGATACTTGGCGATCGTCACGGCCAAGCCGGAACCACTGCCCACGGGACGCACAGACTGCACCAGGCCCTTACCAAAAGTCTGGGTACCCACCAGCATCGCCCGATCGTTATCTTGGAGGGCACCGGACAGAATCTCGCTGGCACTAGCCGAACCCCCATCCACCAAAATCACCAGGGGCAAATCCGTTAGCGCCCGATTGTTGGCCTTTTCCTCATCCACCAACCCTTTGCGATCGACGGTGGAAACGATCGTGCCCTGGTCCATCCACATCCGCGCAATTTCAATACTGGCGTAGAGCAGGCCCCCCGGATTGGAGCGCAGATCCAGCACGTAGCCCGCAACCCCTTGTTTTTCCAGATCTCGAATGGCCTCCCGCATCTCCTCAGCAGCATTGGCGCTGAACTGGGTCAGACGGATATAGCCCACATCAGGACCGCTGCTGTTCGATCGATACTCATAGCGCACGGGATGGATCTCAATGCGGGCACGGGTGATGGGGAAGTCAATTTCCTGTTCGCCTCGGCGGATCGTCAGCGTCACCTCAGAGCCGATCGGCCCTCGGATCAGCTGCACCGCATCATTCACATCCATCCCCTCGGTGGATTGCCCATCAATCTTAATAATCACATCCTTAGACTCAATCCCAGCCTCAAAGGCCGGGGTGTCCTCGATCGGGGAGACCACCACCAGTTCGTCGGTTTCCTCGTCCTGGCTCAGCTGGATTCCCACCCCCGTTAACTCCCCGGAGGTGTCGATCTGCATATCTTTAAATTCCTGGGGATCCATGAAGCGAGTGTAGGGATCCTCCAGTTGCTCCAGCATCTCCCGCACTGCTTGGTAGGCATCCTCCTGACTGTTGTAGCTCTGGGTCAGGTACTCCGTGCGCACAGCCTGCCAGTCCACTTGATTAAAGGTGGCATCCACATAGGTGCGATCGATAATCTGCCAAACTTCGTCGATCAGCTCCTTAGGACTCTCCTGAAAGAAGGCTTGACCCTTGGACCAGTGGATCCCAGCTCCAGTGAGGGTAACGGTGGCAACCATTACTGTAGTTGCGCCAATGACAAGCTTGCTGCGGGAAATAGCCATAATTGCGTGATGGGGAGGAAGGGGGGCAGAGTGCGAGGGGCTGTCATTAACCCAGCTCCTTGGACCTACTTTCTAGGATAGGCGAAACTTGGGGAAGTTGCGGTCAATTTTTGGATTTCGCCACAATTCTGGTTTAGGGGGGACAAGCTACACTGGGGAACACTACGGCCTCCCATGGAGGCAGGGCACCTGGATGGAGAGAACCCCGATGAATTGTGGGGGGCTGAGCGGAGTCGAAGCCCCCCACAACCCTGATCCTGCCGTGGGCATTGCAGGCGAAATTTGGATTTTTCGAGGTGCTCCCTCTGAGAGGATGTGATGTAAAAATAGAGTGGGATCCCCAGGCTAGGATTCAAGCTAGGGAGCAGACCCGCAGCCCATCCTAGCGAAGGATGTCATAGGATAGCTCGATTAATAGGAGGCGACAAAGCCGCCTCCCCCAACCCTAATTTTGCATGGGCAACATCCCCACAGTTGGGATTAATCGAGGTGCCCGATCGTTCAAGATCTTAGACTTTCAAAATCTTACAATTTAAGGAGTCGATCGATGATTGCAGTCGCTCAGGCACGCCCCAGCGATCGTGCCCGTTTTATCCGTCGCACCTATACCCATCTCGCTGGTGCCGTTGGAGCCTTCGCCCTGGTGGAATACGGCCTCGTCGCCTCTGGTTTTGCGGAGGGAATGCTTCGGGCTATCTCCGGTAGCGGTTTTGCCTGGTTATTAGTTTTAGGCGGCTTCAGCCTCTTGGGGTGGATGGCCCGCACCTTTGCAGCCAATAGCTCCGTGGAAGTGCAGTACATGGGGTTGGGCCTTTACGTGGTCGCGGAAGCCGTGATTTTCTCACCGATGATCTTCCTGGCTTCCCTCATGGGACCGGATGTCCTCCCCACGGCGGCATTGCTGACCGGGATGCTGTTTGCCGGACTCACCGCCGTGGTGGGTACAACCCAGAAAGATTTCTCCTTTTTGAGAGGGATTCTGACGGTGGGCGGCTTCTTAGCCCTGGGTTTAATTGTTGCCAGTCTGATTTTTGGTTTCAATTTGGGCTTGATTTTTGCATTCTTTATGGTGGTATTTGCGTCGGGGGCCATTCTGTACGACACCTCCAACGTCATGCACCACTACGCCGTGGATCAGCACGTGGCCGCCTCGCTCCAACTGTTCGCATCCCTGGCTTTGCTCTTCTGGTACATCCTGCGCATTGTGATGGAGCTATCCCGCGATTAGCCCTCACACGACTCGCTAGAACGCGGCCCTGAGCAGGCAACGAAGCAGCCTCCCCAGGGATACAAAAACCCAGACCTCCAGCCCCCTTCGAGACCCAGGGGGCTTTTTCATGGAGGATTGGACACCGCGAAAAATTTAAATTTCTACCACGGTGTTCACAGCATAATCAGGGTCGTGGCCAGCGGCGCCGCCGGCCAAAATTCATCGAGGTGCCCGATTGGAGGTTGGAATTTTTCCCTGTGCCCTTCAGCTAATCAAAACGTTTTGATTAGCGATGGTGGCCTTACTCCTCGGAACGGAGCAGGGGCTCTCCAGTAATCGTCTCCCGCTTCAAATAGGGGGTTGTCCCCCTCATGCTCAAGTTCCAGAACTTCCCTAAGATACTCCTAGTATCTATGGCAATAGACCGATCCGTTGCGGTGATCGCACCTCCGCGTAGCAGAGCGATGATCCCCCCGACAGATGAATCGATCGTCCTTGGGCAATGACCGACACCATGACGGGACGCGCCATAGGGCACCTCGAAAGATTACAATTTTTGCCGAGTGACCGACGCAAGAATTAGGGTTGTGGGGGGCGGCTTCGCCGCCCCCCACAATTAACCGAGGTACCCCATAGCAAGAACAGAAGCCCCATCCCCTTTGACGATCTTCTTGGTGATCTCTTTAGCGATCCCTTGGGCGCTCCCTTGGGCGATCGTCATGGCTTCCCGTGCAGCCTCTCCCCAATCCGCTGGCTGCTCTAGAGTCTGCTGGGGCACGGCTTCCCCCCACAGCGGTACATCTTCTGCCACCTCTTCGTGATCTGCCATCCGTCATTGGGGAAACCATCCCAGTGTCCAAGATCGGGTCAGGGCGCGGACAAGTCCTCGACTTTAAGGATGAATCATTTCGGAATGATGAAACTCTCTACGATCATCTGGTGCAGCATTTTGTGGGTCGCGGTGATGGCCCTTTGCCAATTCCCATCCCTGAGCCCCCTTCCCCTGGCCTCAGGCCCCGACGCTCGGGTTCTGTCCCAAACGCTAATTTACGCCTCACCGCATCCCCCGGCGATCGATTATCTCCCCGCTCGACGTGTGGGGAGCAGTACCCGTTGAAGTCAACCCGACACAGGCAGAGCAACGCCCTGACGGGCCCCTCAATTAGGTCAGGTTTTTGTCCTATGGCCCACACAAGCATTAGGATTGCGGCGTGCGGCTGCGCCGCATACCACAGTTAATCGGGGTCCCCTGGACTCACGGCATCAGCCCAATGCAGTCATCCAAGATTTCCGACAGAGACTGGGGCACCTCGAAAAATTCAAATTTCGACCGCAGTGCCCACGGCAGAATCAGGATTGTGGCAGGCGGCTTCGCCGCCTGCCACAATTAATCAAGATACCCCCTGAAGATTTGGACGGTTTTTACGGATAGTGGACGTAAGTCCCGAATGCTAAGTAAGCTAGATTTATGTTGCCTTGGTACATCGCTTCAGTTGGGTTCCATGTTCATTTTGCGTCGCCAAGATGTTGAAGTCTCGAAACTTCAACACCCCACCACTCCCGAACAAACAATTTTTGTCCTGCGCTACAACGGGCAAGTTTTTCAGCTCCTCAAAACCTTTGAGCCAGAGCGCCATGCGGATGCCTTAGCCTTCTGGCGTGACATTAACGATAATCACAACCGTCCCTGCATCCTGCTTGAGGAACCAAAGCGCTATAGCGTTTGGGGACAGATGGCCTCAGATGCCTAACCGATCGCCAAGAAACTTAACTGAGGTTTTGAAAACTTTAGCCTTAGATTAAACAAATTAACGGATTTGTCTGGGCTTTTCAGCCCTTCGCTATGGTGAAGAAGCAGTCTTCATCCCCCTACTCCCATGCAATCTGGTTGGCGCATTGGTTCCCTCCTGGGAATTCCCCTCTTTATTGATCCCTCCTGGTTTGTGATTGTGGCGTTAATCGCCCTGGTCAATGGGTGGGACTGGCAACTGCAATATGCAAATTGGAGCAGCTTTTTGGCCGGAACCGTGGGCCTCATCACGGCCCTTTTGTTATTCGGTTCCGTACTGCTCCATGAACTGGGCCATAGCTTAGTTGCCCGGGCCCAGGGGATTCGCGTGAACTCGATCACGCTGTTTTTATTTGGGGGGATGGCTGCCCTCGATCGCGAGTCCAAAACCCCGGGCCAAGCCTTTCAAGTGGCGATCGCCGGTCCTGCGGTCAGTCTGCTGTTCTTTGTCCTGCTCCATACCTTGCAAGGCTCCCTCCCGGTCCAAAGTCCCCCAGCGGTTTTAACGGGAGAAATTGCCCATCTCAACCTGGTCCTGGGCCTGTTTAATTTGATTCCAGGCTTACCGCTGGATGGGGGCCAGATTCTCAAGTCTGCCGTGTGGAAACTCACGGATAGTCGATTTCAAGGGGTACATTGGGCCGCCCGGACGGGCAAGACCCTGGGCTGGTTCGCCGTGTTGCTGGGGCTTTCGGATTTGTTGTGGCTCGATGACGGAAGTGGCCTCTGGATTATGCTGCTGGGCTGGTTTGCGATCCGCAATGCCCAGCAGTACGATCGCCTGACGACACTGCAGGAAGTCCTGCTAGATCTCTCGGCGGGCGAGATTCAGACCCGATCGCTGCGGGTGGTGAATGGATCCCTCAGTTTGGGGCAGTTTATCGAAACCTATTTGATGGGAAGTACGGGCTTCCAGTCGGCGGTGCAGCCGGTGGCCTACTATGCAGCGGCGGCGGGTCGCTATCTAGGCTGGGTCGATTTGGTCCAGGTGCGCCAGGTGGAGCGTAGTCTTTGGGAACGCTGGACGGTTGCGGAGGTGGTGCGGCACCTGGGATCGATCGCCACGGTGACCGAGGCAGCTTCCGTGGCGGCAGTCATTCATCGCTTGGAAGCGGACGGCGTGGACTTTGTGACGGTGCTGTCTCCGGCGGGAGCGGTGGCGGGGGTGATCGATCGGGGCGATATTGTCAAGGCGGTGGCCGATCGACTAGGGTTCCCGATCACCTCGGAGGAGGTGCGCCACATTAAACAGGATGGAGCCTTCCCCCCCGGTCTGGGGTTAGGACCGATCGCCCGGTCTCTGCTGGAGGACTTGGAGCCGTAGGGCGTGTCATCCACTCACGGTCCTGTAGCAACCTGATGCTATCGGGCACCTCGAAACATGAGAATTTCTACCGGGTGACCCACGCAAGAATTAGGGTTGTGGTGGGCGGCTTCGCCGCCCACCACAATGAATCGAAGTACCCCAGAGGGGCACGTCCGCCCCAGTTAAATGGGCTAGGGATGTATCCCTGAGTCTGGGGGCATTCCAGGGTTAAATGCTGACAGCCCCTCGTACCCTCAACGACTCAAAGACGGCACCGGCTGCAACCGCAGCATCCCCAGTCCCAGTTGCTCCGGACTCCAGGCCGGCACTTCCCACAACTGCACCAAATCCTGAAGACTGGGCTTCCCCTGGCTAGGACCGTTCACCCCCGTCGCCAGTAAGAGACCACAACGTCCACCATTGTTGTGGGTCCGTTGGTCCCACTTTTGCCGTGCTAAGCGGTGGCCTTGCCCTTCGGAGTTGTACTCCCCAAATACTTCAAAGACTCCATTCCGCAGCTTGAGCAGACCCAGATCTACTACCATGTGGGACACCGGATCGTGCCCCGGATTGAAGCCGATCGCCTCTAACCCTCCTGCGGCTTCGATCGCCCCGATCAGCGCCTTAGCCTGAGATTGGGTACTTTGGACTAAAATAATCGGCAATCCTTCTCCAGACTGAACCGAACCTCGGCAATCTTCTTGGAACGCCCGATATCTGTTCTTCTCTTCTTCCAGCTGCTTCCCATGCCTCTGCTGCTCACCCTGGATCCCCGTCCCCTGGACCGTACCCATGTCGGCTTGGAGGCCATCCGCCCCGTTCCCGGTAGTCTCGTTCCAGGGCCAGATCGATCGCACAATTTGTCGCTCCACCAGACTGCTATACACCGTCCAGGGCAGTTGTCCAACGCTGACCATTGCCCGATCGGGAATGAGGGTTTGCTGAACCTGCAGACGATCGAGAACCTGGTGGGGAGAGGACCACAGCCCCGGCGGTCCCGGTAAGGTCATGGGCAGTAGGGTCGGAGCCTGTTGCAACTGCTGGGACAGTTGGGGGCAGGTGGTCACCCGGACGTGACAGGGCGCAAAATCCACAGGGGCCACGTTCGAGGGGAGATCGATGCGGTAGTCCTGGCTGAGGGCGGGAAATGCCTCTAACTGACTTTGATATTGCTGGAAAAAGCGAGTTAACGCCTCGATCGCCACCACCACAATGCGCAACTGCTCCCCGGATAGACGGGGCTGAATGCCATCGAGGGGATGAATGCTTCCCACTTCCACCGGTAAGACAGCGGGAACGGGGGTGTCGGCGCTAGGAGGCGAAAGATAGGTGAGATAGAAACAGTCCTGGCGCAAAAACGCCTCTTCCGCAGAGGGGGAGTCCAGTTGGGGATTTAGCATCTGCTGCCGAAATTCCTGGAGTGAGGCTTGGGAGCGGTAGAACAGCAGGCCGAACTCCAGGGCCAGCTTGCCCAGCACGGACACATGGAGGGGATTGTGCTGGAGGTCGGGGAATTGCACTTCCAAAATTTGGTGATCCGCTAGCCATTGCCACGGGGCCGTGGCCCACAGGTTTTGGGTTTGGGCCTGAAGCCAATGTTGCTCGGGGAGGCTCAGCGCAGGAGGATGGCGCTGGACAAGGCGCGTGAGGGTCATCATCAGCTGATCTGTCACCGGGAGAAAAGGCTGATATTCCACCTTAATCTCCAGGTTCTGCAAAATCCCCCGCAAAAAGAAGTGTAGTTCTCGATCGCGAACCACAATTTTGCGAGGTCGTCCGGCGGAGACGGGATTACGGTTCAAATCCCAGGTGGTCTCCATGGCGCGAAGGAGGGCATGGACGATCGCATCATAGGGGGGCTGCGCTGGATTGGGATCCAGGGCTTCAATGGCCCGCACCGCACCCGAAATCCCATCGATCCAGACCACATAGTTTTGGGGATGGTGGCGACCCGATCGGCGCAACAGGGGATCCCAGTCTGCTTTCACAGGCACACGAGCGCCTTCCCACACCGTATCCAGAAGGGGCAACTGACGGAGACGATAAGAGGTTGGATCGCTCAGCATAGGCAATAGGGTCAGGATGCAAAAGGGGAATGGATGTAGAGGCGACCGGATGGGACGCGCAACGTTCACTCATTACAGACTTCTCCCATACTGCTACAGCCAATCCCTTCCCCGGCATGACCCGTGATGGGTTGACATAGTTTTTTACAAAGTCTCGATCGGGCACCTCGAAAAATCCCAGTTCTGGTCCTACGGCCCAGGTCAGAATCGGAGGCGGGCAGCAAAGCCGCCCACCCCATTCCTGGAGGTGTCTCGTCGATGGGACACCTCGAAAAATTGCGGGTCTGGTGGGCACCTCGAAAAATCCAGATTTTGATCCTGTGGCCCACCCAAGAACCAGGGTTATGGCATCGCACCCCCCAGGTGGCTACGATCCCCGGACAATAACCGTCGCGATGCTTAGACAGCCGAGGACTCGTCGATCCCAGGGTTACTGGGGAGAGGGGCACACTGCCTTACGGCGCAGGGAGAGGCAACGGATGGGAACAGGAGGCGGCAATCCCTGACACAGCTCACCCGAGCCAAGGCAAAGCATGGGAAAATAAAGCCAGCCATAGGTGTATCGAAATCTCACCCTGAGGATCTCATCCGTTCTGACCCAGGGGCACCCCAAAACGCCCCAGTTTTGCCCGAATGTCCACGGCAACAGTAGGGTTAGGTGAGGCGGCTTGGCCGCCCACCCCCATGAATCGAGGTGCTCCAGGAATTGAATCGAGGCAATCGCAGTTCGATCCGGGGCTTGGGGTGAACGGCTGTAAGTAGGAATTTAGTAATGAGTGAAAAGACGAACTTGACCCGCTGCTTCTTTCTCGTATCGCGTAACCAGTACCAAACCTGCCATGTGAAGTTGGAGGGGGACGATACCCCCCTGGGAGCCATCCATGTGCAGGGAGAGAATTATGGCTTTTTGCGGAAAGCTGATGATGCCGAGCAAGCCCTGCGCTTTATTCTGAAGCTGAATGCTAAGGATACGGCTGTAGCTCTCACCCAAACAGCTGTGGGCTACATGCTTTGGACCCTAGAACCGGGTAGCACCCCGACCCGTCCCCTACCCGCCAAGCCTCGCGAAGCGGCGAAGTCATTTTATTTGTACGAGGCAGAACGATCGGATTTTGTCCAAATTCGGGTCCCAGATTTAGATCAGGATCTGGTGGCCACCTTTGTGATGGGCCGCTATTACAGCGTGTTTAAGGTGGAGGAAGAGGCGGACAAGGCACTCGAAATTGTGGGGCGCTTAACCCAACAGGGCGATGAAATTACCGTGGCCATGACCCGCAAGGGCTATGCCATTTGTGTGTTGGAACCGGACGCGTTCGCCTCTCCCAACGCAGCCGAATAGACGGCAGAGACCCCTGGGGAAATCGATTTGCTCCCGATCGGGCTCCGGTAGCCCACGGGCAGGGCTCGGGCCGCGATCGGGCTAGGGCTGGCTCGGGCCGCGATCGGGCTAGGGCTGGCTCGGGCCGCGATCGGGCTAGGGCTGGATCGGGCTGAACGTGGCTGGCTTGGGGACGGGCTCGGCCACGGGAGAGGGCAAAAACTACGGTGCCTCCTCCTGAACCAGTTGTGCAAAAAAGTCCCGCCGCCATTGGGCATCGGCCTTGCGATCGGTGCGCACTTCCAAGAGACGAATCCCCGTGTTGGGCAGGGACTGCACCTGAGACCGCAGCTGCCCCCAGGTGGTGATGGCCTGGTACTCAATGCCATAGGTTTGACAGAGCAACCTAAAATCCAGGCTCTGGGGGGTGGCAAATAGAGACTCAAAGGGTGGCTCAAAGTCCGCCAAGGGTAACAGCTCAAAAATGCCGCCCCCGTCGTTATTAATCAAGACGATCGTTAAATGGCCCTGGAACTGGGAATGCAGTAAAAAGCCGTTGGTGTCGTGGAGGAGGGCCAAGTCTCCCGTCACCAGCACCGCACCCTGGGATTCACCGTGGGCAATGCCTAAGGCCGTGGACAGGGTGCCATCAATACCGTTTGCCCCCCGGTTAAAGAAGATCGACAACTCCCGATCGTGGTGCATACAGAACCACTCCCAATCCCGCACGGGGGTGCTGTTGGCGATGAACACGGGTGTGTCGCGGGGGAGCCAATGGGCCAGGGCCCAGGCCAACTTGGGCTCGCTCATCTGCTCCACGGGGGTCAAGGTTTGGTACAGAAGCGACTGAATCCGGTGTTCCGCGTCCAGCCAGCGGCGTTGGGCCTCCTGCACCTGGGGGGCGGGGGTGGGGGCATGGCGCATGGCCCGCTGGAAGACCCAATCTTGAAAGATTTCCAGATCACAGCGCACCGAGAGTACCGGCCCATGGAGGGGATCCAAGTTCTCGGCACTGGGGTCCACAATCCAGCGCTGGGGCTGGGCCTGGGCGAGCCATTGGCGCAGCTCTTTGCTGGTGGGCAGCTCCCCAATTTGAATGACCTGCTGGGGAACCAGTTGGGCCGCAAGGGGCGGATGGCGCAGAATCAGGTCGTAGGTGGTGATCAGGGCTTCGGGGGCTGGACTGCTGTGGCGCAGGGGGCTCAGGACATCAGCCAGAACAGGCCATTGGAGCGCTTTGGCCAGGGTGGCAACAGCAGCGCAAAAACTGCGGGGATCGGCGGGTTTGACGGGGCCGACGATGATTAGCCCGGGCTCTCGGAACTGGGGAGCTTGGAGCAGGGGCAGGGGGGGCGTGGCGGCGGTGCCCCAGGAGAGGGAGGCCAGGGGACTGGGTAGGGGCGTAGGCGGTGCAATCAGATGGGCAAAAAAATCAGGCTCGGGAAACTGACCTTCGAGAGCCTGAACGACGGGATCGGGCTGGGGGTAGAGGGGATCGCGGAAGGGACAGTTGATGTGGACGGGTCCAGGCTGGGGAAATTGGGTGCGATCCCAGGCATAGACCAGGGTTTGGCGCAAATACTGAAGGCGAGCACGATCGGCGCTGGGCAGGTCCAGGGTGGTCTCCCAGGTGGCATAGGGACCAAAGAGACGGGTTTGGTCGATGGCTTGGCCGGCGTGGCACTGGCGCAGTTCCGGGGGGCGATCGGCGGTGAAAACCAGTAGCGGAACACCGCTTTCCCGCGCTTCGATGACGGCGGGATAAAAGTTAGCCCCGGCTGTGCCCGAGGTACAGACTAGGGCCACCGGCTGACCCGATCGTCGGGCTCGTCCCAGGGCAAAAAAGGCCGCCGATCGTTCATCCAAAATGGAAATGCAGGCCAGATCTGTTTGTTGGTGAAAGGCAAAAGCGAGGGGCGCCGATCGCGAACCTGGACAAATCACAACCGTGGTCAAACCCAGGTGTTGCAAGGTTTGCGCCAGTACGGAAGTCCAAAGCGTGTTACAGTTGCGAAAGTCTAATGGCATATGGGCACAGGAGCATTAAGCGTTGGAAACCTTGGAGAATACCCCCCAGAATGATCCCCAGACGGATGCCCCAAACCCAGCGCCTGGGGATCCGAGCCGAGACAATCCATCCCAGGTCGAAGCAAGCTCGGCCCCGTCAACCGCCCCGGATCCGAACACACCGGTGCAGCCCTCGTTTTGGCAAGCTCAACAAGAGAATCTTGTCATGTTAGGGGTCGCCTTGGTACTGGCAGTGGTGATTCGGCTCTTTGTGGCCGAGCCGCGCTACATCCCCTCGAACTCCATGGTGCCCACCTTATCCATTGGCGATCGCCTGGTGGTGGAGAAGGTTTCCTACCGGTTTCATCCGCCTGAACCGGGCGACATTATTGTATTCCAGCCTCCGGCCCTGCTCCAACGCCAGGGCTATGGTAAGGATCAAGCCTTTATTAAACGTGTGATTGCTACACCGGGGGATGTGGTGGCGGTGAACCAGGGCCAAGTGTACATTAATGACACCCCGATCGACGAACCCTACATTCTGGATCCCCCTCGCTACACCTGGGGACCGTATCAGGTGCCCAATCGCACGGTCCTGGTGTTTGGGGATAATCGCAACGACAGTAATGACTCCCATGTGTGGGGGTTTTTACCCCAACGCAATATTATTGGACGGGCCTGGGTTCGCTTTTGGCCCACCGATCGCTGGGGCTTGCTATCCTAGGGGCTATCATCATTTAACCCGAGAATGCTCTCCAAATCAGGGACGCAGCCCCGAGCCCACACAACTGGGGCAGGCGTATAGCCCTGATCTCACGAGGTTTCTCCAGTGGATAGATGACACGCCCTAGGGCGCGCGATCGAGAGGACACCTCGATTCATTCACATTTTCACCGCAGGACCCACGGCAGAATCAGGGTTGGGTTGCGCGGCGAAGCCGCGCAACCCAATTCATCGAGGTGCCCGAGGGTGTGCGGCAATACCCCCCCTAGATGGGTTGAAATCAATCCCAAGGAGGGGCTTGTCAGGCTTCGCCGCTCCCCTTTAAGTTTGTTCTTAAGTTTGTTTTTAGATTTGCAACACCAATTGACAGCACTGTTGCCCACAGTGCCGTTGTTGCCCACGGTGCCGTATTTGAGTATCCCTAACGGTGCTGTTTTGGACGGATACCTCGATTAATGGTGGCGGGCGGTGCAGCCGCCCAACCCAACCCTAATTCTTGCGTGGGTCACCGGGCAAAAATTAGCATCTTTCGAGGTGCCTAGGCGCTGTATTTGATCGTTGATATATTGCTCATTCCCTATGCCTGCTGCCGCTCCCACTCTCACTCCCCAACGCTCCACTAGCACCACCCACAAGCCCTACCCAAACTACAAGGTGATCGTCCTCAATGACGATTTCAACACCTTTCAGCATGTGGCCCAGTGCTTGATGAAATACATTCCCGGTATGGGCCATGACCAAGCCTGGGAACTGACCCACCAGGTCCATAACGATGGTCAGGCGATCGTCTGGAGTGGTCCCCAGGAACAGGCGGAGCTCTATCACCAACAATTGGGACGGGCAGGTCTGACCATGGCTCCCCTGGAACCGGCCTGATGGCACCGGATGCGGCCAAAGGCCGCCTCGTCCTGACCCATTCCACCTATTTACCGGGACTTGTGGCCATTTTGAAGCGCCTAGTCCTGAATCCCGGCATTCAAACCGTGACCCCGGCGGTGATCGGTCGGGCGCGGAGCCATGCTCCCCGGTTTAAGTTGCGGGTTTCGACCCCGACGATCGGGGGCTATAAGCTGATTGCTCGCCACGGCAAGAGTTTTCAAGAAGTGTTTGTGGTGACGGATCTAAGTCAGGCGGATTTGGAGCAGGCGATCGTGCTGGCGATCGGGTAGCACTGCCGCGCCGATCTCGGAGCGAGCGATCGGCCCCAGTGCGGGTAATCATTGCGGCTCCAACGGGTCACTAGCGAGACAGCTTACAGGTGCTATCGATCGGGCTCCTCGATTCATTGGGTTGGGCGGCTTCGCCGCCCAACCCAAACCTTTATTCTTGCGTGGGCTGTCTCCCAAAACGTTAGATTAATCGAGGTGCCCGATACAGGTGCTATCGATACAGGTGCTATACAATGGAGTGCCGTTGCTTGGGTTTGCGATCGTGCCTAACCCCGCTCCCCCGCCCCCAGACCCTAATCAGCCCGTTACCTTTGTCCCCCTCCCGGCTGACTTTCCCCTCACCCCCACGCTCCACAATCTCCATGCCCTCGATCTGGGTTTGGCCCAGCATGAGCAGAATTTAGAACATCAACTGGAGACGATCCGCGCCCAGCGTCAGAGTTTGCAACAGGTGTTGCAGTGGTTGGCGATGACCCAGCCCGACGGTTCTCGGCCCGACGGTTCTCGGCCTAATGAATCCCAGCCTGATCAGCCCCAGCCTGATCAGCCGCAACCGAATCGTTTCCAATCCGCCATTCCCCCAGATTTGTCCGGTGAAACCGCTCAGGCCACCAGTTTAGGCGAATCAGCCGAGGCTTCCGCCGCCTCTGTAACCAATACTTCAGCAGCCAATACTTCAGCAACCAATACTTCAGCAGCCAATACTTTAGCAACTAATACTTCAGCAACTAATACTTCAGCAGCCAATACTTCAGCAACTAATACTTCAGTAGCCAGTGGGCCAGCGGCCAATACTTCAGCAACCAATCCATCGGCGGCCAATACTTCAGCCAACACCGCAGACCCATCTGGCGCTGGTCCAGCCTCCGTTGCCCCAAGCCCCAAGCCTCGGCCAGCCCCCAACCCGATCGACTCTCCCAAAAGCGCCACTAAACGCAATCCCAGCCGATCGACCGCCCCCCAGCAACCCACCTGGCGTCGCTACCTCAAGCCCCTCTACAGTCATCTTTCCCTGCCCGACACCATCACCCAAGTGCTGGAGGATCAACCCGATCGCGTCTTTGCCATTGCCGAAATTACAGACCTGATTTTTGAAGGTCTTCCCCTGGGTGCCAGCATGAAAGCCCACGATCGGGTGTCCCATGTCCTGGCGGATGGGGCACGACGGGGCCAATGGACTCGCCCCAAGTCAGGTCACTACCAGAGCCGCCATCAGGCCAAGTCCTAGCCGATCAAAGCTGTAGCCTATGATACGATCGAGATAGATACAGCACTGTTCGCAACAGTACCGTACAAGACGAGAGTTGTACTGCTTTCGGCGGGGCAACTCCCTGTACCCGCTCCATCTCCAAGATGCTGTAGCAACGGACAGGCGTGTTGGGACATGTGAGACCGAGAATTCCTCGCACAGTCGGGGATATCCTCCCCAAATTGGTCCTATGCAACTGGGCGACTGCTATAAGCTTGTTTGGAGTCTTTTACTTCGGTTTTGTTCGCTCACTGGTCTGGGTATCGATCGCCCCCGTTTTGGCTGTTACAGTTGCCCCAGTTGCCCCGTTGCCCCCAGCGCAACTCCCCAACTGCTGCCACTTTCGCGGCTGCTGACCCCGTGGCTATCCCTGCCTAGATAGGTGGTTTAACCCCAGGGGGTCACTATGCAAAAGGTTTTTGTTTTAGATACCAATGTTTTGCTTCATGAGCCCAACGCCCTCCTCCACTTCGAGGATAACCATGTGGTGTTGCCGATTACGGTGATTGAAGAGCTGGACCGCTTTAAGCGGAAAATGGAGGAAACGGGACGTAATGCCCGTAATGTATCCCGGCAATTGGATGCTTTGCGCAAACGTGGCTGCCTCACCGAATCTATTCCCCTCGATCGGGGGGGAAGCCTACGCGTTGCCCTGTGTAGCAAAGAGACACTTCAGAAGTTGCCCTTGGAACTAGAAGGGGACATCGCTGACAATGCAATTCTTGCCGTTGCCCTTGAACTCAAAAGGACATGCAACTGCCCGGTTACCCTCGTCAGCAAGGACTCAAACCTGCGCATTAAAGCTGACGTTTTAGGACTAGCGGCGGAGGATTTCGAGTCGGCTCAAATTGATCTGCAAGATTTATATCAAGGCATTGAGGATTGGGTGGTCCCCCCAGACAGCATCACAGAACTATTTCAGTCGGGGGAAACGAGTCTAACTCAAACGTTTCCCCCCAACCACACCCTCATGCTGGTGGATACGACAAATCCCAACCACACTGCTCTCAGCGTGGTTTGTGCTGACGGCAAAACCGCCCGACTGGCTACCAAAATTCCCGCTACCGGAATTTCGCGGGTTCAACCCCGTAACCGAGAGCAGCGCCTCGCGTTTGACTTGCTGCTGCGGGATGAAATTCAGTTAGTTACGTTGGTAGGGAAAGCGGGCACCGGTAAAACGCTGCTGGCGATCGCGGCGGGTTTGCAAAAAGTCGCGGATGAACAGCGCCATAGCCGCCTGCTCATTGCCCGTCCGATTATTCCCATGGGTCGTGATCTGGGCTACCTACCGGGGGATGTGAAGGAAAAACTCACGCCCTGGATGCAGCCGCTCTATGACAATTTGGATTTGATCCTGGGTACCCAGGAGCAGGAACACCGCAACCAGAGCCATAACAAGGCATGGCGACATGGGTATGAGGAGCTGATCGATCGGGGTCTACTACACATTGAACCCCTGACCTATATTCGTGGCCGATCGATCCCACAGCAGTACTTCATTGTGGACGAAGCCCAAAACCTGACCCCCCATGAAGTGAAGACGATCCTGACCCGTGCGGGCGAGGGCACGAAAGTGGTACTGACGGGTGACCCGGATCAGATTGATAATCCCTACATTGACGCGGCTAGTAATGGCCTAACCTATGTGGTGGAACATTTTAAGGATGAACCCCTGGCGGGACATATTACGCTGCAGCGCGGTGAGCGATCGGCCCTGGCCGAACGAGCGACTGAGTTGCTGTAATTGTTGCAGCACTGTGCGAGGTGCGTTTTCGAGGTGCGTTTTAGTGCGCTGTAATTAATGGGCACCTCGATTCATTGGGTTGCGCGGCTTCGCCGCACAACCCAACCCTGATTCTGCTGTAGGCACACCGGTGAAAATTTGAATTAATCGAGGCGCCCCTTTTGTAGACTTTTGTAGTCTTTTATAGCTTTTTATAATTTGCAGCCGTGGAGTCGGATGGTTATTGGAGCCTCGTGGACCATGCCCCTTCCTAACCGTGATATGCCTCCCTGACGATCGCGATCAAATGGAGGAGTGGACAGACCGGTTACAGTGCCTTTTAGTGCGCTGTAAGTAATCAAAAAGTTGCCAGAATCCATCAAAAAGGGTAGAGATCCGATGAAGTCCCTACCCTTTTTGGGCAACTGCCAAATAATAAGTCACAAGTCGAGAAAATCGTCCTATCTCACGCGAATTTAATCATCCGTCCG
>JAYKIB010000251.1:0-6819 GCA_035285005.1 Prochlorothrix sp.
GCCGCACGCCACAATTCATCGAGGTGCCCTAAATAGGGTTGAGCGAATAAATAGGATGGGGCGAATAAATAGGGTTGGGCGGCTTGGTCGATCGCCGCAGGCTCTAATTCTTGCCTAGGGCGTGTTATCAATTCACGGTGGAAACCTTGCGATATCAGCCTTACACGCCCGCCCCAGTTAGATGCGTGAGGAGCTATGTCCCTGATTCTGAAGTCAGTCTAAGGGCAACTGATGACAGCCCCTAGCCCAGGGCGAGAATTGAGATTTTTCAAGGTGCCCCCGAATGCTGGCAAAATTTTCTAACCCGATCTAGCGACATCCGGGAGAGCTAGCCGTTAGGATAATAGCAATAGGGTACCTCGATTAATTGTGGGGGGGCAGCAAAGCTTCCCCCCCACAACTCTGATTCTTGCCTAGGTCACTGGGCAAAAGTTGGAATTTTTCGAGGTGCCCAGCTCAGGTATCTCGATTAGTGGATGTGGGCGGCGAAGTCGCCCATACCAAACCCCAAGTCTGACGTGGGCTATCTCCTAAACATTTGGATTCATCGAGGTGCCTAAGAGGATATTTGGAAACCTCAGAGAATCCCCCACCTCCCTTACAAAGGGGGGACGACCTCCTCTTCCCCCTTCAAAAGGGGGACTGAGGGCGATTCTGCCAGGGCCTACGGGACCTAGCAGAAGTTCCCAAACATCCTCCAATAGGGATAGGGTACCTCGATTAACACAGATTCTCACCGCAGTGCCCACGGCAGAATCAAGGTTGGGTTGCGCTGCGAAGCCGCGCAACCCAATTAATCGAGGTATCCGATACTTAAATTTAAAATCATCTAAAATCATTACGTTTATCGGATACCTCGGAAACTCCAACGGGCCAAAGCGGCTAACGCTGAGGTGAGGCCGGATGTCCTCCGCCGGAGGTGGGGCACGTCTTAATCCCGTTGATCTCGGTACCTTATGCAACTGATGGCCGCTATCCGGTTGCTGTCCGGTGGCACGCAACCAGTCTAGCGACGACTCCGCAATGGATTTGCTGTCCTGACGCTGTGCTGCCCTAGGAGACACTTGGCCCCAGCCGACGGCTAGGGAGTGAGTTGCTTTGTTGCCTCTCCAATCGCGGTACCCTATAGACTTAACTAAAACATACGCTTAAAACACTGAATGAAAGCACAAGCAACCTTTCTCGCTTGATCCTGCATTTCCGTCTGATTGCAATTCATCCAAAGGCAGCGGCGGCTAGGGCGGTGGGCGACCTGAGCAAGTCGGGGGAAAACCATGGCAACACGCAACAATCACGCGCTTCAACTCACGATTTTCACCACGGTAGGGGGGCTGATTATCACAGCCCTGGGGTTGGTATGGCCTCGGGTTGCGCCCCTACCCACGGCAAAGATAGCCGTGGAATTTTCGACACGCCTAAACCTAGGCCGATTTGCGCCCGAGTCTCCCCAGGTTTTGGCCTCTGCGGGTGTTCCCGTGACTCGGGTTGAGGCTCCGTCCCTCGCGCCCCATTCTGCAACAGCGGCGGTGCAGCCGCCTACAACTCCCGAGACGATTACAACTTTTTCTACCCCTACGGTTCCCGCAACTCAGGCCGCTACGAGTCAAGCCCTCACTAGTCAAGACACTCCTAATCAGACCGCTACTAGTCAGACCGCTGCCCCAACGCCTAGGGCCCAAGATATCCTTGCCCCAACTGCCGTGGATCTGACCGTTGACTCTGCGGCTCCGTCCCGCGATACGGCTATCGCCGCTCTGGCCGATAGCCCCAACAATCGTCCCGTAGCTCACCTCTCGGCCCCAGCCCCTGCTGCGGAGTCCCCAGCCTTCATGTTGGGAACTTTAGCCCCGGCCTCGGCTGCCCCCGCCTCAGCTGCCCTCACCAACCCTCCCGACTCGGACGAAGCCTACCTCGCCCAGGGTGGTTCCCTGGTTCCTAGCCCAGAAACCTGGGCGGAACACTACCAGGACTGGATCTGGGGAGTAGGGGTCGTGATTTTGACCTTGATGGTTTGGCTGTGGCTCTATGTGAGTCGGCTCCAGGACCAGTTGCGTCAGTTACGGCGGCAAATGAACGATCGCCAGGATGCGTTTGTCCAGTTGCACCACCAGCTCCAGCAAGCAACCCAGGAGGCGGAAACCCATCAAACTCTGGTGGCCAAGTTACAAGAACAGTTGGACAACACCCAAAGTAACTACCACCATTCCCAGGATCAGTGCCAAACCCTCACGGACCAGATTGCAGCTCTGCAAACGCGGCTTCAGGAACGGCGCAATGAGGTGGCCTATGTTCACCTGCTGGAGGAAGAAAACCAAACCCTCAATCAAACCCAGCAGGAATTGATGGAATTACAGTCCCAACTGGAGCAACAACAGGAAAAAGTCATGGTTTTGGCGGCGGAGCGAGATTCCCTCTCCCAGCAGCTAAGCCAGGTGAGCAACAAACTCCAATATTGCGAGGTCCACCAAATCACCCATGAGGACTTGCCGCCCCTAGGAACGGAGCTGCAGCACACGCTCCGCATTGATTGCACGAAGGACCTGGGCAAGCTTCCCATGAAGGAGTTCCGCCAACTGATGCAGCGAATTGTGGAGTTGCAAACGACACCGCGCCCCCACGATAGCCGCCCCCTGAATAAGTATGGTCTGCGGGATATTCTCAGTGTTGACGCGGGAGAGTATCGGATTTGTTATCGGATCCAAGAGGATCCAGAGCACCATTTAGCCCAAATTCAGGTTTTGATGGTGGATAAGCGTAATGATGGGACGATTTATAACCGTTTGCGGCGCTGTTTGACTTGAGTTCTGTCTAGAGTCGCAGCAGCAACCAGTAAGTCCAAGACCGTAAAGGGGTCAAGATCCCTTAAGATAATTTAAAGATATGGGCACCTCGAAAAATCAAAGTTCTTGCCCAGTGACCCACGTAAGAATCAGGATTTGGGTTGGGCGGCGAAGCCGCCCAACCCCATTAATCGAGGTGCCCATATGGTGGCTGCCATACATCTAGTGGCAAGTCTGGAATGCAGTCTCTCCGCTACCTGGGGGGTCTTTTTGCACAGTCTTGGCCTAGGGCGTGTCATCCATTAACTGTAGAACTCTTGCGATATCAGAGTTACACGCCCACCCCAGTGGTAGGAACTGGGGGCTGTGTCCCTGACTCTGAGGGCATTCTAGGGTTAAACGATGACAACCCCTAGGGATCTGAGCAGCTGCCATCTTTGGATTGGGGTTGCGGTGTTTTGAGCTGCCCTAGCAATGGCCAGGTGACATTGGATCAGTTCGGGAAAGGAACCCCCCGATTGGCGGGGGATTCCTGGCCTTAGCATGTCCTAGCCAGCCGCTCTGTTGCTACATCTCGAATGCTGAATCTCGAACGGATATCTTGGCAGTGGCGATCGCCTGGTAAGGCGGTCACCCGTTACATGGGGGACCGGGAGCCCGATGTATCCCGCCAGCGGCGAGGTACATCAGGCCCTAGCTCAGTACCCGCTGCTATCGCGATCGATCGGCGATCGATCGACCTGGGAGAGAGCACCGGCAGCGTGGCCGCTGCCCTTGCCCTGAGCCTATCTCCCGTTGCCCCGGCCAAGACCTCGATCGAGTTCTAGCATCCCGTCTACCCCGTCCCTCTCCTCTCCGTAATCACCCCTTAGCACGACCCAAAAACCTATGCGAGTTGCGATCGTTGGAGCTGGTTTAGCAGGCATGGCTGCCGCCGTGGACCTTGTGGATGCAGGCCATGAAGTTGAACTATTTGAGTCCCGGCCCTTCGTCGGCGGTAAAGTCGGCAGTTGGGTCGATGCCGATGGCAACCATGTGGAAATGGGCCTCCATGTCTTTTTTGGTTGCTACTACGAATTATTTGACCTGATGCGCAAGGTGGGGGCGATCGATAATCTGCGCCTCAAGGAGCACACCCACACCTTTGTAAATCGGGGGGGTCGCCTGGGAGCCCTGGATTTTCGCTTCATTACCGGTGCGCCCTTCAATGGCCTGAAGGCCTTTTTCACCACCTCCCAACTGAGCTTGCAGGATAAGGCCACCAATGCCGTGGCCCTGGGCACCAGCCCCATCGTCCGGGGCTTAGTGGACTTCGATGGAGCCATGCGCCAAATCCGTAGCCTCGATCGCATTAGCTTTGCGGATTGGTTTCGGAGCCATGGCGGATCGAACGGCAGCCTCAAACGGATGTGGAACCCGATCGCCTATGCCTTGGGCTTTATCGACACGGAAAATATTTCGGCCCGCTGCATGCTGACGATTTTCCAATTTTTCGCGGCGAAAACCGAAGCGTCAGTGCTGCGGATGCTGGAGGGATCCCCCCAGGAGTATTTGCACACCCCGATCGTCAACTACCTAGAGGCCCGGGGAACCAAGTTCCACCTGCGGCGGCGAGTGCGCGAGGTGCAGTTCGAGGAGAACGGCGGCAAGACTGCGGTGACGGGGCTACAAATTCTGGATGGGGAGAACACCGAGTTGGTGACGGCCGATGCCTATTTGGCGGCCTGTGATGTGCCAGGAATTCAGCGCCTCTTGCCGGAGGCATGGCGCAAGTGGTCTGAGTTCGACAATATTTACAAGCTGGAGGCGGTGCCCGTGGCTACGGTGCAACTGCGCTTTGACGGTTGGGTCACGGAATTAGATGATGCGGCCAAACGGCAACAGCTCAAGGAGGCGGCTGGCCTGGATAATCTGCTCTACACCGCCGATGCTGATTTTTCGTGCTTTGCAGATCTAGCACTCACCAGCCCCAGTGACTACTACCGCGACGGCCAAGGGTCGCTGTTGCAGTTGGTGCTAACACCGGGGGATCCCTTTATTAAGGAAAGCAACGAGGCGATCGCCCAGCATGTGCTCAAGCAGGTCCAGGATCTGTTTCCGTCGGCCCGCAACCTCAATATGACCTGGTATAGCGTGGTCAAGTTGGCCCAGTCGCTCTATCGAGAGGCTCCGGGTATGGACCCGTTCCGTCCGGCCCAAAAAACCCCCATTTCCAACTTCTTCTTGGCTGGCAGCTACACCCAGCAGGACTATATCGACAGTATGGAAGGGGCGACGCTCTCAGGTCGGCAGGCGGCGAAGGAAATCTTGGCGGCGTCGATCGGTTAACGCAGATTGCAGGTGTTCAGCAGAGCGGCCACCAGTTGCGCGAGGGATACAGATCGGGATGTGGTTCCCCGGATAAGAGCCACATCCCGCTGCACCGAAGCGTTAGGTGGAATCGGGAGTTATCGATCGGGAGGCATCGGGTTGGGGTATTTGAAGTCCATCCAAACACCATAGCCCTGACTCGATGCGGTGATGAGTGTGGGGATTTTTTGACCGGCTAGCTTGCACCCCAAGACATGGGCTTGGAGCCGATCGGCCACGGAGAATTTTTTCACCAGTCGATAGAGTTGATCCCCATACAGGGTAGCCCGATGTGTGTAGCCGTCTAGGTAAAGGCGAGGACCAATGGGGTGGACTTGATCCTCGGCGATAACGATCGGCAGCATAGTCGTTTGGTTTGATCCTGTGTCAGCAAGAGTCGGTAGCATCCGGTATGGCAACGGACCGGTTACTTGGGGAGCGGGGAAGCGAGGAAGCCCCCGCTATGCGGGGGCTTCCCTGTCCGGACTGGTCCTCAACAATGGCCCGGTTGCTGCTATCCCTAACGGACGGCTAACGTCTGCTGTTGATAGGCATTGGGATCTAACCCATCCCCCTGACGTAGATTCGGATCGATGCTGCGTTCAATGTCTGCAACCCGGCTGCTGCTGGAGGGGTGGGTGCTAAGGAACTCAGGAGGCGAGCCGCCCTGGTTTGCCAGTTTCTGCATAAAGGACGCCATCCCCACCTGACCATAGCCTGCGGCCCCTAACATGCGCAGACCTCGGCTATCGGAATCCCGTTCATCGCGCCGGCTATTGGGACGGCGCAGGGCCAGCTCGACCCCCAACTGGGCAATCGTGCTGCGATCGATCCCGGCAGCGGTTAGCACACCGCGCTGAATTGCCGTTTCCCGAATTTGGTTAATCAAATGCTTGCCTTCAATGTGGCCAATCTCGTGACCAATGACCCCGGCCACTTCCGCCTCATTCTCCGCGAGAGCCAGTAAACCGGTGGTCACATAGACATAGCCCCCCATGGTCGCAAAGGCATTAATCTGTTCGGACTCAATCACCTGGAAGGTATAGGTCAAGTTGGGACGAGTGCTGTGGGGGACGAGGCGCTGGCCAATGGCATTGATGTAGGCTTGGATTTGATCGTTATCGAAGCGCTTAAACTCCGTACTCATCAGGCTCTGGTTAATCTCTGCCCCCACTTCCATTTCCTGAGCATCGGACATATTGGAAATCTGGATGCCCTGAAGCACCTGCACTCCGCCGCGCAGAATATTACGCCAGCTCCAGGCTTGGACGGGTGCGGCGGTACTGAGGCTCAAACTGGTGGCCGTACAGAGGGCCAAGAAACCGTAGGCAAGACGACGACGGAGCGATCGGGGAATACGCCGGCGATCGGCTCTGGGGAGGGTTCCCTGGGCTGGGCTGGGCTGGGGTTGGTGGTTGGACGATCGGTGAGGATACGATCGGCGGATTGGCACAGGAGCGAGGGTTGGGTGGGGAGTGTGATCAGTCATGGGGGAAAGGGAAACTCGACAGGGGTGAAATTAGAGCTAGGTTGCGGGCGAGCGGGCTAGGAAGGGGGGCCGCTGGGGAGCATCCCACTTTCGTTAACCCCCCCTAGAAACCCCCTACAGCAATGGCCCTCACCCTAAATCCCTCTCCCAGAACGGGAGAGGGACTTTAAGAAGTCTCACTCCCCTTCTCCCGGCTTGGGA
>JAYKIB010000252.1:0-11464 GCA_035285005.1 Prochlorothrix sp.
AACCGTAATTTTGTGGAGTTCCAGGGCAGTGGAAGCCTGTGCCCCATACCAAGCTTGGAGCAAAAATTCTTTGTAGAGGTTGCTGGGATGGGTTAACGAGGGGATGACAGGGTAGGTGTGGGTTAGCCAGTAGGCTAAAGGATAGGTTTGGAGCCAGACGGGTTGACGATCGGGGTTTTCTTGCTCCAGGACTTTGGAGACCTCAAAGGCCAAGCCATAGGTAGGACTGCCGGTTTGGATCAGTTTTGTGACGACAACCGTATATTGGGTGAGATGGTGAATGATGAAGACCGCCGTGACGATGCCTAGCAGCCAGCGTTTCTGTTGCTGGTTTGGGGTCAGGGTAGGCGCGATCGGGTCAGCCGTGAGGAGACTGATAAAAAAGGCAAGCTGGATATTGTAGTGTCCATAAAAGGCCCCTGTCTGCACAATGGAGAGCTCAATACTGGTCAGAAAGAGCAGAATGATGAGCGTATGGCGATCGAGACGCGCCCAAATGCTACCTTCCCCAATTTCGTCTTCAATTCTGTGCTCCCCAGTTCCAGGACGTAAACCTCTTTGGGATCCCTGCTTGACATATCCTCGAACGTTTTTCACCACGTTTATCGCCAGAAACCAGTGCAAAATCAGGAGGGCGATCGAGTCTTTACTGGTGAGAAAGAGATAGTAGAGATGCTTGCCCACAACCTTGAGGGGACTGTCTTGCTGGTTGGAGTAACTCAGTGAGGCCTGAATCATACCGCGATTCAAATCGCCTAGCTCGCCCTGTAGCCAGTAGGGAATTAGGAGAGCAGTGAGTACACTGATGCTTCCTAACCCAAATGCAGTGAAATGTAGGATGCGCGTCGGCCACGACTGTTGTGACTTCAGTAAGATGACTCCGGTTAGATAGAGCCCGATCACTCCAGAACAATAGGCAAGATTCAACCGAATTAGGGGAGCAATGGCTAGGAGAATGCCGATCAAAAATAGATTGCGAGCGGTGTAGGTGTGGCAGGTTAAAAGGGTGAAGGCGAGGGCGATCGGCAGCATAGCCAGATGTTCTGACATCACCGCTTGTCCGCCGTTCGAGAGATTAAGCAGGGCAATCAAAACTAACCCGGCAACTACACCTGTTCTCTGATCCCGGTGGTGGCTGGCGTTGAGGTAGCAGAGAAAGGCTAGGGTGGCAACGAGTAAACTCCCCAGAAGGCGAAGCTTGAAGAGGGAGTATTGGGCTAAAAAAGCGAGTAAGCCGAAGCAGTACCAAAGACCTGGAGGTTTAACGTCTAGTAGGAAGGTATAGGGCAGGTGGCCATCGAGGACAGATTGACCGAGTAGAATAAAGGTGTGCTCGTCCCAGTTAACACCAGCTTTAAAGAAATAGGGAAACCGCGTGAGGAGGGAGACAATCAGGAAGAGAAGCGCGGTGCTGAAACGAGATTGAGGGATTTTCAATAACATGGAAGGTAGGGACAGCGTTTACGCGGATATTTCTGTCAGCATCAGGAGGGTGGGGACAAGCTGAGGCGGTGGTCTTTCTATCGCAGCCATGGCTATCCTACGATACTTCTGTCGCCTGAAAGAGCGAATAGTCCGTTATGGCGGGTTGGGTTGTTCGTTATAGTAGGGCAGGGGATTTTTTCACTCCTATCTTGTCCCTGGCTGGATTACTATGCTGCTTGCCCTTAAGATTGAGAACTTTGCCCTCATTGACTCCCTGGACTTAGAACTAGGGCCGGGGCTGAATGTCCTGACGGGGGAAACCGGGGCCGGGAAGTCGATCATCTTGGATGCGATCGATGCGGTATTGGGCGGAAAAATGCCCGGTCGGGTGGTGCGCACGGGGGCCGATCGAGCCACGATCGAGGCAACCTTTCAAAGCAATCCCCAACTGGAGTCCTGGCTCCACACCCAAGGCTTACCCAGCACCGACCCCCTCGTTTGTAGCCGCGATATTAGTAGCAACCGTCTCCGCCTCCGCCTCAACGGAGCCAGCCTAACCAAGCGCCAAGCCGAAGCCCTACGCAGCCAGTTGGTGGAAATTACGGCCCAGGGGCAAACGGTCCAGCTGGGGCAACCCAATCTCCAGCGGGAATGGCTCGACAGCTTCGGGGGACCAGAGGTGGTCGCCCAGCGGCAAACCGTCGCCCAAGCCTTTGGGGCATACCAACAGGCGTGTCAAGCCTTGGAACAGCGTCGTCGAGCAGAGAGCGATCGGCTCCAGCAGCTAGATCTGTTTGAATACCAGCTCCAGGAACTAGCAGCCGCCAATTTAGAGGATCCAGAGGAACTAGACACGCTGATTCTAGAGCAGCAGCGCCTCAGCCATGCCGTAGAGCTTCAGCAGCAAAGCTACCAGGTATACCAGGCGCTCTACCAAAATGATCAGGGTATGGCCTGTGCGGATTTGTTGGGGACGGCGGAGGGATTGCTCCAGGACATGGTGAACTATGATCCGGATGTGGCGGCGATCTTGGAGATGGTGAGCACGGCCTTAACCCAGGTGGAAGAGGCAGGGCGACAGATCAACACCTATGGTGACAATTTAGAGACAGATCCCGAGCGGTTGGCCGATATTGATGCTAGAATCCTGGAACTCAAGCAAATTTGCCGCAAGTATGGACCTACCCTGGCGGAAGCGATCGACCACTATGAGGACGTCCAAGCCAGTGTCGATCGACTGTTGGGCGGGGGACAGTCCCTGGAGGATCTGAGCGCTGCCCAGGAAGCGGCCCAAGCCACCCTGCATCAGCACTGCCAAAGCCTCAGCCATCTGCGCCAAGCAGCGGCCCAAGCCCTGGAGTCGCGGCTGATTGCGGCCCTCAAACCCTTGGCTATGGAACGGGTCCAGTTCCAAGTGGAACTCAAGCCGATCGCCCCCACCTCCCACGGGGCTGACCACATTACCTTTCGCTTTAGTCCCAATCCGGGGGAACCACTGCAACCTCTGGGGGAAATCGCTTCTGGGGGAGAGATGAGCCGCTTTTTACTGGCGCTCAAAGCCTGCTTCTCCCAAATTGACCCCGTGGGAACCCTTATCTTCGATGAGATCGACGTGGGTGTTTCGGGGCGCGTCTCCCAGGCCATTGCCCAGAAGTTGCATGACTTGAGCCAGCAGCATCAGGTGCTCTGCGTCACCCACCAACCCCTGGTGGCTGCCATGGCCGATCGCCACTTCCGGGTTCACAAAACGGTGATCGAGGCGAGGAGCCTAGGGCAGGGAGGCGCGGTCATCGCGGGTTCGCCTCAGGAGGTTGATCAGGCGGCCACGATGCCTGTGACAGCAACCGATGGCACAGCAAAGGCTTCGGTCAAAACCTCGGCAAAAACTTCAACGGGAACGGATCTCAAGTCCCCGGCTACGGCGACCCCGGCGGCTACCAGCTCCGTTCCCAAGGATCAGCGCACGGTGGTATCCGTGGAACTGTTGGCAGATTTAGTCGCACGGCAGCGAGAGTTAGCGGAACTCGCCGGCGGAGAGTCTGCCCAGGAAGCCCTAGCCTTTGCCGAGTCCCTACTAGCTCAGGCCGCCGATCGTCGCCAGTCTTCTCCCCCAGGAATGGAGTCGGCCCCAGGGTTGGGGGCAGATTTAGCGGAAAACGTAGAGCCAGATCCGAGTGTAGATTCGGAGGCCGAAACAGCGGCGGACACCCGGGGGGCATCAACCAAAAAATCCCGAGGCCGATCAACCCAAACCAAAGCAAGCTCCAAAACTTCAACGTCCAAATCCCGCCAAGGTCGTGCGAGCGGCTCAGGACGACCCAAAGCAACTCGAAAGTCTCGATAGGGCGTGTCTCCATTCACTGTAGAGCCCTTGCAATATAAGAGGGCACCAAGAGGACACCTCGATTAATACAGATTTTCACCGCAGTACCCACGGCAGACCTAGGGTGGTGGCGTGCGGCGCAGCCGCGCGTCACCCTTGATCAAGCGACCCCCTAGGGGGTGCCATATCCCTTGCTTTCCCGTGACTGCTTTCCGGACTAGGTTTGGAGGGAGTAGACTAAAGACTAGAGGGGGACAGCAGCGCTGTCCCCCTCTCATCGTCCTCCTGTTAGCATCCTTTCGCCTCGTTAGACTTCGTTTACTGTCGCGTCCTTTCACTACGTTGAGATGCCACACCTATCCTCGCCTGTACAGTCTATCCCACCCGGTTCCCCGCTTAAACGTCCGTCACCGGGCATAGCAGGTTGGCGGCTGGTGGGTCACTGGATCGCTGAAAAATTGAATTTTGGGGCCTTGAGGACCGGCAACGGGGCTACCGGGAACCCGATCGCCCGTTTGGGCAAACCGTCGCCCAGCTACGCGCAGCAGGTCGAGAAAATTGGAGGAGTCGTCTCCCCCTGCCGTGACCCCATCGGCGGGAAGGCCATGCTTCATCCCGGATCAACGGACCACCCCCCGACCCTCCCCCTGGTCATCCGCCGCATTAGCCCAGTTTGGAAAACCCAAGCCTGGAAAAATATGCGGGGACGGCGGTTCAGACCCTTCGCTTTATTCTGTGTGACCTTGGCGATCGTCTTCCTGGGCCAAACTTTCACCCCTGCGGGGTTGCCGGGAGCCACAGCGGTGGGGCCAGAAATCCGGGGGGTGTGGCTCACCAGCAACGATATGGATGTGATGCTGGATCGGCCCAAGCTGGAGGCAGCCTTTGACCAGTTGGCAAGCCTCAATTTCAATACGCTGTATCCCGTGGTGTGGAACTCCGGCTATGTGCTTTATCCCAGCACTACAGCCCAGCAGGAAGGGATTCAACCCTTTGTGCGGCGAGGGTTTCAGGATTACGACGTTTTGGCGGAGGTGATTCGCCAAGCGCACCAGCGCGGTCTGATGGTGATGCCCTGGTTTGAGTTCGGGTTCATGACGCCGCCCACCTCAGAGCTGGCCCGTAACCATCCGGACTGGTTGACCCAAAAGCGGGACGGCAGCAAAACCTGGGTCGGCGCAGCGGGAGAAGTGGTCTGGCTCAACCCCTTTAAGCAGGAGGTGCAGCAGTTTCTGCTCAATTTGGTGGCGGAGGTTTGCAACCAGTACAACATTGACGGCATCCAGTTTGATGATCACATCAGTTTGCCGGTGGAGTTTGGGTACGATCGCTACACGCGCACCCTCTACCACCAGGAAACGGGCCGGGTGGCCCCCAATAATCCTCGGGATCCGGCTTGGATGAAGTGGCGAGCGGACAAGATTACCCATTTTGTCAGTAAGCTAAAACAGGTGCTAGAGACCAAAAAACCAGGCTCAGTCCTGTCGATCGCACCCAATCCCTACGATACGGCCTATAACAGCTATTTGCAGGACTGGGTGACCTGGGTGAACCGAGACTTGGCGGATGAGATTATCATCCAGGTCTATCGCCATGAGATGGATGCCTTTGTGAACCAACTGACGCGCCCGGAGGTGCAGGCGACCCGTCGCAAGATCCCAACGGGGGTTGGGGTACTGACGGGGTTGCGGACAAAGCCGGTGCCGATCGACTTTATCCAGCAAAAGGTGTATGCGGCCCGCCGCCAGGGGCTTGGGGTGTCGTTTTTCTACTATGAAAGTCTCTGGGAGGAGGCAGCGGAGCCGTTGGAGGAGCGGTTGGCTGGGTTAGAGCAGCTGTTTCCCTGGCCCGCCCAGCGCTTGGCGTTGGAGGTCCGAGATCCCTGGCAGCAATTTCGATTGACCCCCTAGGGGGCACCTCGACCGATCAAAGTTTTGACCCAGGGGACCCCGTAAAAATCAGGGTTGTGATGTGCGGCGAAGCCGCACGTCACAATGAATTGAGGTGATCTAGGGGCTGTATCCCTGATTTTGAGAGCATTCTAGGATTGAAGAATGACAGCCTCCAGTTCGCCAGCCCCTAGCCCTTAAAGTTCTTGATGATCGCCTCGGCGAACTCAGAACACTTGAGCGGTGGCTCCACCTTCGGCTCCATCAGACGGGCCAAATCGTAGGTCACCTCCCGCTTCGCGATCGCCTGACTCAACCCATTCGCCACCAGATCCGCAGCCTCCTGCCAACCCAGATACTCCAACATCATCATCCCCGACAGGATCAGAGAACCCGGGTTAACCCGATCGAGACCGGCATGTTTCGGTGCAGTGCCGTGGGTTGCCTCAAAAATCGCCGCCGTATCGCCAATATTGGCCCCTGGAGCCATCCCTAGGCCCCCGACGATCGCCGCCGCCGCATCCGACAGATAGTCTCCATTCAGGTTCATTGTCGCCAAAATGGAGTATTCACCGGGGCGGGTCTGAATTTGCTGGAAAATACTATCCGCAATGCGATCATTGACCATAATCTTATCTTTCCACTGCCCACCGCCATGGCTCTCCCCGATCGCAGCGAGGACCTGCTTCACTTCCTCGCAGATCACCGCCTGCTTCTCTGGGGTCAGCGAATCATAGCCGGGATCAATCATGCGAGCATTCGCCTCGATCGACAGGCCCGGATTGGCCTCCAAATTGCCCAGAATCCAGGACTCTCGCTCCGTCACACACTCAGCCCGGAACTCCGTCGTCGCCAGCTCACAGCCCCAGTCCCGGAAGGCCCCCTCGGTGTACTTCATGATGTTGCCCTTGTGAACCAGGGTCACCATCTGCTTCTCCTTGGGCAGGCGCAGGGCATGCTCAATGGCACGGCGCACCAGTCGCTGCGAGCCCGTTTTACTAATGGGCTTCACCCCAATCCCGGAATCTAACCGGATCTGCTTCTTGCCATGCTCGGGCGTACCGGGGATCAGTTCTTCGTTCAGCAGCTTAATCAGCTTCTCTGCGGTCGGATTTCCCTGTTTCCACTCGATTCCCAGGTAAATATCCTCGGTATTCTCCCGATAGACGATGACATCCAGATCCTCGGGGTTTTTGTGGGGGGATGGTGTTCCCGTGTAGTAGCGACAGGGACGCACGCAGGCATACAGTTCAAAAATTTGACGTAGGGCCACATTCAGCGATCGAATGCCACCCCCGATCGGGGTGGTCAACGGTCCCTTAATCGCCACCCCATACTCGCGGATTGCCGTCAGCGTATCCTCGGGCAAGTACTGATAGGTGCCATACAGATCGCACGCCTCATCCCCGGCATAGACCTTAAACCAGGTCACCGCCCGTTTGCCCCCATAGGCTTCGGCCACGGCGGCATCCAGAACCCGCTGGGTTGCGGGCCATAGATCCACCCCGGTCCCATCCCCCCGGATAAAGGGAATCACCGGGTTGTCGGGGACGATCGGCTTGCCGTTGTCAAAGGTAATCTTGGAGCCGGTACTCGGAGGGGTCAGTTTGTCGTACATGGTCAACCTCTGGGGGTAGGGATGCTGCCGCTCTCCCGCTGTGTCCCGGCGATCGGGTGCATTTCACGTTGGTCGATGGGGGATGGGCCTCTGGCCCGTTCCACGGTGAAATGGACTCCGACGATTGGTCCCCAGGCGTTATCGCCAACGAATCAGTGGACCCGGGGAAACCCCTGGAACACAGAGGGATGAGCGCATCCCATTCTAAGGGGGAGACCAGTTCTTTCCAAGAGGTTGGGTCAAGGATTACTGGAGTCACCCTCCACGTTGGAGCGGAAAGGATTGGGTAAGTCGCTGTTGAGGGGGGCGGTTTCGTCGCCCTGGATCTCCAGACCCTGGAGATTGGCAAGGGCATCTGTGGTGTCGCGGGAGTCTGGAGCCGTTGCGTTGATCGATCCCGTCGGGTCCGGTGCTAGGGGGTCGGCGGTGGGCAAAGACAGGGGCTCGGTCGATCCCGTGGGAGCGATCGGAACCAGAATCGGGGCTTGTTCCCCGGGGGTGCTGGCAGGGCTGCTAGATGCGCCGCTAGACGCGCCGCTGGACTGGCTGCGGGCACTGGTATTGCCCGTGGGGGTAAAGATGGGGCTGGAGAAGATGGGGTCAGGGCCGGCGGACGTGGGCGCCAGCGCCGGATTCGTTGCAGGATTCCGAGCCGGACCCGTCGCGAGATTGCTGGCGGGACTGCCCAGGGGCGTAACGGCAGGAGATTCGATCGCCACTGCCCCGGAGCGATTCTCCGATCGAGCCGCTGTGGCCGGGGCATCGGGCGCCGAATACTCTAATCCTAGAAGATTCCGCGTATTGTTGTAATATTCAGCCCAGCGTCGCGCATCCGGCAAACTATTCCACTGGAAGCGGCTCGCCTGAATGGCCAGGAGCGGCGCTTCTAGGCCATGCTTCTGGGCATTGACGAAGATCTGCACCTCCGTCACCAAAATATCGTTGTCAAAATAGCGTTGGGCCGCTGCCCGTCCCACGGCCTCCGCCCGTCGCAGCAGGGTGTTGTAGCTTTCGCCCGGTTCATGATCGATCGTGACGGTGGTGCGGGCTTCGTAGGCGATCGCCGCTTGGGGTGCAAGGATGGGGGCCACCACGCCCAAACCGGTTCCGGCCCCCACCAGGGTTCCCCACAGCATCACCTGGGAGATCATCACTTGGGGGAAGACTGGGGGCAATCGCAAGGAGAAACGCCGCATTGGAGACCAGTCCCCGGCTCGGCCCTGGGGATGAAGCTGATCCTGAATCGGGGAGCATGTTCCAGCAACGGGCGCGATCGGCGTGGGCTGGCTGTTGGGAAGTCGGGGTCTATTTCGATCGAACATGGCGGGTTCCCTCACAAGTGGCTGAATTGTAGATCAGGGATCGTCGTTTGTCAGGTCTCCTGGGTAGCAACACTGGCAGGGGCGCAGTGTGGGCAGGGTTGAGACGGGACTAGATCAGGTCTAGGGGGCACCTCGATTCATTGGGTTGGGCGGCTTCGCCGCGCAACCCAACCCTGATTCTGCGGTAGGCACTCCGGTGAAAATTTGAATGAATCGAGGTGCTCTAGGTTAGGTCCGGTCTAGGTATTGAATAAACCCCCGTTTCACTAGACACTGAAAAGGGCACCTCAATTGATTGGAGCAGGCGGCAAAGCTCCCCGCCAAACCCCCGGTTCTGACCTGGACGACTGAACAATCATTTGGATTCTTCGAGGGGCCCAACCCGATCGGACGCCGGAAAAGAGCCCAACTTTTGCCCCAGTCCCCCCCGCAGCATTGGGATTGGGAGGGGTGGCACAGTCGCCCAGCCCTGTGAATTAAGGTGCCTGAGACATTTTCTTGACCTGACTGCCCTGCATCCCCCATGACTGACTCCCCCCTCACCTGGAAGTTTTGGATCCCCGTTGAAATTGGCACCCTCGCCGTAGGCATTGCCATTGGCACCTTTGTGGGATCGGTTTATATGACCTCGGGCATTGTGCCCACCGTCGCCACGGGTATGATGATTTCCTTCACGGTTGGAGGCTTTGCGGGGTGGCTAGATACAAAACGGCAGGCGATTAAAGCAGCTTGGTTTGCAGGGGTAATCCTCGCGGTTGCGGTTTGGGCCGGTGCCCTGAACCTGGGGATTGCGGCTTCCTTGGCCCCGATCGCCCTCTGGCAAGCCTTTCTTCCAGACCAATCCCTCCCTTGGCAGCAGATCTGCCAAATCCTCGGTGCGATCGGGGGCGTGGCGGGGGGCACGATCACGGGGCTGGTGTTGATTCGCCAACAGGCCGCAATGGCTGCCGGTGCAGCGGGGGGAGCTAGGGCCGAGTCGGTTGAAGATACGCCGACCGACTCGATCGATCGGGCTACGGCATCGGACGTGTCTCCTATCTCCACAACCATCTCCACAACCGCCTCCACAACCGTACCGGATACCGTGCAGATCCCGGTTGAGCGGTCCCCTGATTTCGTCGCTGAAACCGTGGCTGAGTCTTTGGCCGAATCGTTAGCTGAATCGATCGGGGAGGCCAGTGCCGACTCGATCGCGCCCCCCAGTCCCGACCTGACCGCCGGTGCTGAGCGGGCCGATCTTTCGGAGGTTGCTGGGCATCCCCCGTCTCCTGAGCATTCTGAGCCTGCTGAACACCGTTAGCCTGCTCAATACTGTGACCTGCTGAGGACTCTGGAACCCTTGGACAGTCTGCATATGCTGGCACCGCTGAGCCTTCTGGAACTTCTGGAACGGCTGGGAGTTCTGAATACTTTAAGCCTGCTGAGCATCCTGGACGCGCTGGGCATTCCCAACTGATCGCCCCTCCTGCACCCCGGACCGAACTCGGCTTCAGGCCGATCGCCCCCCCAGTCCAGATTTCACCCAGATCCACCCAGATCCACCCAGATCCACCCAGACTCCACCGCCCTCATCCCATCCCTGACGGCTGTACATAGGCTGCTCTGATACTGGCCGCAGCCCCATTCCCCATTCTCCCGTTGTCCCATGGCTCAACCAACCCAAACCATTCTGGTGGTGGATGACCAGTCCCATATCCGGTTCCTGCTGGAACAAGTTTTGGAACCGCTTCGGCACAGCGGTGTTTTGGTGGTGACAGCGGCGAACGGTCTCGATGCCCTGGCCTTGGCCCAGACATTACAACCCAAGCTGATTTTTTTAGACGTGCTTCTGCCCAAGTTGAACGGCTTTGAGGTGTGTCGTCAAATTCGCCAGCAGGCCCACCTCGATCGTCCCTACATTACCTTTGTGACCATGAAAGGCCAGGAGGCAGATCAGGCAGAGGGGAAAGCCGCCGGAGGGGATCTCTATCTGACGAAGCCCTTCAATCCAGATCAAATCTTCAATATCGCGATCCAGGTGTTGCAGTTACCGGTTCAGCCGCGCTCCAACTCACCGCTCTGAGCGATCGATGACGGCACTGTGGAACTTGGATTTAGGGGGGGGTGGCTGCGGTGCGTTATGGCTTTGCCTAGGGGCTGTGTCCCTGATTTTGAGGGTAGTCTAGGGTTCAATAATGACAGCCCCTAGTAGATGTAACGCATCACCACGCTCCCGTGAGGTCGGGACCATCGTGGGAGACACTGCCCAAGGCAAAGGGATCCCCCGCGCAGCGGGGGATCCCTTTGCTTAGAGGATAGTTGGAAACTGCGGCGAGGTTCCCTAGGCCCTTGCGGAATCCCCCTCAGTCCCCCTTTTGAAGGGGGAAGTAAAGGCTACCCCCCCTTGTAAAGGAGGACTTCGATTAATTGTGGTGGGCGGCGCAGCCGCCCACCACAACCCTGATTCTTGCGTGGGTCACAGGATGAAAATTTGGATTAATCGAGGTGCCCCGAGGGTATTCCAGGGTTCAATGGTGACAGCCCCTAGAGACCCGTGGGCAAACCGGTGGGCTTGCCCTTCACACTCGTGACAATGCGGCCCCAGCCCGCCTCCTGGCCCTGATCCCAGAAAATTTGCTGCATCACATCGCTGGAGTAGCGATCGTACTGGCCCCCCACTCCCACATCGTAGGAGTTGCTAGAGCCGTGACGGGTGCCGTAGGGATCGTGAACCAGCCACTCCCGCTTCTGGGGGTCGTAGCCCACCACCACACAAATGTGGCGGGAGCATCCCACTTTCGTTAAAATAGGTTAAGGGGTAAGAATAGAAGGGTCGCCCTGAGGAGAGAGCCATGACCCCCGAAGACCAAGCCAGACTGAAAGCTTGCACTGCTGAGATCGCCGAGAT
>JAYKIB010000253.1:0-5338 GCA_035285005.1 Prochlorothrix sp.
CCACCATTGCAAGCTATGCCACGGGAACCTTAGCCTTTATTTTCCTGATGCAAGTGGTGGGGTTCAACTTCGCATCCCTTGCGGTCCTTGCGGGTGCCCTAGGAGTTGGTATTGGCTTTGGATTACAAGACTTTTCCCGTGACTTTATTGGAGGTTTAACCCTACTCTTAGAACGCAATATTAAGGTGGGAGATTTTGTTGAATTGGGGGTTGATGCAGAATCTCCAGGCATTCGTGGCAGCATCAATACGATTTCCCTGCGATCGGCCAAAATCAAAACCCTTGATGGGGCTAACCTGATCGTTCCCAACAATCGACTTGTGGAATTTCCAGTGCTCAACTGGGGCACAGAAGGCACACCAGGTCGACTGATTATACCGGTGCGGGTGGGCCGGGAAACGGATTTGGTTCGGACCACGGATGTGCTGTTAAATGTGGCTTCGTTACAGCCGGAAGTTTTGCGCGATCCTGCACCTCGGGTTTGCTTCATGGGTGTTGAAGAGGACTTTTTCCAACTGTCACTCCATGCCTGGATTAATAATATGCGTAGGGGGGAGTACATTCGTAGTCATTTATATTTTGCGATCGAGTATCACTTTCGCCAACAGGATATTCATTTCCAACCCACCTATCAGGAACTCATTATTGGCTTTGAAAGTTCCGATTTTATTGACCCGATCGCGGCCCATCGCAATCGAGAAATTAGCCGCCGTCAAGCTCGTCTTAACCCAATTCAGCAACTACGCGAGCGTCCCTTGGGGTTGGATGATTTTCTACGGCAAATTAAATATTTCAACTGTTTCAATGATCTAGAAATTCGTCTGCTGCTGGAAGCAGGCTATCGCAAACGTCTACGGCCCCAGGAAGTGCTGTTCAAAGAAGGGGATGCGGGGGATGCGTTTTATGTGATTTTGGAGGGATCTGTGGAGATATTTGCCGAAGCCCTCAACAAACAGCTGGCGATCCTGTCCCATGGCTGCTTTTTTGGGGAACTGTCTCTGATGCTGGGAATCCCCCGATCGGCTTCCGTGCGGGCTTTGGAAGAAACACTCCTGTTTGCCATCGACCATGATGGCTTCCAGAAACTCCTGCACCGATCGCCCACCTTTTATGAGCTTCTGCTGGAAGGGATGGCAAAGCACCAGGAAGAGGTGGCCATACGCCAGCGAGAACTCTGGAATTTAGGGTTGATTCAGCAGGAGGAAGAAGAATCTAGCCCGATGGAGTGGGCACGGAGGCGTTTGCAGCAGTTATTCGCCCTGTAGGACACGTCAATGAACTAATGGACACCTCGATTAATCCGAATTTTTGGGAGACAGCCCACCCAAGAATCAGGGTTTGGGTTGGGCGGCGAAGCCGCCCAACCCAATTCATCGAGATGCCCTAATAATGGCAGCCCCTAGCTAACCCCCTGCCTCAATCAAGGGAAGAACTCGTTAGCCCTGGCGTTGGCGCAAAATAAACTCCGCGATCGCCAAATCCACCGGCGTGGTCACCTTAAGATTAGTTTCCTCACCCTCCACAATCTGTACGGGCAATCCAAAATGTTCAAACAGGGCCGCATCATCGGTGACCGTAACCCCCTGACGTTCCCCTTCCTCGTGGCAGTGGCGGATTTTTTCGACCCAAAATCCCTGGGGGGTTTGGGCTGCCCAGAGCTGACTGCGATCGGGTGTGGCCGTAATTTGACCCTGGGCATCCACCACCTTGATCGTGTCCTTCACCGGTACAGCGGCGATTAAACCAGGATGGGTCTCCAGGGCCGCCCCACAGCGATCGAACAGCTCAGGAGTCGCTAAACAGCGTGCCCCATCGTGAATGAGAACCCGATCGGCCTCCGGCGGCAAACCCTTAATGCCGTTAAAAACCGACTGCTGCCGAGTCTCACCGCCCTGGATCCAGACCACGGGTTTCGTCAGGTGTAACTGCGCCAAGAGCGCCTCAATCTCGGGCCAGTCCACAGGCTGGCCCACTAAGCCAATCCAGGTAATTTGCCTTGAGGCTTCGGCAGCCCGCAGGGTCCAGGCTAAAATCGGCTGACCCAACAGCGGTAGCAGGAGTTTGTTGCGATCGCTGCCCATGCGCCGCCCCACTCCAGCGGCCGGAATCAATAAATACACCGTAGCGTTCCTCCCAAGAGTCCCTCCCCCATGGTGCCGCGTCAACAGTACGGGCGGGTAGGTTGCCGTTAATCTTATCGTGCCTCGGTCGATACCAACCGATCGTTACCAGCCGAACGCGGGCCGATCGTCGCCAGCCGATCGGAATGAGACCCTTGCTCGATCGGGGGGATCACAGGCTGCAATCTGGAATTGGGCTGCAATCTAGGGGGTTCCCCGAGAGTGACCTAGGAGTGGGCAGGGGTCAGGCACCCGCCCCCGCACCCAAATCTCCTTGATATACTGGCGAGCACTTCACACGGTCCAGCACCAGACTGGTATCTTTTGGCCACCATCAGAAGCACAGAAGCGTGACGGACCCTGCGCCCCACCCTCGTTACACCCTTAAGTTTGACCCTCGCCCAACCATGCCACCCCTACTGCCTCGATCTCACGTTCAAGAATACTGGCTACGGTGGGGAGAATGGCTCAGCGATCGGGTTTCCCTGCGCCAAACCTCACTGTTGATCGCGACCCTCACCACTGCCCTCGTCCTGCTGATTCAACAGAGTGGTTTTCTACAGCCCTTGGAACTCCTTGCCTTTGACCAACTGGTACGGGGGCAAAGTTACAGTTACACCGACCCTCGTTTCCTCCTCGTCACCATCACGGAAACCGACCTCAAAACCCAGCAACAGTGGCCCCTCAAGGACGAAACCCTGGCCCGAGTCCTCCACACACTCCAGCAATACCAGCCTCGGGTCATTGGCCTCAACCTCTACCGTGACCTGCCCCTGCCCCCCGGCCAGCGCCAACTCCAGCAAGAACTCCAGGCCAGCAATCTCATCGGGGTCAATAAACTCCCCGATCCCAACATGGAGCGGGTGCTGCCTCCCCCCGCGCTCCCTGCCGATCGCGTGGGCTTTAATGATCTGGTGCTGGACCCTGATGGTGTTGTGCGCCGTAACTTTCTCTTTGCCAACCTTCCCAGTGGTCTGCGCTACTCCTTTAGCCTCCGTCTTGCCCTCGCCTATGGCATGGCCGCGACCGACACTCCCCTAGATCTGCGACTCACCCCCACCCATCTGCCCCAACTGCCGGACCAGGGTGGCGGCTATGCCCAAATTGACACCACCGGCTACCAAGTGCTGGTGGACCATCGCTCTATTCTCCACGCAGAACAGGTCTCCCTGTCCCAAGTGTTGGCCGGGGAGCTAACCGTCGATCAAGTGCGCGATCGGATTGTTCTGATCGGCACCACCGCCACTAGCCTTGCGGGGCGCGTGCTCACCCCCCACAGCGCCACCGCCCAAGCCAACCCGCTCAACTCAAGCCTCTGGCTCCAGGCCCAACTCACCGCCCAGCTGCTCCAAACCCTACTTGGCCAGCAAACCCTACCCCGCGCCTTGCCCCATTGGGGCGGCATTCTCTGGATGAGCCTGTGGGGCTGGATTGGGGCGACTCTGGTACTGTCGTGTCCCAGTTTGCTGTGCCTCCTGCTGCGTAGCCTTATCGCCAGTGCGGGACTGGGGATCTGTGCGGCCTTGGCCTTGGCCCAAAATCTCTGGATTCCTTGGGTTGCCCCCACCCTCAGCTTCCTCATGGCCCTGATTGCCATGGTCCTCTACCAGACGTTTCATAATAACTTCCACGATCCCCTCACGGGCCTACCCAACCGATCGCGTTTTCTGCAAGGGCTTCACTTTGCCCTGAATCATCCCAGTTCCCGCCCCATCCTTGGTTCTAGTTCTGCTTCTGGTGCTGGTTTAAGCTCTGGTCATCGTCCTAGCGCCAGTGTTGCCTCTGATTCCATTTCTAGCCCAGCTCCCCGCATCGCAGTTCTCTTCATTGCCCTCAACCGCTTCGGTCTCGTTAACGACACCTTTGGCTACGCCACGGGCGATCGACTCCTACTCCAAGCCCGGGACCAAATTCAACGCTGTCTCCTTCCCCCCAGTACCACCACCCACGGTCTCCTTCCTCCCAGCCCCAAGTCACCCTATCTCCTCGCTCGGGTGGGCGGCGACGAGTTTGGTCTCCTCCTCACCGACACCGCGACTTCCCCGGAAACGCCGCGATCGGCCCCGGCCTCCCCCCCTGTGCCCACGGCATCACCTGAGTCTTCCTTCACCCAGCGGGCGATCGCCCTGGCAGAGCACATTAGCCGCACCCTAGAACAGTCCTTGGGAGGCGAGGCCCCACCCACCGGTCCCGACTCCGATACCCAGTCGATCGTCCTGGTCACCGCCAGTATTGGCATCGTCTTTGCCCCAGCCGACGGTACCCAAACAGCCCTTGACGTACTCCGGGATGCCCATGCGGCCATGTACCGCGCTAAATCTTTGGGTCACAGTCACTATGAAGTCTTTTCAGTGGGACTCCATGCGGAACTGACCCGGAAACTGGGCCTAGAAATGAACCTACGCCAAGCGATCGAGCGTCAGGAACTACAGGTTTACTACCAGCCCATTGTGGATCTCAGAACCCACACTTTAACCGGATTTGAAGCCCTTGTACGGTGGTGGCATCCCCAGCAAGGGTTTATGTCTCCGGCGGAGTTTGTGGAAGTGGCAGAGGACTCGGGGCTGATTATTCCCCTGGATCAATGGGTCTTGGAACAGGCCTGCGAACAACTGCAACGCTGGCGCACCCACTGGACCCAAACCCATCCCCAGCAAGCGCTCAATGTGATCCTGAATGTGAATCTTTCCACCAAACAGTTTAGTCGTGCCAATATCGTCGAAACCGTGGCCGATATTCTCCAACGCACGGGGTTACCGGGACATTACCTCAAACTGGAAATCACAGAACGAGTTGCGCTGCAAGATAACCAAGGCTTAGATCCCAGCCCCGACTCCAAGCCAGAAACCCGTTTAGAGTCCCATTGTATTGACACCATGCTCGCCTTAAAAGAGCTGGATATTCGCCTTAGTTTAGATGACTTCGGCACCGGTTATTCAGCCCTTAACTACCTTTGCCGATTCCCGATCGATACGCTGAAAATTGACAAAAGTTTTGTCAGTCGTATGCCCCATGGCCAAGCGGACTGCATCTTAATTAAAAACATTATTAACCTCAGCCACGACCTTGGCATTAATGTCACGGCGGAGGGCATCGAAACACCGGAGCAAGTGGCGCTCCTCCAACAGTGGTCCTGCGACTATGGCCAGGGATATCTATTTTCCAAACCCCTCAGTGCTGAAGTTGCCCAAACTTGGCTCGATCGAACCCTCCCCGCC
>JAYKIB010000254.1:0-6375 GCA_035285005.1 Prochlorothrix sp.
AATCATAAATACCAATGACAACCGCACTTCGTCAGCGCGAGAGCGCCAACGCGTGGGAGCAGTTTTGCCAGTGGATCGCCAGCACCGAGAACCGCCTGTACATCGGCTGGTTCGGCGTTCTGATGATCCCCACCCTGCTGACTGCCACCATCTGCTTCATCATTGCCTTCATCGCTGCTCCCCCCGTGGACATCGACGGCATTCGTGAGCCCGTTGCCGGCTCTCTGCTCTACGGTAACAACATCATCTCCGGTGCTGTTGTGCCTTCTTCCAACGCCATTGGCTTGCACTTCTACCCGATTTGGGAAGCTGCATCCATGGATGAGTGGCTGTACAACGGTGGTCCTTACCAGCTCGTTGTCTTCCACTTCCTGATCGGTGTGTTTTGCTACATGGGTCGTGAGTGGGAACTGTCCTACCGTCTGGGCATGCGTCCTTGGATCTGTGTTGCATACTCCGCTCCCGTGGCAGCTGCGACCGCAGTGTTCCTGATCTACCCCTTGGGCCAAGGTTCCTTCTCCGATGGAATGCCCCTGGGAATCAGCGGTACCTTCAACTTCATGTTCGTGTTCCAAGCAGAGCACAACATCCTGATGCACCCCTTCCACATGCTGGGAGTTGCCGGTGTGTTCGGTGGAAGCTTGTTCTCCGCAATGCACGGTTCCTTGGTGACCAGCTCCTTGGTTCGTGAGACCTCTGAGAACGAGTCCCAGAACTACGGTTACAAGTTTGGCCAAGAGGAAGAGACCTACAACATCGTGGCAGCCCACGGTTACTTCGGTCGTCTGATTTTTCAATACGCCAGCTTCAACAACAGCCGTGCGCTGCACTTCTTCCTGGCTGCATGGCCCGTTGTCGGCATCTGGTTTACCTCCTTGGGTATCTCCACCATGGCCTTCAACCTGAATGGTTTCAACTTCAACCAGTCTGTGTTGGACAGCCAGGGTCGTGTGATTAACACCTGGGCGGACATTTTGAACCGTGCGAACCTCGGATTTGAAGTGATGCACGAGCGTAACGCTCACAACTTCCCTCTGGACCTGGCTGCTGTGAAGGCTCCTGAGCTCATCGGTTAAGTTGAGAGAGTGAGTTGGGTGTGATTACTGCACCGACTTAATCCATAGAAAAAGCGTCTCCCCTAGGGGAGACGCTTTTTGCGTTTTAGGGGAAATCCATAGGGTACCTCGCTTCATTGAGTGGGGCGGCTCCGCCGCCCCACTCAACCCTGAGTCTGTCCTAGGCACTGCGGTCAAAGTTCAAGCTTTTGGAAGATGGATAATTACACCAAAATCACCCGTGCGCTCTCAGCTCTCCTCACCCGCACGAATCCGGATGCTTTCGTCATCATTGAACATTCAGAAACCCGAAAATTTGTCCAATTCTCGGGCTCGGTAACGGAACGTCTCTGTCTGGATTTACCCTCCCAGGCTCTCTCTGAACTGGAGTTTTATCGAGCAGCACAGGTCTTTCAATCTTGGGGGATCGTCGGGGGGGAACAGGATTTGTTCGATCGGCCGGAGGGCCAAGTGGTGGGACAGCAATTTTCTTTCAACGTCGAGTGTCGATCGGTTGAGGAAGCCGCCAGCCTTGTGGAAGCAATCTTTACGCAGGTCTACGAACTCCCTGCCGACTTCCCCCTAACTCTGATTGAGCATTAAGCGACCAGAACGGGTTCCCGATCGAGATCGGTACTCAGGCGTGTGACCTCCGATCGTGCCCAGTGGTCTGCCGCTAAAATATCGTCCAAACTGGGACTTTTGTTATTGTCCGCCCGATGACGATCGCAGGTTTTTTCAATCACCTTGGGAATATCCAAGAACCCAATCTTCTCCTCTAGGAACAGCGCCACTGCCTGCTCATTCGCCGCATTCAGCACCGCCGTCATGGAGCCACCGGCTCGACCCGCAGCATAGGCCAGCCCCATACAGGGATACTTGGCATGATCCGGCTCCCGGAAGGTGAGATCACCCGCCTTAACCAAATCCAACGGCTCCCAATCGGTCGTCAAGCGTTCCGGCCAGGAGAGGGCATAGAGGAGGGGCAGGCGCATATCAGGCCAGCCCAGTTGGGCCAGCATCGAGGTGTCCGCCACTTCAATCAGGGAGTGAATAATACTTTGGGGATGGATGACAATATCGATGTGATCGTAGTCAAGACCAAAGAGATAGTGCGCTTCGATTACCTCCAGGCCCTTATTCATCAAGGTGGCGGAGTCCACCGTAATTTTGCGGCCCATACTCCAGTTGGGGTGCTTGATGGCATCTTCCACCTTGACCTCCGCTAGCTTTTCCACCGGCCAATCCCGGAACGCCCCCCCGGATGCGGTGAGCAGAATCCGCCGCAGGCCCGCCATGGGCTGACCCACCTTAAAGGACTTTTCCTTCGTCAGTCCCTGAAGACACTGGAAAATGGCTGAGTGCTCGGAGTCGGCGGGCGTGAGCTTAATGCCGTGTTTTTGGATCAGCGGCAAAACCACAGGCCCCCCCGCAATCAGGGTTTCCTTATTGGCCAGGGCAATGTCCTTCCCTGCTTCGATCGCGGCGATCGTCGGCAACAATCCCGCGCAGCCCACAATGCCAGTCACGATGGCCTCCGCATCTCCATAGCGGGCCACTTCCACAACCCCCTCCTGTCCAGCCAAGAGTTGGGGCTGGGTTGGAAGGTCAGCGATCGCAGCCTTGAGGTCCGGAAGGCGGCTAGCATCGGCTAACGCCACAATTTCCGGCTGAAATTGGCGAATTTGCTGCGCCACCAACTCCACATTGCGCCTTGCGGCCATGCCCACCAGCCGGAACTGGTCCGGGTACTGCTGCACAATATCCAGGGTTTGGGTGCCGATGGATCCGGTGGAACCAAGGAGGGTAATTGCTTTCACGGTTTTGCCCAGTCGAGGATTTATTCATTCATTTGAAACAGAAGGGTACCTCGAAAAATTAAAATTTCGACCGCAGTGCCCACGGCAGAATCAGGGTTGTGGCAGGCGGCAAAGCCGCCTGCCACAGTTAGTCGAGGTGCCCAGAACCAGAGTCAATGGGATTGCTATCCCGATCGATACGGATCTTTAAAAAATATATCGGTCAATGGCCGAGGGTTAAAGACTTTATGAAATTCTGCCCCGATCGATCGGCTCTGCAAGGTGGGTCAATTCCCCAACCTGGAACAGTCGCGCTCCTACGAAGTTGTGGAAATCCTACCCCTGGCCCCATCCTTGGCCCCATGGGGGCAGTCCAGCCCCCTGCTTCAAGCGGGCATGGCACCCCCCGAGCGCCTAACCGGTGGTCCAGAACTCTCACCGTAATCCCACGCCGTCCCGCGTCCCTAAGACTCTCCCCAAACCACCTTCGGCTGCAGACAGTAGCCGTAGGCCCCTAGTCGATAGGTGCCAACCCCCAAAAATTGACCGGTTGCGGTTTCGACACGAAGGGGAGTGTCTTCTAACAGTAGCGTGTCTGGCTGTACCCTATTCCCTGGTCGGACTATATCCTCTGACTGCAGGGTATTGACTTGTAAAATTGCTTTCTCTTGCAGAGTGTCAAGATATCCCTGGCTTGGTCTATTGTCACTCTCCTGCATGCTCGCAAGCTGTCCAGGGGACATCGATGGAGGGGCGGGCTCTAAAGGGGCGGGCTCTAAAGGGGCGACCACCGCCTCCCAAGCAAGTCGTTTGCCTTGGTTCCAATCCTGGGCTTGGGCCGGTTGAAGTTGTACACGGGGAAGATGGGAGAGCAGTTGGGCTGGGGGAAGCAGGGCTAAGGTGTGCTGCTGAACTTGAGTGGCGATCGTATCCAGGTCCAAACTCCCAGTCAAAGGTAGACCTGCGCTTTGAGTCCGTGTTAAGGCAGCTAAAGTGGCCCCCACACCTAATATTTGGCCTAAATCGCGGGCGATCGATCGAATATAGGTACCCGCCCCACAGACAATCTCCAGCACAAGCTCGGGATACTCACCCGATCGCCACTCCACCACCTCCAGGCGGTAAACCTCCACATGGCGACGGGGCACCTCCACCTGCTCCAGTTGATCCCTACGGGCTAAATCGTAAAGACGCTTACCATCCACCTGGATTGCACTGTATTGGGGTGGAATCTGCTCAATTTTGCCCAGGAACTGATCTAAATGGGGTTGGATCTGGTCTAGGGTCAGATGGGAAGCGGGCTCCTGGGTCAGAATGTCGCCGTCTAGATCATCGGTGCGGGTGGTGAGACCAAAGCGCACGGTGCCGCGATAGGCTTTGGTGCCGGGGAGATACTGCAAGAGGCGAGTGGCTCGGCCAATGGCGATCGGCAAAACCCCGATCGCAGCCGGGTCCAGAGTCCCCCCATGGCCCACCTTAGGTGGTTTGATTTTCCCTGATTTTCCCGTCGATTGGCGAGGCTGCGGGTCTGTAGTCGCAGAATCCAGGATCTGAGCCTGACTAGCAGCATCTTTTAGCGCCTGCTTCAGAAGCCAGCGCACCCTTGCCACACAGTCATGGGAAGTCATCCCGGCTGGCTTGGCTAAGTTCAAAAACCCATCGAGTTGCTCCATCCATCTCCCCTCCACACTCAGGCCAAAACTCCCGTCAAAACGTTCCATCTTTATCGGTGTCATCGCAGTTCTATGTCATCGCAGCGCGATCCCCCTGATTAGCCCCCCAATGAATCGAGGGATTTTCTCTTAAATTGGCGGCAAGCTGCAACAAACCGATCGGCCAGCTCCGGTTTGGCGCCCCAGTGGAGATGGACATAGGAAGCGTGGAGATGGGGCAGATGCCAGCCCTCAAGATAACTGGGGGTAATAGGCCGATCGACTTGGGCGAGGTCACCCAAGGACTGAATGCGGAACAGATCCCGATCGTCCAGTGCAGCGGGACCCCCCTCAGCACCGGCAGCTCGATCGTGAGGGGACCACGACAGACGCGATCGATGAAACTCATGGCCCCAAACCGTCTCCCCGTGGTGGATCAAAGGACTGTCTCCCAGGGCGATCGCCCGTCGGTAGCCCAGGGTCAGTCGTCGCTCTAGGGTGACCTGGCCGGGAATAATCCCCAGTAACCGATGGGTTACCCCCTCAAAGTCAATGAGGCGTTCGCAGAGGTACATGAGGCCACCACACTCCGCATAGGTGGGTAATCCCTGAAGAATAAGGGATTTGAGCTGCTGAAGTTGCTCGGGCTGAGCCGCAAGGGTAGCCGCAAACAATTCCGGGAATCCTCCCCCGAGGTACAGGCCCTGAACTTCAGGCGGGAGAGGCTCACCGGCCAGGGGACTCCAGGGAACCAGCAGTGCGCCGGCCTGAGCCAGTAGATCGAGGTTGTCGGCGTAGTAGAAGTTAAACGCCTGGTCCTGGGCAATGGCAATTTTTGGGGGAGCTTCCGGAGCCGTGGATAGGGGCGAGGCCGGAGGCGGAAGCGGGCAACTGAGGGACTGTTGGGGCGTGAGCAGCGGTTGGAGCTTGTCCCAGTCGAAGCAGGTTTCGCCAAGCACCATGAGGCGATCGAGCACCTGGTCTAAATTCGTGAGTTCTCCAGCAGGAACAAGACCCAGGTGGCGATCGGGAATCGAAATATCACTCTGACGACGTAAAACTCCCAAAACTGGCACCTGAATTGCTTCTAGGGCTTGGGTCAGTAGGCGCAGATGCCGATCGCTCCCCACCCGATTGAGGACAACCCCGGCCAGGTAAATTTGGGGGTCAAAGGTGCGGTAGCCCTGAACAATGGCTGCGATCGATCCAGACAGGTGACTGCAGTCCAGGACCAGAATAACTGGAATATTGAGCAAGTGGGCGATATGGGCCGTACTGCCGTAGTCTGGGATGTGCGATCGACGTTGGTGGGCCATCCAGCCACTTTCAGCCTCTGGGGGCGGCGGTGTCTCCACGCCATCAAACAGACCCATTACCCCCTCAACCACCACATAATCAGCCCGCTGGCTGTGGTACTGAAAGCAGGACCGCACATACTCTTCACTCGTCAGAACCGGATCGAGGTTACGGCAGGGCTGTCCGGTCACATGACGGTGGAACATGGGATCGATGTAGTCTGGTCCCACCTTAAAGGACTGGACTAGGGGCGGAACTGCGGCGGGATCGGGTCGGAATCGATCGCTCCGGCAGAGAGCAGAGAGGAGAGCGAGGGTCACGGTGGTTTTGCCAACGCCACTGCGTTCCCCTGCGATAATCAGGGTCATAGAACGGGGAGATGAGAATGAGTTGATGAAGGGCACCGCGATTCATTGGGTTGGGCAGCTTTGCCGTCCCATCCAATAAATCGGGCGTTGCTGAATTTAAGTATGAGCTGACCTCGGAATGGGCACCTCACCGAACTTGAGGTAGTGAAGTAGCAGACGAACTGAGTGTTTCAGCATCTCTACGGACTTGGAATAGCACAGGGTC
>JAYKIB010000255.1:0-5659 GCA_035285005.1 Prochlorothrix sp.
TGAAAGCTTCTCCGGTTCTTTTAGAGCCGACGATGAAGGTTGAAGTCGAAGTTCCTGAAGACTTCATGGGTGGTATCATGGGAGATCTGATCTCCCGTCGGGGTCAAATCGAGGGGCAAGTCACCGAAGACAACATTTCTAAGGTGACCGCCAAGGTACCTCTGGCTGAAATGTTTGGGTATGCCACCGATATTCGATCCATGACCCAGGGTCGCGGCATATTCTCGATGGAATTCAGCCACTATGGAGAAGTTCCTCGAAATGTTGCAGAGGCCATCATTGCTAAAAGCAAAGGGAACGCCTACTAGGCATTGCTGGACAGACAGTGGTCAATGCGGTTCCGCCATGACCCACACCCCCGTCTTGGCCAGAGCCAGGTCATAAGGTAGCAACTCGCTACTTTTTGCCTTCGTTTCCGGAAATGTCTAATCAGTACAAAGGGATACACGTAAATGGCACGCGAAAAATTTGAACGCAATAAACCCCACGTCAACATTGGTACCATTGGCCACGTTGACCACGGTAAAACCACGCTGACTGCGGCAATTACCACCATCCTGGCGGAAAGCGGTGGAGCCACGGCTCAAAACTATGAAGATATTGATGCAGCTCCTGAGGAGAAGGCCCGGGGGATTACCATCAATACCGCCCACGTGGAATACGAGACCGAAAATCGTCACTATGCTCACGTGGACTGCCCCGGTCACGCTGACTACGTGAAGAACATGATCACGGGGGCGGCTCAAATGGACGGTGCCATTCTGGTGGTGTCCGCAGCAGATGGTCCCATGCCCCAGACCCGTGAGCACATCCTGCTGGCAAAGCAGGTGGGTGTGCCTAACATCGTGGTCTTCCTGAACAAGCAGGACATGGTGGATGACGAAGAACTGCTCGAGTTGGTGGAGCTGGAAGTGCGGGAACTCCTCAGTGAGTACGACTTCCCCGGTGATGATATTCCCATCGTGTCGGGTTCCGCCCTCAAGGCCCTAGAGGGAGATGGCGACTTCAAGCAAAAGATCCTGGATCTGATGGCTGAAGTGGATAAGTACATCCCGGCTCCCGAGCGGGAAGTGGATAAGCCCTTCCTGATGGCGATCGAGGACGTGTTCTCGATTACCGGTCGTGGAACGGTGGCAACAGGCCGAATCGAGCGCGGTAAGGTCAAGGTCGGCGAGGAAGTGGAAGTTGTCGGGATTAAAGAGACCCGTAAGTCCACGGTCACCGGCGTGGAAATGTTCCGGAAGCTGTTGGATGAAGGGATGGCCGGGGACAATGTCGGGATCCTCCTGCGCGGTATGCAGAAGACGGATCTGGAACGCGGCATGGTCTTGGCTAAGTCGGGTTCAATTACGCCCCACACCAAGTTTGAGTCTGAGGTATATGTGCTGAAGAAGGAAGAAGGGGGCCGTCACACGCCATTCTTCTCTGGCTATAAGCCCCAATTCTATGTGCGGACCACGGATGTGACCGGCACGATTGCGGCCTTCACCTCTGACGAAGGAGACGACGTGGAAATGGTGATGCCCGGTGACCGGATCAAGATGACCGTGGAACTGATCAACCCCATTGCTATTGAGCAAGGGATGCGTTTTGCGATCCGTGAGGGTGGCCGCACGATAGGGGCCGGTGTTGTGTCCAAGATCCTTCAATAATTTAGGCTGAGCCTGAATATTGCTAAAGGGGGCCTGCGCCCCCTTTTTATCCCCTAGATCTGGGCCTCTCGAACTCTGTCCCGTTTCGTCCTAGTTCCCTTACCCTAATCAGGATAGGACAGGGTAACCCTGCTGTCCTATTTTGTGAGCTGAGGTGTTCCTATGGTTTGTCCTGGGACACGCCTCACTCCTTGTTCATCCGAACCTTGTCAACTGAATCCCCTAACTCGCCCCACTATGGCTACCCTCCAGCAGCAAAAAATCCGCATCCGCCTTCAAGCCTTCGATCGTCGCCTGCTCGACACCTCCTGCGAGCGGATTGTCGGCACCGCGAACCGCACCAATGCCATGGCCGTTGGTCCTATTCCCCTCCCCACGAAGCGTAAGATTTACTGTGTGCTGCGATCGCCCCACACTGACAAAGATTCCCGCGAGCACTTTGAGCGTCGAACCCACCGCCGTATCATTGACATTTATAAGCCTTCGTCCAAGACGATCGATGCGCTGATGAAACTCGATTTGCCTTCGGGTGTTGATATTGAAGTTAAACTTTAGGATCGCCTGAGTTCGATTGCATCACTTTTGACTCGACACCACGCTAAGGTTTGAGCGCGGGGGGAGCTCCGATACTTCCCTCAATTGATTGGGTTGGGAGGCTGTGCCTTCCAACCCAGTTACGTTTTGTGACCTACCCAAGGGGCAGGGTTAAGCGGGGCAAATTCGCTGCCCAGCCCCATGAACTGAGGTATTTTTCAGTTTTTCAGTTCACTCGATCGAAGACCGTCGCAGCCCAAGCTCCACAGCAGTGGGGCCGCGCTTCAAACGTATAGGCCTAGGGTAGAGCAACTGTCAGTGTCAGTATTTTGGGGTTTCAGGTGCCCAGGGCATGACCCCCCTCCGTGGGACTAAGACCATGGGGGGAAACAGTGCAAAATGCACTCTATCCGAACGTGCAGCCATCCCAGCCCCAGAGGTAACCCTGGGCATCGGCAAACTCAATATAAATGCGATTGCGATCAACCCCAAGGGTATCGCTAATATATTGGCAAAAGTCCTGGCTCATGGTTTTGGTTTGCTGGGAACTCATACTGCCGACATTTTTGATTTCCACATAGCAGACTGGATCTGTGGTTCCCGCAAATGTCATGGGAATACCCGACTCTAGGGCGGTCATCACATAGGACTCGGGCTTACCGAGGTGTTGGGCCAAGCTTGAGGACAGTCGTTTGAGGAGCATTTCCGTTGCATTGGCTTCAGGGGCTGCTAGGGAAGTTTGAACTTTAATCAGTGGCATGGGGTCAGATCTCCATCACGGGCTACTATTACTCCTGTATTAGCCTACAGGGCCGCTTCAAAAATCCCAATGATTGGGGACCGTTTACGTCCTGATCCAGGTTTGTCAGCCAATCAGGGCTGGGAATTTCCCCGACAGCGGGGAGGTTTCCCAGGGCATATCATCAAGTCACTGTGGAAATCTGGCGAGATCAGAGTTATATGCCCACACCAGTTGAATGCGCGAGGGGCTGCGTCCCTGATTCTGAGAGGGATTTCAGGATGAAATGATGACAGCCCCTAGACAACTCCTCCATAACTGGGCGCTTGCCGTTGGGATCGGTTCAAAGATTAAAACTGTTTCAGGATGGATGCGATGTCCCCTAGCCTCACCCCGGATCAAGTGGAACAGATCGTACAGAACCAGCATCCCAATCTGTTTGCTGTACTGGGCTGTCATCCCATCAAAACCGAAGCAGGGGAGTCAGGCTGGGTGATTCGCACCTACGCGCCTGGGATTGCAGCAGTTTGGGTTCGCTATCCCGAGCAGCGTCAGGAATATCCCCTCAAATGTTGCCACCATCCCCATTTTTTTGAGGGGGTTTTTACCGAACAGCCCCCTGCCCATTATCAACTCCGGCTGGATTTGGGAGATGGCCAACAGCGCGTGGTCTACGACCCCTACAGCTTTCCGTCACCCCAAATTACTGACTTCGATCGCCATCTGTTTCAGGAAGGGCACCACCATCGCCTCTACGAAAAATTGGGCGCCCATCCCATCACCCTAGAGGGAGTAGCTGGGGTGTATTTTGCGGTTTGGGCACCCGCAGCCCAGGGGGTATCTGTAATTGGCAGCTTTAACCAGTGGCAGGGACGATTACACCAAATGCAGCCGACGGAGAGCGGTATCTGGGAACTCTTTATTCCGGGGTGTAAAGCGGGCGATCGATACCAATATGAAATCCAAACCGCCCAGGGCCAAATCTACAAAAAGGCGGACCCCGTAGGGTTCTACCAAGAAGTGAGGCCCCGCACGGCCTCGATCGTCACGAATCTGGATACCTACGAGTGGCAGGATCAGGACTGGTTACATCAACGCCGCAATCGGGATCCTCTGGCCCAACCGATCGCCATCTATGAGGTGCACCTGGGGTCTTGGCTCCACCATGCCACCGATGCCTTACCCGATTTGCCGCCCCAGGTCACGGGATTCCCTAACCCGTCCGACTTCCAACCCGTCCCTATCTCTGGTTATCAGCCCCGACATCGCTTTTTGACCTATCGGGAACTGGCCCAGCGTCTGATTCCCTATGTGCGGGATTTGGGCTATACCCACATCGAGCTAATGCCCCTCGCCGAGCATCCCTTTGACGGTTCCTGGGGCTATCAAGTGACGGGGTACTATGCGCCCACCTCCCGCTTTGGTGATCCGGCTGGATTGATGTATTTCATCGATCAGTGTCACCAGCAGGGGCTGGGGGTCATTCTAGACTGGGTGCCGGGGCATTTTTCCCGGGATGAGCACGGTTTGGGTCAGTTTGATGGCACAGCCCTCTATGAGTATGGGGATCCACGTAAGGGCGAACAGCCGGAGTGGGGCACCTTTGTTTTTGACTATGACAAACCCCAAGTTCGCAACTTTTTGATTGCAAATGCCCTGTTTTGGCTAGACAAATACCATGTGGACGGGATCCGAGTGGATGCGGTGGCCTCCATGTTGTATTTGGACTATGGGCGTAAGGCGGGGGAGTGGCTGCCGAATGCCTATGGGGGTCGAGAAAATATTGAGGCCGCAGAGTTTTTACGCCAGCTCAATCACACGCTCTTTAATTATTTTCCAGGTATTCTCTCGATCGCGGAAGAATCGACCGACTGGCCTATGGTCTCTTGGCCCACCTATGTGGGGGGGTTGGGCTTTAATTTGAAGTGGAACTTGGGCTGGAGCCACGATGTGTTGGACTATTTCAACATGGAAGCCCGCCTGCGCCAGTTTCACCACAATAATGTGACCTTTCCCATGTGGTATCACCACAGTGAGAACTTTATGTTGGTGTTATCCCATGATGATGTGGTGCGGGGACAGGGATCAATCCTAAGCCGGATGTCTGGAGATGAATGGCAGAAGTTTGCAAACCTCCGCTGTTTATGTAGTTTCCTGTATGCCCATCCCGGTAAGAAAACGACGTTTATGGGTTTGGAATTGGGGCAGTGGGACGAGTGGAATGTGTGGGGGGCACTGAGCTGGAATCTTTTGGAACAACCCCCACATCAACAGTTTCACCGCTTTATTCAAGATCTCAATTCCCTCTATTGCCAACACCCAGCTCTATACTCCCAGGACTTCCAGGAAGCGGGTTTTGATTGGATTGATTGTAGTGATAATCGCCACAGTGTCATTTCGTTTTTACGGCGAGGCGCTAACCCCGCTGACTTCGTGGTGGTCGTTTGTAACTTCACGCCTCAACCCCATTCTCACTACCGCATTGGGGTGCCGGAGTTTGGTTTTTATGCCGAGCGCTTTAATAGTGATGCACGGGAATATGGGGGAAGCAATATGGGGAATTTAGGCGGAAAATGGGCGGAGGAGTGGTCGTTCCATGGTCAGCCCTATTCTTTAGATTTATGTTTACCGCCGTTGGGGGTATTGGTGTTGGGTCTCGATCGCGATCGTCAACCCTATGGTCTTGCCTCAACGTGAGGGAACCGCGATAACTCGCCGCTTCATGGTTGTGTCG
>JAYKIB010000256.1:0-4827 GCA_035285005.1 Prochlorothrix sp.
ACGATATCTCCGAGACCGAGTTGAATTCTCCAGAGTTACAGTGTTCCCACCCCAAAAACCCAAAGGCTCTCAAACGGCTTAAACCCCTGCCTAGTCTCACTTTGACGACTTTTCTGCACCACTAAGCTTCGTAGCCATTCATCCGGGGCATAACAATATCTAGTACCACTAAGTCAGGACAGTTACTTTCGATCTGTTCGATGGCTTCAACCCCATCGGTGGCAATGGCGACATCCAGTCCGCTTCCGCGCAGTAAATCGCTAATCATTTCCCGTTGGGTTGGACTGTCCTCCACAACCAACACTGTACTCATTGTGACTGACCTCTGAACACCCAAATAGCATAGACAGGATTGGCACGCGAGACCGGGGAAATTCCATGGCCTCTTGCCCTATAAATCAGTTTCTTGCTCCCGCAAAGCCCCTGGCGTGCGGACGTTGGGAATAAGAATGGCACCCTGGCGGGATTGGGATCCCTAGGATAGCTGCGATCGAACTTCCGTCCAACGTCTGCTGAACGTCTGGTCCCTCGGGCAACCTAGAGACTGAAGACAACATGCTTCTCCCATGTTTACTATAAGACTGTCAAGACATCAGCAACGTGTTTAGCCCCTAGGTTGCTGCAATGGTCTCTGAAAGTGCTTCTCCCAGAATAGGGCACAGTTCATCCTTTGCAAGTGGGGGACTAGTAGCGTGAAGACAGGTGGATTGAGGACCGGTGGAACGACTCAATAGGAGGGACCGGTGGGTCACTCAATGCTGGGTCACTTAGTGCAGTGTGGCGGTCAGTACAGCCGTTCGCCACAGTCCTGACCTTGAAGTTGTCTGAAGCCTAGCACTTCATTCCCAGAAACGGTAGCCCTGACTGCTAAAACTTCCGATTGGGACGGAGAAGCTGTGAACAGCTCCCCCTTCCGATCGCCCGCGTGATAGCCCGGAGATGCTCCCCGGGTACCACCCAGGCTATATCCTGCGACCCTCTGTACCGGACAAAACTTTGGAAACGCCTACCATACAAGGGTTTCAGACGATCAGACTCAAATGCCTACCCTGTAAGGGTTTAGGGCCATTCTGATCACTTTTTTGTCCGGTACTGAGCCTGCGACCCTATTATTGGCCTAGCTGTTCTTTGAGATCAGCCTGAAGTAACGTGTCCGGTTCGTAGCGATCGACCCGTCCGGGTCCCACATATTTTTCCACAAGCATCATCAGTTCCTGGGGACCAAAGGGTTTGGTGAGGTAGTCTGTAGCGCCCACCATGCGGGCCAGAACCCGATCGGTGAACCCTTCTTTCCCCGTGAGCATCACGATGGGCACTTGGCGGAAGGCGGTGGACTGGCGCAACATGCCACACAGCTCATACCCGTTCAAGGTGGGCATGGCAATATCACAGAGAATTAAGTCGGGTTTGAGGTCAAACAGCAAACTCAGGGCCTTGAGGGGATTGCCAAGGCCGGTTACCTCGTAGCCCCAGTGGTCGAGTTGGCTTTCCACGGTTTTGCGCAGGGGGGCACTGTCGTCAATGCAGACAATCCGGGGGGGGCGATCGTCCAGGACCTGGGTTAACAGAGTCGCGGGGGCTGAGATTGGGCTTGCATCCAGCGGGAGGACATGGAAGGCTCCGGCCTGAACTGCGGGGTAGAGGGCACGGGCTACCACCAAAACATCCTCGTTGAGGTAGCGGGCAATACGTCGTAGCGACTGGGTGCCGTTGGCCCACTGCTCGGCGAGGGTCGGGAGAGCCTCGGTGACGGGATCGGGGTCATCCGGGGGGGGAGGCAGGCGACTCAAGTCCCCTAGGGCAAGGTGTTGTTCGGGGGACTGGATCAGGGGATGGAATTGTTTCCATTCCTGGATTTGCTTCATCACCTTAGAGATCAGGGGGCTAATCTCCAAGGTGCCAAGTTGAGGGGCGAGGGGGGAGCCCATCTCAAAGACAAAGGTGCCTTGGTGCAGCCCGAGCAGATCAAAGAGCGTCTCGGAGGTGAGACTCCGAATGATGCTACGGCCTTGGGCAGGGGTGAGGAGACCATTTTCGAGTAAGGCCCAGAGATAGCCGTATTCGGGGGCATGGAAGGTGGAAAAGGGAGCTTGGGAGAACCAATCTCCATCCACTTGGAGGTGGTAGCGCTGGAGATGATCCTGGAGACGCTCGATGCCGCTCTGCATCTGGGTGGCGTGGATAATTTGCCCGTTTAGGAAAAAGACAAACCAAGCATAGGTAGGGGTGGGGGGACTGGACTTGTTCGATCGATCGCTGCGCCCGCCGCTATTGGGGGGGGGACTGTAGGTTTCAATGAACAGTTCTCCGGTGCGCTGGCCAATCTCCACCAGTTGCAGGATGCTGCGAATATCAATTTCATGAAGGTGACCCTGCATACCGTACTGCCTCTACTCCCTAACTCAGTGTCAATGAACTGTGTTGTGACTAATCTCAGTTGGTTGAAATGCTGTTGATTGAAATGCTGCGGCGGGGGCGGATTTATCGCCCCTATCAAAATATCAGGAGTGCCACGATTCAAACTTGTCCTGGGCAACGGGGCGGCTACCGAAACGGAGCGATGACTAGACTGATGACTGGGCTTGACAGGTTCGATCGACTGGGGCTGCGAGTTATCGGCGGGCGCAGTTTCGCGACCCCCCTACACCTCGGCTCGGTGCGTTAGCCACCCCACATCAGCTTGGGAGTTGTCGATGTGTCCTACTTTGTCAAGGTGTCCTACTGAAGCTTGCAAAGTTCTGGTTAACCTGGAGTTTACCCGAGTTTCCCATCCAGAACAAGAAGCCCCAAGATGGGAGCCCTATTGCGTAGGAGATTCTGTCCATTGGCCAGGTGGACTGGAACCTTGGGTAACAGCTCGGTCCGTTGTGGCGTGCCAAAGTGTAGCCCTCGGCTCGGTGGGACTTGTCCTAGACCTGGTGTTTGGGCAGCCGATCGGTTTTGACCTGGCCCTTGCAGGGGTCACAGGATTCAGAAATTGGATTTTTCGAGGTGCCCGAGGGTCTCAAGAGATCGGTTCAGTCAGGCGGACGATATTGGTGTGGGTGATGCTGATGTGAGTGACGCTGATGCTGACGACACCGTAGATTTTCCAAGATGACCCGGGATTCTTGATAGACTTGAGAAACCCTGGTTAGGATTAGGGCAACGGACTGGCCTGCTGTGGCGTGTGTGACGTGTCGAAGCGTGAGCCCCCCGTAGCGGTTCAATGCAGCGGGACTTCAATTCTCCAGGCTTGCGGTGAGAAACTTGACCGTTGCCAGAGCAATCAGTGGGTGAGTCGGTAGTCTTGGGGTGCACCGGTTAAGTCGAGTCGTCTGGTTGTCTGTAGAGCCTACGAATCAGCTGCGTTGACCTTGGCTCAGGACTTCCGGGGATACTATTAATTGAAACTGCCCAAGGGGTCAGTTTCTGGTATTGTCAAGAGCTAATGTCGAGGACTACAGTCTAGGCATTGACAGTCTTGGCACCACACCACGGAGCGCACAGCGCTATCTGGGAACCGATCGATTTGGTATTGAGGAAGAGGACAACTGGCGTGCTTTATCTAGCAGAAGTACAGAAAAAATCAGGTGGTCTTTTGAGTTCCAGTAAGGCGGTGGGCCTGAAGCTGTTAGCCCAGCAGCGATCGGAGGATCGTTGGCAGGTGCTGGCCAATGGTGATGTGCTGAACTCCGATCAAGTGGGGGACTTTGGGCCAGGAACCTTGGTTTTGGTAGACGTCAGTGACAAGTCCGGTAAGGTGCAACGGGTCAAGGAATCAACCCGTACGATTCTGAATAGCCTCCAAAATATTTCCCGGTTCCAGGATCGTCTCAAGGATCAGGAGGAGGAAGTTGAGCAGTGGAAGCAGTCCCTGACGTATCAAAGTCAGGAGCTGAATCGGCGTGAGATGGAAATGGAGTCGCGCCGAGACCAAATGCAGCAGCTTGAGAGCGAAATGGCGAGCCTGGAGAAGGATAAGCAGGAGGCCTTAACGCTACGGGAGGAGGCCCAGCGTCTGCGCACGGAGCTGGACAATCGGGACCAAGAACTGAAGCGGGCTTGGGAACAACTACGATCGGAGCAGGATGATTTGAACCGTCGGCTGGAAAATGCGGCGGGTAATGCGGGATTGAGTGCGGAGCAGTTGAGCCAGCTCCAGGATCGCCTGGGGCGATTGTCGGAAGCTGTGGTGTCCGGCGAAGAGGTGCGGGGCCAGTTGCACCATGCGCTAACGTCTTTGGGACACCAAAAAGCAATCGTGGCGGAACATTGGGAGCAGTGGGAACAGCACCAGACGACGGCGACCCAAAACCAAGATAGTGTGGACCAACTGGCCCAAACCGTGGCCGATCGCTGGCACAGTTGGCAAGGGGAACAGGCCAAGCTAGAGCGTGCCAAGGCCGGGTTAGAGTCGCTCCAAACCTTGCTCCAGAGTTACCAGGCCCATGCCCAAACTCTGCAGGATCAGATTACGACCCAGGAAACGTTACATCAACAACTGAATTGTGCGATGGGCGGTATGGATCCCACCGTTGCCCAGCAAATTGATATGGCAAGGCTGGAGGCAATGCGGCTCAACGAGTTGGAGAGCCTCGTCCAGGACCTGGAGAAGGACTATAAGAAGACCTATAACTTTGTGAATGACCAGGAAGAAGAACTACGGCTGTTGTCCCAGGATATTGAGGCCAAGAAGGCAGACATCGAGAAGGCTAATGAGTTGGGAGCATCCCACTTTCGAGAAAACAGGCTGAGAGTGAATCTGAAGGCTTGAAGCCTATCAAGCCAGTGGTGGATCGGCGAATACCTCAGTAGACCAATGATCTGGCTATTTTCTCCCACTGG
>JAYKIB010000257.1:0-2677 GCA_035285005.1 Prochlorothrix sp.
ATCTCGGCGATCTCAGCAGTGCAAGCTTTCAGTCTGGCTTGGTCTTCGGGGGTCATGGCTCTCTCCTCAGGGCGACCCTTCTATTCTTACCCCTTAACCTATTTTAACGAAAGTGGGATGCTCCCGCGCAGGGTTGAGTAGCTCAGGTCAAAGGGGGCTTGGGTGTGGGGATGGTTCGGAAGGGCAACGGCTTCGTAGGCAATATTGGGAATCAGGCGAATATAGTTCAAACAATAGAGCCGCCGCGCCGGTTCGGGAATATCCGTCGCGGGGTAATGGAGGCCGAGAAAACTCTCCTTGGTTTCGATCTTGTCTTCCGCAATGACACAGCCGGAGCCATCGGCATCGAACCGATAGATCATGACCCGATCGAATCCGGTTAACTGGCGAATATTCCGAACGATCACCTCCGTCAGAGACTGGAGATCGGGGCTGCCTTGGATTTCATCCACGACGGTGGAGGTCAGGTGATGAAAGCTGATGAAATCACTGCTGTGCTGGGGATCGATCGGTTCCAGCTCCAGAATAATCTCGTCGTTCGGGGTGCGATGGATAATGAGATTGAGTTCCCGATCGGCGAGGGTGACGCGAATCGGATTAATGCCCCGCAGTTCTCCCCGCAGACAGGCTTGGATGCGATCGAGGGTTGATGCGGTCAAAAACTGACTCAGGGGCCGATCGGTCAGGGCATCGGCGGGTAGCCCAAAGAAATCTGCAATATTGGCGCTAGTGGCGAGAACGTTCAACTGGCGATCGGCCACCAACAGCGCACCATGGGGCTGGATCGACTGGGGAATATGGATTTGTTCTCGCGCACAATTGGTGAGATCAACGTTGGCAGCAGTGATGGTAATTGCAGTCATGGACTTAGGCGTTCTAGGGGGCTTGGGTTAGGAAATGGGGTGGGGCCGTAGGTTGTGCGGTGGCAATGGAGGAGTGCGGTGAGATCAAGCTGGGGAGATCAAACCGGTGAGATCAAACCGGGGAGACCGGCAGCATCTTGCAGTGGTATCGAGTCCAGGAAGTTGTCTTGCCGCAAGCGGGGCAACTGCTGTCCTGTCGCGAACCGTGACGCATCAAGCGTGAACCCCTCGCATCGCGAGGGGTTCTCCCCAGACGGGTCTGTATGGCTGCGGGCTGGGCACAGGATGAGGTCTGGAGTTCTTCGCCCCATGTCGCTCACACGTTAGGCCCTGTACCGCGCAGCTCACAAAACTACAGCGTAACGCAATTCATGGGGTTGGGCAGCACTGCTGCCCTTTTCCTGGGGCTAGCCTGTTTCCCCACGGGTGTTTCCCGTGTCGATCTGCCTGACGGATGCGGCGGGGACCCTCTAGACGGGTCGATCGCGACTCGGTGACTGCCCGTCTAAACCTGAGTTAGGGACAGGGCACCAGAATTGGAGCTTGGCTCAGAATCCCCAAATGCACCTCATCCAACAGAGCATGCCAGGAACTTGGGATACGGGTGTCTGGATCCCCTGAGGTCCGTAGGCTAGGCGGTTGAGCCGATCCCGGGTCACAGGATGCTGTGAGGGCGTGCTGAACCGCATCCCACCACAGGCTCGTCTCGCGATAGAGGTTGACGGGATCGAGGGAGGACGACTGCATACGTGCGATCGGGTTGGGCGGTGGGTCCACTCGCCAGAGAATGCCTTGGACCTCCGAATAGGCCGGAGTTGACGGCCTGGGTTGAGCCGAAGAGGCTGACCCATGGGGATTAAAGGTTAGCTCCAGCACGTGGGGATCCCGGGTGGATTGGTCAGAGTCGCAATACACCTGAAGCTGCCAGACATAGGCGCGATCGGTTTGAAGCGGGGGGATGCCCAACTCTGGCGGCATCGAAAAACCCAGAATGCCATTCTGTCCCTGAAGCCGAAAACGACTGCGATAGAGCAGCTCCTCGGGTTTTAGTTTGGCATCGGCGGTGTAGAGGCTGAAGCGGGCATAGCGGGCCGTGGTGCGGGGCAGATACCAGAGCAGGGTGGGGTGGGCCTGGGAGGTCTGCCCAAAGTTGGTGCTGGGCATCAAGGCCACCAGATTTTGGGGGAGGGTTTGGGATGTGGGGTCGGGTTGGGTCGATCGATCGACTGCCTCCGGGGGTGGCAAAAAACAACCGCTAGGACTGCTCGGGACGCCAAAACGGGATCCCGGCCATTGTTCTGTGGAACTTGAGGCGAAGGCTGGCGAGTGGAGAGCGACGGAGGGGACTGCGCGGGGCTGAGAGGGCTTGGCTTGCATCCCGACTTGGGCCTGAGCCTGGGGTTGCCAGGACATTCCCAAGGCTAAAACCCAAGCCAGCGTGAGGGGCACGTGCGGAGCACGGGATTGAAACATAAACATGCGTTCGTGAGGCAAGGGGATCAACGGGAGGAGGCGAATGGTAATTGGGGACTTCGATTAACTTCGATTAATTGTGGGGGGCGGCGCAGCCGTCTCCCAGAACCCTGATTCTGACGTAGATCACTGGGCAAAAATTGGAATTTTTCGAGGTGCCCAATTGGGTGTATTGAGGTGGGGAATTTTTGCCCCAGTGCGCCAAAAGGGGCCGAAGCCTGACTGACTGACAGATCGGCCAGAGTTATTGACAGTAAAGGATTCAAGGCGTTTGGGGGTAGCAGTCAAAATGCTGGACCCGTGAAATGGGGAAACGCATCAAGTCTTTTTTCTGAGCCTTG
>JAYKIB010000258.1:0-5879 GCA_035285005.1 Prochlorothrix sp.
TGTTCCCAAGATTCTCAAGCATCGTTGTGCTTATCTCAATGGTCAACTTGCGAGCTAAGGGAATGAAGCGTTTTTTCACTTTTGACCGATAAGTACTTATACTCACTTCCAAAGTGAGATGCACCCGAAAATTTGGATTAATCGAGGTGCCCAAAAGGGGGAGTGAGGGGGATTCGGCAAGGGCCTAGGGCCCTTGGCCGCAGTTCCCAAACAGCCTCTCAAGCACGGCCAATCAGATCCGCCACAATTTTTCCAGAGCTGAGCGTACCCGGTAGGCCCGCACCCGGATGGGTTCCAGCACCGACACAGTAGAGATTGGGGATATCTTCGCTGTGGTTATGGGGGCGGAACCAGGCAGATTGAAACAGGGTGGGTTCGATGGAAAAAGCACTGCCCTTGTGGCTGTTGAGGGTGTCACGGAAGTGGAGCGGATCAATCCAGTGTTCCGTGACAATGTGCTGGGAAAGGTTAGGGAGATAGTGCTGTTCGAGGTGCTGCACCAGTCGATCGCGGTAGGACTGGGCCATCTCCTGCCAGTCCGTGGGACCATCCAGGTTGGGTACCGGAGCGAGAACATACCAGCAGTCACACCCCGGAGGGGCGAGGCTGGGATCCGTGGCGGTGGGTCGGTGGAGATAGAGGGAGAAGTCCGGTGGCAGAATTTTACGGTTGAAGAGGTCGTCGAGCCAGGGCCGATAGCGGGAACCGAGCAGAATCTCGTGGTGGGCGAGGTCGGGGTACTGGCGATCGGTGCCGAAGTAGTAGACAAACAGGGACATGGAGTAGCGGAAGTTCTGGAGCCGCCGATCGGTGTTGATTCGTCGAAATGCTTTCGGCACTAGTTGCAAGTAGGTGTGGGCAACATCCCCATTACTGATAATCGTCTCTGCTTCCAAACAGTCGCCCGATCGTAATTGAACCCCTGTGGCTTTGCGCGTGTTGGGGTTCACATCGATTTGGGTCACTTCACGGTTGAGATGCAGGATTCCACCCAGTTCTTGGAACAGTTTAACCAGAGCCTGGACCAGGGCACCGGTTCCCCCCTGCACATACCAAATGCCAAAGGCTTGCTCCAGTTTATGGATCATGCCGTAGAGGGCACTACTGCGGAAGGGATGGCCCCCAATCAGGAGCGGATGGAAGCTGAAGACCTGACGCAGGCGCGGATCCTGGAAGTATTGGCTGACAAAGCCCGCCAGGGAGCGATAGGTCTGGAGGCGTACCATATCCGGGGCAGCGGCCACCAGGGCTCCGAGGGAGTCGAAGCTGGTTTCCATGAGGGGCAAGCCCACGTTAAAAATCTCTTCCGTCCTGTGGGCAAACTGTTCGTAGCCCTGGACATCGGCGGGATTAAATGCCTGAACCTGGGCCCGAAGCTGGGCTGGATTGTTGTTGTAGTGGAAAATGGAGCCGTCTTCAAAACGGATGTTATAGAACGGGTCGAGGGGGGTGAGGGTGAGGTAGCCGGCTAGGGATCGATCGGCGGCGGCGAAGAGATCGACAATTTTTTGGGGGGTGGTAATGATGGTCGGTCCCCCGTCGAAGGTAAAACCATCCTGCTGGTAGACGTAGGCCCGTCCCCCGGGTTTATCACGCTTGTCGAGGAGGGTGACGGAGTGGCCTTGGGCCTGGAGCCGAATGGCGGCGGATAGCCCCCCAAAACCACTGCCAATGACGATAATTTTCATTATTTTATTGACCGTAATTGACCTTAGCGTTGACCCTACAAGCCCTCACCCACAATAAATTCTCCCCGAGCAATGCCTAAGGCCACCGCCAACACAATGCAGCCCACAAACGTCACCCCCAACAAAAAGAGCGCGAACACTTCCCCCGCCGAGAGGGGCCGATCGATCGCATCCAAGTAGGCAGACGAAGAATAGAACTCTGCCGCATCTCGATCGGGCTCGGAATAATCCTCGGGACGGGCTCCTGGTCTGGGTCCCGGCCTACCTTCGGAGGGCGATTCGGGTCTATTTCCTGGCGCATATCCCGGCGCGTTTCCCGGCGCGTTTCCTGGCCCATGGGCTGGAAACACCGAAGCCCCCCCAGGACGCACCGCACGGGCTGTGGTGGCCGTCGTCGGATCGGCAGCAGCGGCTGAAGTGGACGCAGCAACTGGGGGCTCCGTAGGGGAACCAGGAGAGCTAGGGGTCACGTCTGGGGCCGATCGGGGGCTGGTGGCCTCGGCTGGTGGGGCATCGGTACGATAGAACACTGAAGGGCCAGAGGTACCCACCTTCAGTTCTGCCTCGGCAAGGGCCACCGCCACCCGCTTGGCGAGGTAGGTGCGCCACAGATCGTACTGGCGACGCTGCTCCGGATTGCTCAGGGTGGCATAGGCATCCTGAATCTGCTGGAACTTGCGAGTCGCCACCTCAGCGGCCAAAACCGTCGTATCCGGGTGATATTGCTTGCTCATCTCCCGGTAGGCTTGGCGAATATCCGTGGGGCTTGCCGTGGGGCTCAGGCCCAGGAGACTGTAGTAGTCCTGGCTTAAGTCTGGAAAACGATCAGCAACCATGGCAGGAGGCGAAATCGGAATGTGTATCAACTTAACATGGCTTTACAGATTCTTGCCGATTCCGGCCCTCCGGCTCACACCGGCGATCGCCCCCAGCAGTAACCAGTTGGTCAGGTTGATGCGGTAGTCAAATAGGGTAATGTCCAGGCAGTTGAAGGCGACACAGCCCCCGAAGGTGAGGAGGTAGGTGAGCAGCATGGCCCGATCGGGATCGAAGCGGGCGGGGATGCATGGCCACGATCGCCACCGCACAACGCCCTGGGCCAAAATCCAGCCCACCACTGCCAAAAAGCCAACGGTGAGGGGCACGCCTAGCTCGGCACTGAGCATCAAAAAGAAGTTGTGGGGATGGCCCAACCAAAAGTTTGTGGCGGTTTCGTAGAGGGGCGTAAAGTTGCGCAGGCCCCAGCCGGTCCAGGGACGCTGTTGGGTGAGATCCCAGGCAAATTGCCATTGGGTGATGCGTAGCTCCGGTAGGGGTCGATCGCCGTACAAATCATCGTTTAGCCGTGCCCACACAAACCGAGGCACCACCCCCCGCGCCAAGTCTCGTCCCACGCCACCGAAGGCGGCCCAGAGCACCGCTGCCACGGCTCCGCCGGTGGCCCAAATCACCCCAAACCATCCCAGTCGCGCTGCGGTGACGAGGCCCAGCAACAGGCCCACTCCCCAGGCATTGCGGGAATGGGTCAAAACAATCCCGAGGCCCTGGAGCCCAAGGATGGCAATCCAGATTAGGAACATCGGGGTTGATCGGGCGCTAGATTGGCGCGGCGATCGCATTTTCCACGTCTCGACGACTAGCCCCAGGGTTAAGCCCAGGGTCACCACCAAATAACTGGCCAACACATTGGCATAGGCGAACACGCCCGCCATCCGTCCCGGCGGCGTTCCCCCGGCCTCCAGGGGCCACTGCACCACCACGCTCCAATTCACCGGTCCCGAGATCCATCCCCCCAGGGCCAACCCACCCATCACAATGATGGGCACGGCACTGTAGGCCTGAATCCGGGCAAGCTGCCGCAGCTGCTCGGGAAATTGCACGAGACGGCTCACCGCAGCGAAAAACCAGAAGCACGGCAGGAAATTGGCTAAACCCACCCAGGCTTCCCCCGGATAGGCCGCAACGCTGGTACTGAGGATCATGCCGATCGCTAGGATACCCCAACTTCGATCGAGCCAATCCCAACCCTGGGCTACGGAGGCGTAACCTCCGGGAACCGGGTCTGGCTTGGTGGGCTCTAGCCTTTCCCGCGCCTGGGCGATCCAGAGGCGGGTCGTCCACACGAGGGCCACCATCCAGGCGATTCCCCCCAGAACGACGCTGAAGGGCAAGGCCATGACACCGAGCTGGGCCCAGTGCCAGGGTCCATCGAAGATGGGGTTCGGATGGGGTTGAAAGCCAGGAATGGGCTTCAGGGGGTGCCCAGTCGATCGGGCTGCGGCTTGTGCTGCTCCTGGTGCTCCCGATGGTGCTTCCACTGGCTCAGCCGATCGTTCTGCCCGTCGCGCTATGGTCGAATTCTGTGACCCCCTAGCCCCCTCGCCCCGGAACCGGGCAATAATCCGAGTTGTAATTTGGGCTAGGGTCGTTTTTATGGTCTGACTAGACACCCTTGGCACTCCCTAATCCTAGAGGACACCTCAATGGATCCAACTGTTTAACGGGCAACTCGATTCATTGGGTTGCGCAGCGAAGCCGCGCAACCCAACCCTGATTCTGCGGTGGATACTGCGGTGAAAGTTTGAATGAATCGAGGTGCTCTAACGTCAGTTCGATGCCCCTTCCCCCCCAGCCTCCAGAACGATCGCCTTAATCCAACTGGGTGACCACCACACGGGGCTTTATGCCCTCATCCGGTAGCTCATCAATGAGCTGCTGAATCCGGCTTTCGATCGCTTGGACCACATTGACCACAATCTGTTTTTGGGTCGATCGGGCATCGGCCCGCCACTGGATTTCGTAGGTGAGGGGGGTCGCGGTTGGGGCATTGGCAGGAGCGTTGGCAGGGACGTTGGCCTTAGCGCCCGCCTTCGGATTGGCGGAGGGGCTAGCTCCAGCACCCGCTAGCGAACTGGACTGGATCCGGAGGGCTGGGGATTGGGATTGGGGACGGGATTGGGGAGGGGATTGGGGACGGGTCGGTGTAATCAGCTTGGGCTGGCGCTTGCGCACCACCACTGCCGTGGCCCCTTTGACTCCCCACCAGGCTTTGTAGGTATAGCCATCCGCCCCCATCTGCACCGACAGCGGCGGCAGATGATCCACCTCAAGGCGGTAGCAGGTGCGGGTTTCTTCCACAACCCGAAAACAGCCCCAAGACTTGGTTTGGCGATGCAGCAGTCGATCGATTGCCACCTCTAAGGACAGCGTTTCTAAGCGATCTGCCAGGGTTGGGGCCGTAAAAGTAGACATGTTGTACGGTATGGTTGCGAACAGTGCTGGGTTGCGGCGGTCACCCCACAACTATTTGAAGGGGCCGAGGAGGCCGAGAAGCAGTTTCCAGGAACCCACGGGTGCATCTGCCAGGTCGGGGCACCTCGAAAAATCAAAGCTCTTGCCCAGTGGCCCACGTAAGAATCAGGGTTGGGTTGGGCGGCGAAGCCGCCCAACCCAATTCATTGAGGTGCCCGTTGGGCGAGGGGCTTTAATCTGAATTCCCCTTCTCCCAAGCTGGGAGAAGGGGCACCCTGGGCGAAGTCGTTGGCTTCACCTGCCCGAAGGGCCTACGGGGACTAGGGGATGGGGGTTAGACTCGCCAAAGATGAGATGCACCCGAGAGATGCACCCGAACCCACAGATTTTGGGGATTTTCCAATGCCTGCCCGAGGGCTTATTTTACAATAACCTTGACCTGGGCACCTCGAAAAATCAAAGCTCTTGCCCAATGACCCAGGTCAGAATCAGGGTTGGGTTGGGCGGCTTCGCCGCCCAACCCAATTAATCGAGGTACCCCGCTCATACTTTTCTTGTCTCCCCCCGTCCCCCTACCCCCACGCGCCTCCCCTTCATGTTTGGACTGCTCCAGTTGTTTTGGTCCCGGTTCCTTAGTCTCTTCACGCGGACCCTCTTTCAAATTGGGACAACTGATATTTCTTTTTCATTTTTAGCGCAGATTCTGCTCTGTCTTCTGAGCATTATTGTGATCTGTCGCTTGGTCAAACGGGGATTAAAGCATTACATTTTAATTCGCCTGGGAATTGATGAGGGAAACCGTGAGGCGATCGCCACCATTGCAAGCTATGCCACGGGAACCTTAGCCTTTATTTTCCTGATGCAAGTGGTGGGGTTCAACTTCGCATCCCTTGCGGTCCTTGCGGGTGCCCTAGGAGTTGGTATTGGCTTTGGATTACA
>JAYKIB010000259.1:0-16336 GCA_035285005.1 Prochlorothrix sp.
ATTATGGCAAGGTGACGATTATGGCAAGGTGACGATCGGCTTCGCCGCTCACCCCCAACCTGTGGACCCCTCAAAAAATCCCAGGGTACCGCAATGAACGGTGGTAAGCAGCTAAGCTGCCTATCCCGAGCCCTGATTCTTGCGGGGGCAGTCTCCCAAAGATTTGGATGAATCGGGGTGCCCTCGCGTTAGAATGGGCCAAAAATAATTGGACACCTCGATCCATGAGGTTAAGCCGCAAAACCGCGCAACCCGACAGGGACTCTTCCGTGGGGTACGGGACACAATTTTGGCTTGTTCGAGGGGTCCGAATTGAAACACTATTTTTGACTTGGGGGGGAGAGGTTCTCCATGACTCTGAAACGGCAATATTGGCTTTTGGGGGGCGGTTTAGGTTTGGTGGCCTCCCTCTGGATTATGGACGGACTAGCCCAAACGCTGGTGCAGGTGGGTGAACTGACCCTGACAGGCTCGGCAGCGCTGTTGGGAGTCTGGTGGCTGTACCGACGATCGACCCAGGCTAAGGTCACCGCCGCTCCCCTCCCCTCCCTCGATCGATCCTATCTAGAGCAGACCCTTAAGGCGGTCCAAACCTGTGTGGACCAGCTTGCCCAGGAGCTAAAGACCGAGACTCTAAAGACCGAGACTCTAAAGACTCTGGAGTCGCAGACCCCGGCAGCCCAGACCTCGATGGCTCGCCCAAACACCACCTCGATCGCGACTCCTGCAACAACGTTTGCAACAACGTTTTCAACATTCACCACAACCTTGGCAACACCCCTTGCCCCTCGCTGGGCAGCCCCTTCCCCCCAGGGTGAAGACTTCCAATCCACTCGCCTGAAGTTGCAAGCGGCCAAAAATACCCTAGCGCTAGACCTCGATCGGTCCCAGTTACGGCTGGCGATCGTGGGGGGGGCCGGGGTAGGTAAAACCGCTGTGTTGCAGTTGCTAGAAGGATACTGGAGGGGATCGATCGGTCTGCATTGCCAAGAAATGACCGCCGATCTGGCCAATACCGTGGACTGGGCCCACTTCGATGTGGTGCTGTGGGTGACCACGGGTGATCTCACCGAGGGCGATCGGCAGTGGCTCCAGCACCTCAGTCAGGTGCCGCAACCCCTCAATGCCCACCCCGCCCCTCTCCAAGCACCGACCCTGATCGTTGCCCTCAACAAACTCGATCAGTACAATCCCGGTCACCAGGCCACCCTGCTGACCCAACTGTGCCACCGTCTCCAGGGCCTGGTCCCCAGCCCCAATATTGTTCCCCTCAGTGCGGCCCCGGCTCCGATCCAGGTGCGGCGACAGCAGACCGATGGTTCCTGGCAGATTACCCAAGAACAGCCCGAGCCGGCCCTGACTCCGTTGTTGGAAATTCTAGCCCCTTACCAAGATCCCGCCGCTGCCCAAACGCTCATTTGGAATACCACCTATCGGCAGGGTGTGGCGTTGCATCGATCGGCCCATGCTGCTTTGAATCAAGTGCGTCGCCAGCGGGCATTGCCGGTGATTGAGCGCTACCAGTGGATGGCGGGTGGTGCGGCTCTGGTGAACCCCGTGCCCAGCCTGGATTTACTGACGGCTGTGGCGATTAATGGTCAGTTAGTTCTGGAAATTAGCCGAATTTACCATAAACCTCTGTCTTTAGAGCAGGGGCAAGAACTGGCGGCAACTTTGGGAGAATTACTGGTGAAGTTGGGGCTGGTGGAGGTGTCTACCCAAGCGTTGGCGACGGTCTTTAAGAGTAATGGCCTGACGTTTTGGGCAGGGGCTGGTTTGCAGGGGGTCAGTGCAGCCTACCTCACGCGGATGGCGGGTCTCAGTTTGGTGGAGTATTTTGCGGCGTTGGATCCCGCAGCGGAGGCAAGTGCTCCGGCGATCGTGGCGCGGTTGCAGCCGATCGTGCAACGGGCGTTTTCGGCCCAAGGTCAGTTGGAGCGTCTCCAGGCCTTTGGCCACCAGGCGATCGCCCATCTCAAAGGCCAAGTTCCTTCCAGTCAGGCCCAAACTCCCATTTCGCTCTAGGGGCTGTTGTCATTTAACTCCGGAATGCCCTCAAAATCAGGGCCACAGCCCTTATCTCATATTCACGGTTACTGCCAATTCGCAACCAAGGTACTCGTCGGCGTGGCTGTCGGTATACTCGTCATCGCGCGGGTGGAAGTCGTACTGCAGGGCGGCAAACTACTCATGTACCCCATGTAATCCGTCATCAGATAGTACACGGCCACCAAAGCTGCCGCCGATGAGGCCACGAGAAAGCCCGCTAACATCAGGGAAAACTCTTGGCGGGTGAGGGCACACTGCATCAGACGTAACGCCCAGCCCACCAGCACGGCAACAACGATAAAAATAACAAACATATCCTTATAAAATGGGGTCTGACGGGGTAAGGAGCGAGGCCGAGGGGAACCAAACTCGGCAATGCTACAACTGCCTTGGCGTTGCCTTGTCCTGAACGGTTCACGTTGAAGGCTGAATATTAAACCTCTTGGAGCTGATGGACGGCTGCCCCGACATGCTGCGACGGAGTGACAACAGACGGGCGCTGGGCGGCAACACGTTGTCGCGATCGAACTGCGATCGGGCCACACCCAGGCCGCGATCGAACCCAATCACCGACGGTCACCGTACAGGAGCCAAGGGCCCTGGCCTAGGGGGATACCCGTGGATGAGGATGAGTGGCTGCACTGCCTAGCCCCAACCCCGATCGACTCCTCAGTCACCCAGCCAAAACCTGACTGCTCCTAGGTTCTCTCAAGTTTTAATTATGAGTCTTATCTTTACACAATGTAACAAGATTATGCAATCCGTAGGAGTGAAATTACAGCAATGCTAGCCAAGCGAATTCTGCCCTGTTTAGATGTCAAAGCGGGACGGGTAGTGAAGGGGGTCAACTTCGTTGATCTCAAGGATGCGGGGGATCCGGTGGAACTAGCCCAGGTCTACAACGAGGCCGGAGCAGACGAATTGGTGTTCCTCGATATTACGGCCACCCACGAGGAGCGGGACATTATTTTAGATGTGGTTTATCGCACCGCAGAACAGGTTTTTATCCCCTTAACCGTTGGGGGAGGAATCCAATCCTTAGAAATGATTAAGAATCTGTTACGTGCCGGTGCGGATAAGGTCAGCATTAATTCTTCGGCGGTGCGCGATCCCGATTTCATTAACCGGGCCAGCGATCGATTTGGTAATCAGTGCATCGTCGTGGCGATCGATGCCCGTCGCCGTGTGGATCCCCAGAATCCGGGTTGGGATGTGTATGTGCGAGGGGGGCGCGAGAATACGGGACTGGATGCGGTGGCCTGGGCGAAGGAGGTGGCCGATCGGGGTGCAGGGGAAATTTTGCTGACCAGTATGGATGCGGACGGCACCCAGGCGGGGTATGACCTGGAGATTACACGGACGATCGCGGAGCAGGTGGAAATTCCAGTAATTGCTTCGGGGGGGGCGGGCACCTGTGAGCATATTTCCGAGGCACTCACGGAGGGGAAGGCGGAGGCAGCGTTGTTGGCTTCGTTACTGCACTATGGGCAGTTATCGATCGAGCAAATCAAAGCCCATCTCCAGGCCAAGCAGATCCCGGTACGGGTTTAAAGGGGCACTTCAAAAAATCCCAATTTCCGTCTACACGACCCATGCAAACATCAGGGCACCTCGATTAATTGAGGCAGGCGGCTTCGCCGCCTGCCTCAACCCCGATTCTGCCGTGGGCACTGCGGTCGAAATTTGAATTTTTCGAGGTGCCCATCAGGATTTAGGTTAGGCGGCTTCGCCGCCCAACCCTACGAATCGCGGTGCCCAACCGTTAAAAAGAAGTTGCCCTCGCCTCCAGCTCCTCTGCCAACCCATTCCAGCGCGGATCCAGTCCCGGTGCGAGTTTGCAAAGAGTTCCCCCGCCTGCGACGGGGGCAGCCCCCTGCAGGCGAGTCTTTGCCCGATACCGTAGGAGAATGTTTGGAAACTGCGGCCAAGGGCCGTAGACCCGTGCCGAATCCCCCTCAATCCCTCTTTTGCAGGGGGAAGAAGAGGTCTCTCCCCCCCTGCAAAAGGGGGAAGAAGAGGTCTCCCTCCCTTGTAAAGGGGGGTTAGGGGAGATTCTCTTAGGGTTATCAATATCCTCTAAGGCTCAATTAAGGCTCAATATTTCACCGCCAGCATATTTCACCGCCAGCATATTTCACCATCAGCCAGCCCTAGCCCCCACTCGACCATGACAGCCCCGCATCCAGACCCTGCCCCGACCTCCACCCCAGCGCATCTCCCTGAACAACAGATTGATCCATCCCTACAGCAACCGCTGCAACACTCCCCAGCCCCCCCCCTCGATCGACTCTGGATTCAAGACATTCGTGCCTATGGTTACACCGGTTACTTTGATGAAGAGCAACGCCTCGGTCAGTGGTTTGCGGTGGATTTAGTGCTCAGCTTGGATTTACGAGCGGCGGGGCAGGGCGATCGGCTCGAAGCAACCCTTGACTATGGCCAAGTGGTCCAACAGGTGCAAGGGTGGGTCCAAACCACCACCGTCAAAACGATCGAAGCCCTGGCCGAAATCCTCTGTCAGCGACTGTTTCAAACCTATGGTCCCGACTCCGGCCTCCAGCATCTGCGCCTCAGCTTAACCAAGTGCCACCCCCCAATCCCCAATTTCAGCGGCCAAGTCACCGTGATTCTGGACCGATCGCGATCCTAACCTAAAGATTCGCCGAATCTGATCGATTTTCGGAATCCTCCACTACAATGACCATAGCTTAATGGGGCGTTGCACCACGATCATAGGCCATGTCTCAAACCATCACCCACTCCGCACCCCCCGCCACGGCCCAGCGTAGCGTGGATGTGGAACTGCGAAATGTTTTCAAATTCTTTGGGAGCGATGCAGCCGTTAAGGGCATTGACCTCGCCATTCACCAAGGAGAATTTTTCAGCATCCTGGGGCCCTCGGGCTGTGGGAAGACGACGACCCTGCGGCTCATTGCCGGATTTGAGGAACCAAGTTCAGGCGAGTTGTTCATCCAAGGCGAGGCCATGGGAGGCGTGCCCCCCTACCGTCGCCCGGTCAACACCGTCTTCCAGAGTTACGCCCTCTTTGGCCATATGAGCGTGGCGGATAACGTGGCCTTTGGACTCCGCATCAAAAATTTGCCCAAGGCAGAAATTAAGGACCGGGTGGCCAGTGCCCTACGGTTGGTGAAGATGGAAAGCTTTGCCCAGCGCAAACCCAGCCAACTCTCCGGCGGGCAACAGCAACGCATCGCCCTCGCCCGTGCCCTGGTCAATCGTCCTGCGGTGATTTTGCTGGATGAACCCCTTGGGGCCCTGGACCTCAAGCTCCGCAAAGAAATGCAGATGGAGCTTTCAACGCTCCATAAGGAGCTGGGGCTCACCTTTGTGATGGTGACCCACGACCAAGAAGAAGCCCTGAGCCTGTCCGATCGCATTGCGGTCATGAACCATGCCGAGGTTGAGCAGATCGGTAGCCCGATGGAGATTTATGAGTCTCCGGCCACGCCCTTTGTGGCGGATTTCATTGGAGACACGAACCTACTCGAAGGGGTGGTGAAAACCGCTGGCAATGATGGGGTGCAAGTGGTCACCAAGCAGGGACTCCGGATTGCGGTGGCCCGATCCCAACAGTCCAACGCTCCGCCCTTGCCCGGAATGCAACAATCCGTCGTCATCAGTGTCCGGCCCGAAAAGATTCGCCTCAGTCCCGAACCGGTCAGTAGCACCCCCAACTGCTTCGCAGGCCGCCTCAACACCGTGATGTACCTGGGCACCCATGCCCATTATGTGGTGGATCTGGAGCTGGGGGGCCAGGTGCTGGTCCGTCAGGCCAACACCACCGCAGTCCCCAACACCGAGACCCCCCTCTATGTCTACTGGGGCACCCAAGATTGTTTAGCGTTGACCTAGGTGAGGGGAGAGAAACCGTGGGATCACAGCACCGGATTAGTTCACCCAATCACTCCCCGCAGAGCCTATCCCGATCGCCGCGATCGTCCCGCCCTCCACGCCCCCGCCGATCGGGTCGATCGCCCCGACGTTCACCGGGCCAAGCCTTGGGTCTTTCGCGACGGCGCTTTTTGGGCACCTCCCTAGCCGCCTTTGCCGGGGCCACCTTTGCCAGTTGTGCCCGCAACCGGGTCCACAACCTCTCCACCCGCAGCGGAGGCGACAAGGATAAGCTCTACATCTACACCTGGACGGGCTACACCGACGATGAACTAACCAACCGCTTCACGGAGCAAACCGGCATTGAAGTGGTGGTGGATATCTACGACTCCAACGAAACCATGTTGGCGATCCTCCAGGCCGGCGGGGGGGACACCTACAGCATCATCTACCCCTCGGACTACATGGTGCAGCAGATGATCGAGTTAAATCTGCTGGCGCAATTGGACCATAGCCGCATTCCCCGGCTCAACGAACTCTTCCCCAACTACCAAAATCCCGTCTATGACCCCAATAATACCCACAGCATTCCTATTAGCTGGGGAACAACGGGAATTGCCTATAATAGCCGCGTTTTAGACACGGTTCCCACGGATTGGTCCTATCTTTGGGAGAATCAGGCACAACTCAATCGTCGCATTACCCTACTGGATGATATGCGGGAAACCCTGGGGGCAGCCCTCAAAAGCCTGGGCTATTCCTACAACTCCACGGATCCGGCCCAGTTGGAGGAAGCCTACCAAATCCTGGTGGAGTTAAAGCCGGCGATCGCCTCCTTCAGTTCCAGTGCATGGCGAGAGCAGTTGTTAGCCGGTGATTTAACCTTAGCCATGGCCTACTCCGTCGATGCGGGAGAGGTGGTGGAGGAAAACGAAGATATTCAGTACATTGTGCCGGAAAGCGGCTCTTCACTCTGGACTGACACCCTAGTCATTCCCGCCTCGGCCCCCAACCCCGATGCGGCCTACGCCTGGATTAATCTGATGCTGGAGCCGGACGTGGCGGCGGCTATGATGGAGCGGCTCTTTTTTGCAACCCCCAGCCGCACGGCCTATGGCTTGCTGGATGAGGAATTTAAGGCCGACACGACGCTCTTCCCCTCGGAGGAAATTTTGAGTAAATGTGAGGGGATTGCGCCAGTGGAGGCGGAGACGGAGGAATTGTTCGATCGCTACTGGACCCAGTTAACCAGTGGCTAGAACCAGGGCTAAAACCAGGGCCGATCTCTGGCAAAGACTGAGGTGCTCGGCGGGGTGGACTGCGCCACCCTCCAGGTCCGCTCCCACACCGCAGACTTCGCTTCACTGCTGCCCCTCACGGCTCACTCCCCACCCCCCATGCTCACTACGGTGGGCCCTACCCCGCCCTACCGGTTCTGTTGTTGGTTTTCCCGCTGACCTATGACTGCTGCCCCACCAAGTTCGTCCCCAACCCGATCGACCCCCCGCCTGCCCAACTGGTTAGGTGGCGTTGCCCTGCTGTTGCCCTCGGGGGTGTGGTTGCTGCTGCTGCTGGTGCTACCCACCCTCTTTATTCTGGAACTGAGCTTTGTCCCCGCCTGTCGTCCGGCGGACTGCCTTGCACCCTACGGCCTTGAGAACTATGTTCGCCTGCTGTTTCGCAGCGTCGATGGACAACTCAGCTTTGACCTCATTTATCTGAAGGTTATCGTCCAATCCTTTGGTTTAGCCGCAGCAACCACTGGATTATGCCTATTATTGGGGTTTCCCGTTGCCTACTGGCTAGCCATTCGCTCTCCAGCCCGCTGGCGTAATCTCCTGCTCTTGGCCTTTGTTCTGCCCCTGTGGACCTCCTCCCTGTTGCGGTCCTACGCCTGGGTGACCATTCTTCGATCGACGGGCGTCCTCAACACCGTTCTGGATAATCTCGGTCTCCTCGGTCCCCTGGAAAGTTTGGGCTACCCCGAGTCTGGACTCCTGAACCGCCCGATCGCCGTGCTCATTGGCATGACCTACAGTTATCTGCCCTATATTGTCTTGATTCTGTACTCTTCCCTGGAAAAGCTCGATCGGCAGTTACTGGAAGCGGCGGCTGACCTGGGTGCCTATCCCCGCACTGCATTTTGGCAAATTACCGTGCCCCAGAGCGCTCCGGGGATTCTAGCGGGCAGTTTGCTGGTTTTTATCACGGGTCTGGGAGATTTCGTCGATCCAGAGCTCCTGGGGGGATCCTCCAGTATGACCCTGGCACGGTTAATCTATAACCAGTTTCTGAAAACTCGCAATTGGGGCTTCGGGGCTTCCCTCAGCATGATTTTGATCCTGGCGGTTAGCATTGCTGTGGCCCTACTGATTAAGTATGGCGACTCCGATGCCACCACAAGCGCCTAGGGGCTGTCATTCTGTAATCCCTGCCCTCAGAATCAGGGACGCAACCCCTAGGGCATGACCCTGGGGCGAGCGTGTCACTCTGATACCCCAGGGTTTCCATCGTTAGGGCACCTCGAAAGGGCACCTCGAAAAATTGAATTTCCACCGGGTGACCCACCCAAGAACCAGGGTTGTGGTGGGGGGCTTCGCCGCCCACCACAATTAATCGAAGTACCCGTTAATGGATGACACGCCCTAGGGTACCCCGTCATTTTTGAAGGTGATATTGGAAGGTGATATCCGATGGCAAACGCCGCAATGACAAAGACCCCCACCCAGGGACGGAAATCCCAACGTCCCTGGCCCTGGCAGATGATGCTGTCCGTACTGATGTATGGGTTTATGTATCTGCCGATTCTGGTATTGGCGGTTTTTAGCGTTAATCAGTCGCCCTACCCCCAATGGGAAGGTTTTAGCTTGCAGTGGTACGGGCAATTATTCCAGGACAGCAAAATTCTCAGTGCCTTTCAGTCCAGCTTGACCGTGGCCCTGGGCGCCGTGGCCGTGTCCGCAGTCCTGGGAACCCTGATGGCCGTAGGACTGGCCAAATACCAGTTCTGGGGCAAGGGCCTCTACCGGGGACTGTCCTATTTACCGCTGATTATCCCGGATATTGCGATCGCCGTGGCCACACTCATTTTTCTGGCCTATATCGCTGTCCCCCGCAGCATTTACACCGTCATTGCCGCCCACATTGTCTTTTGCCTAGCCTACATTGCCATTGTGGTCTCCACCCGCCTCGCCAATCTCGATCCCCACTTGGAAGAGGCGGCGCTGGACTTGGGCGCAAACCCCGTCCAAGCCTTTATCCAGGTGCTCCTGCCCCAGTTGCTGCCGGGGATTGTGGCGGGGTGCTTGTTGTCCTTTGTGCTGAGCATGGATGATTTGCTCATTTCCAGCTTCACCACGGGGGGCGGTTCCACCACACTCCCGATCGAGATCTATAGTCGTGTTCGGAAAGGGGTGGAACCGGATATTAACGCATTAAGCGTGCTACTGATTGCAGGCTCGGGGGTTTTGGCCTTCGTCGCGGAAATGATTCGTTACCAGGGCGAAAAACGCTAGGGTCTGTAGTCATTGAACCCTAGACTATCCTCAGAATCAGAGACACAGCCCCTAGCTCCCACAACTGGAGCGAGCGTATCACTCTGATCTCGCAAGGTTCCTCCAGTGAATTGATGACACGCCCTGGTGGCCCCCGGGACCTATTGCCATTGCTGCGCTGCCATCAGCCGAATGCTAACGTGGGCCACTTCCCCAGAATTATGATGTTATGAAGGGTCCTGGGGCAATTTCAAGGTTATGAAGGGGTCTCATGGTGAAATACTCGCTCATTATTCCAATTTATAACGAAGAGGCGGTCATTCCAACCCTATACCAGCGGGTCAAGGCGGTGATGGATCAACTGGACGGTCCCGTGGAGCTGCTGTTGATTAATGATGGGAGTCGCGATCGATCCCTGGAACTCATCCGTGGGATCTATCAGCAAAACCCGAAACAGGTACGATACCTGAGCCTAGCCCGCAACTTCGGCCATCAGGTGGCCGTAACAGCGGGGTTAAACTTTTCCCAAGGCGCAGCGGTGGTAATCCTGGACGCAGATTTACAGGATCCACCGGAATTAATTTTGGATTTGGTTGTCCAGTGGCAACAGGGCTATGAAGTGGTCTACGCCCAACGCCGCAGTCGCCAGAATGAGGGCTGGATTAAGCGCGGGACAGCTTATTTGTTCTATCGAGTCTTACGGCGGCTGGCTGATGTTAATATTCCAGCGGATACGGGAGATTTCTGCCTGATGGATCGCAAGGTGGTTGCGGTGCTCAATGCGATGCCGGAGCGAAACCGTTATATTCGGGGCCTACGAGCCTGGGTAGGATTTCGCCAAACATCAGTCCTATTTGAGCGACCACCCCGCTACGCCGGAGATGTCAAATACACATTTCGCAAGTCCCTAAGTTTAGCCATCAATAGTTTGGTCTCATTTTCACGGGTTCCGTTACGGCTGGCCACCTACTTGGGGATAATTGCGGGGGTATTCTCACTTCTTATGGTGGCTTTAGTACTTTACTGGCGTTTAACCCAGTCTCCAGTCGCCATTACAGGCTTAACGGCCATTATTATGGCCATTTTCTTTCTGGGTTCGGTGCAGCTAATCAGTATCGGAATCCTGGGGGAATATATTGGCCGCATCTATGAGGAGGTGAAAGGACGACCGTTATATACCTTGGGCGAGGTGGGTGGTGTGGGCGATCGCATGGAAACGGGCGATCGACCCATCTCCGACCACCGATCAGGCCACGAACCCAGCCCTTGAGCCACCGTCAGGCCGACGGATCGCTGTGATACAGCAAGCAGCATTACAGCCCTGTTCCCATTGCAGTGCGACCCGCGACGGCACCGTACACAACAGAAATGGCCCCACCTACGGCGGGGCCATTTCTCTGCCTGATAATGCAACACGATAGGGCGCTGCACGATAGCGATAACCCCTCAAAGCCTGACGCTGCGGTGCGGTATGGGCAGGCAACCCCAGGGTGCTGCACGCCTGGCGATCGCCAGGGGATACAGCACCCGCCAAGGGGCGAAACACCCTAGGCCACTGCGGTAGGGCTGGAGTCCAGGGTCGCCTTTTGCAGAAGATCCTGAAGCTTATCCCCTTCAATCACCTCCACCTCCAAGATTTCCTGGGAAATTTGCTCCAGGAGATCCCGATTTTTGTGCAGAATCGCCAGGGCCTGCTGGTGGGCATTTTCCACAATTTCCTTGACCTCAGCATCGATCGCCTGGGCCGTGGAATCACTAACCATGCGACGTGGATTCATGGCATCACCCAAGAAGTTATTACCGCCACCCTTATCGTAGGCCAACGGTCCCAGGACCTTACTCATGCCGTAATTGGTCACCATGCGCTCAGCCAGGTCCGTTGCCCGTTGTAGATCATTGGACGCCCCTGTGGTCACATTGCCAAAAATGATCTCCTCCGCAGCCCGTCCCCCCAGCAGCGTCGCAATTTGGCCCCGTAGCTCGTCCTCATTCTGTAGGAAGCGGTCCTCCGTCGGCAGTTGCAGGGTATAGCCCAGGGCTGCCATCCCTCGGGGCACGATCGAGATTTTGGCCACCTTGCTGCCACCGGGCATCAGGGCACCGACCAGGGCATGACCCACCTCATGGTAAGCAACGATCTTTTTCTCTTGGTCGTTCAAAACCCGGCTCTTTTTCTCTAAACCGGCCACAACCCGCTCGATCGCCTCATTAAAGTCCGCCTGAATCACAGCAGTGCGGTTATTGCGAGCTGCCAGCAATGCTGCCTCATTGACTAGATTTGCCAGATCCGCACCCGCGAAACCAGGAGTCCGGGTGGCAAGGGCATGCAAGTCCACATCATCCGCCAGCTTCACCTTTTGGGCGTAGATGTTCAGAATCGCCTCACGACCCGACAGATCGGGCCGATCGACCAGAACTTGACGATCGAAACGTCCCGGACGCTGTAGGGCCGGATCCAGGGTTTCCGGGCGGTTAGTGGCGGCGAGGACAATCACCGTGCCGTCTCCAGCGCTGAAACCATCCATTTCCGTCAAGAGCTGGTTCAGGGTTTGCTCTCGCTCATCGTTACCGCCATACATACCACCACTGGCCCGGGACTTGCCGATCGCATCTAACTCATCAATAAAGATGATGCAGGGGGCTTTCTGCTTCGCCTGGGCAAAGAGATCCCGAACCCGAGCAGCTCCCGCGCCCACAAACAGCTCCACGAACTCAGAACCGGAAATGCTGAAGAAAGACACACCCGCTTCTCCGGCCACCGCCTTAGCAAGCAGCGTTTTCCCGGTTCCCGGTGGCCCAACTAAAAGGACTCCACGGGGGATCCGAGCACCGATATCAATAAAACGCTGGGGATTTTTGAGGAATTCCACCACCTCTTGCAATTCTGCTTTAGCTTCCTGGACCCCAGCCACATCTCCGAAGGTGACTTTGGTAGATTCTCCCTCCACATAAACCTTGGCCTTGCTGCGGGTAAAGGACAGGGCACCCTGGGCACCCCCTCCCTGACGTGCCGCAAAAAACTGGAACACCCCCACAAAAATCAGGGGCGGAATCACCCAACTCAGGAGGGTGGTAAACCAGTTATTCTTTGGCGGCGGCGCAGCGGCAAATTCAACCCCCTTATCTTCCAGACGCTGGGGCAGCTCCAGGTCAAAAATCGGAGTCGTACTAAGGATCTGGGCTTGATCCTCACCTAAATTAATATCCTTGAGCTGATAACGGATTTCATCTTGGCCCACGTAGGCCCGCGCCACTTTACCATCCTCCACTTGGTCGATGAAAAGGCTGTAGGGAACTTCGGGAATAGAAGGACCAAAAAAGAGGGGAGACAGAGCATTCAGGAGGAAAAAAACACCCGCTAGCAAGAAGAGGATGCTAGAGAGCCGAAAGCGGCGAGGCCCGTTGGAATTATCACGAATTGCCATAGTGCTTTGGAATAAAGGTTAACCCGGCGGTCCGGGAGTCAGCTCAGCAACGCGCAGAACGAGGCAACAGCCCTGTCATTCGCTGGCCGGATCTGCCGCTGTAATCTGCTGAGCATGAAAAAAACTAAGCAGGAGGAACAGAAGTGGAAGAGAAACTGTATTCTATTAGACTGACTTTTAGGATAGGGCGGGAGGGCGGTTACTAGGGTTTTCGTGACGGTTTTCTACCCTTGTCTGACGATGGTAAGCGCTAGAACTGGTGCCAGCGCTGGGCTAGGGCGCAGACGCTCGGTTCAGCGGATCCCAGAGCTGGCGATCGGCCAGATGAGACGGCACCACATTCTGGAGGCTGCGAAAGATGGTCTCTGTGCGGCCGGGATGCTCCTGTTCCCAGGTTTGGAGGAGGGCTTTGATCTGGGCGCGTTGGAGGTTCTCCTGGGAGCCGCAGAGGGTGCAGGGAACGATCGGGAACTGGCAAAGGGTGGCGTAGTGGGCGATATCCGCTTCTGAACAGTAAATCAAGGGTCGAATCACAATATTTTGGCCATTATCACTGTGGAGCTTTGGAGGCATGGCCTTAAGCTGGCCGGTGTGGAAAAGGTTGAGAAACAGGGTCTCGACGGCATCATCGCGGTGGTGCCCAAGGGCCAGTTTGGTGATGTTTTCCGCCTGGGAAACTCGGTAGAGAATGGCACGTCGAAATCGAGAACAGAGGCTACAGTAACAGAGGCTACAGTAGGTATCTCCCGGTGCAGTTTTGGCAATCACGCGGCTGTAGGTGTCTTCTTCCACAATCCGGTAGGGAATTTGCCGGGTTTGGAAGTAGTGGGGCAGGCGATCGGCGGGGAAGCCCGGTTGTTTCTGGTCAAGGTTGACGGCAAGGATCTGGAAGGGAATGGGGGCACGATGTTGGAGTTGCAGCAGGAGATCGAGGAGAACGTGGGAATCTTTGCCGCCGGATACGCACACCATAATTCGATCGCCCGCTTCAATTAATCCGTAATCCGCGATCGCCCGTCCCATTTGATGCCGTAACCGTTTAGCCCAGCGCTGCTGTTCTTTGCTGGGTGAGGTCCAGGGTTGAGACGCGGAGGAGGTCATGGGCGAGGGGATGCTGGGCTAATTAGGGAGGCTAAATTATAACCGCTCTGCTCCCTTGACCCAGCCCCTTAGCCCAATCCCTTGCTATGATCAGAAACTGCCCTTCAGATCTCGGAGATTCACCCTTGACCAGCAGCACCCACCTCCCGGAAACCCCCACTGTCAAATATGGCGAACGCCTCATCGAAGAAGGACAACTGATCACCTTCCCCAATCCCCGACCCGGTCGCCGCTACACGATCGCCATTACTCTACCCGAATTTACCTGCAAATGCCCCTTCTCCGGCTACCCCGACTTCGCCACCCTGCACATTTCCTACATTCCCCACGAAAAAACCGTTGAACTTAAGGCTCTAAAGCTTTATATCAATAAATTTCGCGATCGATATATCTCCCACGAGGAAGTGGTCAACCAAGTCCTCGATGACCTCGTTGCGGTCTGTGACCCCCTGGAAATCACCGTTAAAGGCGACTTCAACCCCCGAGGCAATGTCCACATGCTCGTCGAGGCGAATCACCAACGCCCAGCGGACTAGGGCGCGTCATCAACCAACGATAGAAACCTTGCGGCATCAGCGTTACACGCCCGCCCTAGTTTTATGAGCTAGGGGCTGTGTCCCTGATTCTGAGGGCATTCTGGAATTAAATAATGACAGCCCCTAGGCACCCAGCGGTCTCGGAGGGAGCTTGAAACCGCCAGCGAGGTGCCGTAGCTCCTCGAAGAATCCCCCTCAATCCCCCTTTATTAAGGGGGAAGAAAAGGCTGCCCCCCCCTGAGAAGGGCACCGCGAAAAATTCTAATTTTTGCCCGATGACCCAGGGCAGAATCAGGGTTGTGGCAGGCGGCGAAGCCGCCTGCCACAATTAATCGAGGTGCCCTGAAGAAGATATTTGAAAATTCGGTCAAGGACCGTAGGCCCCCCTTCCAACCGGTCAGGACTTCGAGACCTCCTCCAACGTGCCCTGATCGCCCACCTGGAGCCAGCGACCCCGCCAAAATACAGTTTGACCGTAGGATCCCCCCAGCCAAATCGCAAACGTCATCCAGTCCCGCAGGGGCAACAGCCAGAACCAGCCCCAGAGACCGGGCGATCGCAACATCCAAAAACTGAGTCCCGCCTGGAGCCAGCGCAACACCAGGGTTATCCCCCACACCGCCCAGGCCCAGGGCTGCAAGCCCGACACCAGCACCAACAGCAGCCCATACACCGTGCCATGGGTCAACACCAAGCCGTAATACTGGGAGCCTCGATTCCAGCGAATCGTGCGGCTCCAGCGGAGTTCCCGTTGGAAAACCTGAACTGGGGTCTCCTGGCCACAGTCATTTTCTAAAATGTAGGCTGACAGCTCCACCCGGTAGCCCGCACTCACTGCTAGGCGACCAATATGGAAATCTGAACCAATCCGGTTGTATACATGCTGAAGGCCACCAAAAGACTCCAAAACAGACTTACGAGTGGCGATCGTCGGCCCCAGGGCAAACTTCAGCTTGCCATCCAAGGCCCGGGCCAGCAGCACACTGGGGATAAAGTCCACCGCCCGACCGAGGGAAGCCAGGGCAGCTCCCCACTGACTCGGTTGGTGATCCAGATAGCCACAGGTGACCACCCCGGTCCCAGAATCCGCCAGGGGAGCCGTCACCCACTGCAAATAGTCGGGTGTGACTCGAATATCACTATCCGCAAAGATAATCTGCTCAAATTGGGCGGCTTCCACCAAATAGGACAAGTTACTAATTTGGTGATTAATCCCTCGGGCCGGCAGATTCGTCAGCAGGCGCACCCGATCGGGATACTGTTCCGTCAGTCCTCGTAGGATCGGCACAGCGGGATCATCCGCATCCATCACTCCAAACAGCACCTCATAGGTGCCATAGTCCTGATTACAAAACGAGTCCCAGTTGGCCAACGCCCCTTCGTCCACCCCCCGCACCGGAATCAAAATTGAGACCGGTTGGGGGGTAAACTCAGGAAGAGTGCGGCGACGACTGAAGAATAGATAGGTGGCCAGGGCGGATGCGCCATAAAAGCCAAGGGACGTGCAGATTAACCCCAGCAACAGAATCTGGAAAAGGGCTTGGACAGACATTGGCGAAAATGGCGGGTCAAGAGCATTAACGGGGGCAACACACAGGTTTGTGAGGACATCGTGGGACCGAGCAGATCCCCTTCACAACTTGACGGCTGCCATAACAGGGCACCTCGATTAATTAGGTTGCGCGGCGAAGCCGCGCAACCCAACCCTGATTCTGCTGTAGGGCACCTCGATTAATTGGGTTAGGCGGCGAAGCCGCCTAACCCAACCCTGATTCTGCCGTGGACACCGGGGTAGCAATTTGAATTTTTCGAGGTGCCCTGTAGGCACTCCGGTGAAAATTGGAATTAATCGAGGTACCCAACAGCATTATCCTAACTT
>JAYKIB010000260.1:0-3090 GCA_035285005.1 Prochlorothrix sp.
TTGAAGCCTATCAAGCCAGTGGTGGATCGGCGAATACCTCAGTAGACCAATGATCTGGCTATTTTCTCCCACTGGCCTATGCAGTGCCTCCCATTTGGCTATTTCGTCGAAAGTGGGATGCTCCCTATCCGATGCCCTAGCGATCGGTGGATCCCAGCAGGTACTTCCGTGGGTTCTCCAGGACACCTCGAAAAGTTCCAACTTTCGTTCAGTGACCTATAGCGGCTAACGCTTGGGTATCGTCAGACTTTTGCAGCGGCGGCCAGATCGTATCCCCAAACCCCCTATAATCCTGCCAAAAGAATCCTGTCGGAGTCATACTCCTTGGGTTTAAATAATTAAGGAGAGATTCACCCAAAGATCTCCACGGGCTAGTAAACTTCGATCCTTAAAACGGCAACATCAGGTTTTCTCGATCGGTTCAACCTTGACTTAAGCTGCGTCTGCACGTTCCAGCGTTCCGGATTTCCCCCCCCACTGGCCGATCCTAACTCCCGAGCACCTCACCTTTTGCAGCCGACCTAACTCGTTATGTACGCTACCCGTCCCGACCCATTTGAACCGTTAGGCCCAGCGTCTCCCCCCGGCGCTCCGCAACCGTCACGCCCCAGTCACCGTCCCCCCGCAGCCCATACCCTAGCCCAACGCAAAGCTCGGCGACGCGCCCAGCTGACTGCCCGCACCACTGAGGTTTGCACCAAGCTTTCCCTCAATACTCTGATTATTCTGGCCTTTAGCTCTGCCCTCTTTCACCTCATCCCCTATCACCGGCAGCAGCAGGCCATGCTCCGAGAGGCCCAGACTACGGTTGCGGATGCCCAGGAGCGTGTGCAAGCTCTCCACGCAAACTTCACCCAGGTATTTGACCCCCGCAAAACCCAGATGATTATGCAGGAAGAAAGCTATCGGGTACGACCCGATCAGCGTCAAGTCATTTGGGTAGAGCCGATCGAGTCATCCGGAGATTTGGCGATCACAGAAGATAGCGCCACAAATCGCCCACAAGCCGAAACAGAAACGACCCAGGAAGCGAGCACGACCTCAGACGAGAATTAGGACAAAAATTTAGACGAGAATTGGGCAAAAATCTAAGACCAATCACACGCTAGACTCCGGCTGAAATTGAGCGAATTCCCAGATATGGCGGCTCAGACTTAGGTGAGGCGGGGTAAATCTTGCTTCCTGGCCCTCCTGCAATTAATTGCTGAAATCAGCTCTGGTCAAATCCTTTCTGGCCAAGTCCTTATTCGATCTTGGCACCCGTGCATCTCTGTGGAGTTAGATCACAACTGCGACTAACTCATCCATCCAGCGTTCCAAACTATGGCGCAGGGGGTGGAAGCTCAGATCAGACTGTTCTAAGAGTTGGTTCCAAACTTGGTGATAATCCGCCATGGCCCAGTTCCAGTGGCCCATGACGTGATGGGTACGGCCTCGCTCAGCCTGGGCATGGAGAGAGATTTGACCTTGGACTATCAGATATTCAAAGTTTTCCAGCGCAAGACGTGCTAATCCCATATCCCGCAGAGTAATCCCGAGGTTGAGGCGAGCGCGGTGGTTGTGGGGGTTGTAGGCGAGGGCTTGGTGATAGTTCCAGAGAGCATGGGTGAAGCGGTACTGCTGAGCGTAGCAGTTGCCCCGGTTATTATAGGCACTGTCGAGACTGCGATCGAGACGTAGTGCTGTGTTGAGGTCCTGGAGCGCAGCGGTGTAATTCCCCAAATGGAACTGAATAAAGCCGCGATTATTATAATCTAGGGCAGAACTGGGCTGTTGTCGTAGAATTTGGTTGATGAGAGCTAGGGCAGTGGTGTAGTTGCCCTGCCGCACTGCGTCCGCAACTTTGCGGCGGAGGCTGGGCAGGGAATGGGAGGTTGGGGGCAGGGCCAGGTTGGGGGTGGGGTCTAGCGGTTGCATGGCTTCAGGCTCACAGGAATAGGGGATTCCATAGAAAGCAGTCTCTACAGGGCACCTCGAAAAATCCAAATTTTTACCATAGTTCCCACAGCGAAATCAGGATCGTGGCGGGCGGCAAAGCCGCCCAACCCAATTAATCGAGATACCCTACAGGGGGTTGGAGGCTGAGTTTTGCAGTGGGAAACTGTTCTTGCTAGTAATTTGACCCTAGCAAGGAGTCTATTTCTGAATTTAGGGGAACTGGGGGTAATTTACGGGATAGATGTGTCACTTTTGCAGGTGGCTACGATGACCTGCAAAAGTAACCTGCAGTGGTGACCCGCTGTAGTGCCCCGCTAACGCATTCAAGCCTGACGCTTCGGTGCGTTACGGCTACGCCTAACACATCCCACAAGCTGCGTTTATTGTGCCTGTGCTACTGATCGGAGTTACACGCCCGCCCCAGTTGTGGGAGCGAGGGGCTGTATCCCTGACTCTGAGGGCACCCTAGGGTTCAATGATGACAGTCCCTAGAGCACCTCGATTAATGGGGTTGGGCGGCTTCGCCGCCCAACCCAAACCCTGATTCTGGCGTGGGCTGTCTCCCAAAAATTCGGATGAATCGAGGTGCCCCCTAGGGTGGGGTCATCGCTATACCAAGTCCTTGAATTTTGGTGAATTTTTTAAGATGCGCTAACACGGGATGTAAATAACGGTATCGATCGCCCGTTTCTCCCGATCGATCGCGTTAGGATCAGCCCGATCTATCGTGCTGTGATTCTGGCTGAACCCTATGACGATCGCTGTTTCCACCTATGCGAATGCCCCCGATTTATCCACGGATAACTATGTGTTGCTGGGGGTTGCGACTTGTTTTATACGTGAGGACGGAGAAGTAAAGGAGGTTGAGGTGCTGGAGCCAATCCCAACGGGGGCAGCTTTGGCATTGCTGGGGAGTGATACGCCAACGTCCTATCGGGCGGCCTACGGGACAACCTTGGGCCAGGTATTGGGTCAGGATAAGCTCCAACGTCCGGCGGGTGTGTCGGCTACGGTCCAGTTTTGCGCGGATTTTACAGAGCGGGTGTTTGCAGCAGCACGGACACATCACCGCGATCGATCGGTGGCGGAGCAAATTCCGGTGGGGACGACCTATGAGGGGTTTCAGTATTCAACGGAGCGAAAGCGGGTGTT
>JAYKIB010000261.1:0-6203 GCA_035285005.1 Prochlorothrix sp.
GCTTTTGTCTGTATGGCACAGCCCTTGATGGCGTTAACCTATGGCATCGGCACAAAGTCAAATCCAGTACCCGAGGTGGATCCGGGCTGAACCGTCAAGAGAACCACGCCACCATTGCGATCGCCCGACGGGGTGAACTGAATTCCGCCTGTTGCACCCGTAGCCTGGAAGCCCGACTGGGCAATAGTTTGGGCCAAAGTCGATCGTAGGCTTGCATCCCCCGTTGGGACGAGGTTAGCTGAAGCCTGGGCACTGCGGAACACCTGCCCCACATCATAGGCAAGGGCGGTGCGCCAGTTTACCAGTCCTCCCCATAGGGCTGTAGAAGTACTGACAAATTCAGCATTCGGACTGGCCTGACTATGCCAAGGAACCGATAAAATGGCTCCCTGTAGCTCTGCACCGACCTGTTGCAAGCTCTCAATGCGGTAGAAGGCATCTCCCGCCAAAATTGGTAATTTTTGCTGATTGGCTTTGACCACCGCCACGGCTGGCTCAAAGGTACTGGAATTCGGCAGTAACACCACTAAATCCCCGGTAGCGGTTGCTAAAGCTTCAGTGGGGTTCCCTTGGGAGAGATCCACCTCTTGGCTAATGCTGCCGCCTTCTAGGTTAAAGGTGCTGACAAAAGCATCTTTAAGAGACTGGCTATAGGAGCTATTGGGATTAAAAAACAGAATCGCATTCTTTTTGCCCATCGTCCCTAATGCATAGCGGGCAAGGGCCGTCCCTGTGAACTGATCGTTGGGAATGGTGCGAAAAATATAATTGACCCCATCGTCTCCCTTAGCCAGTTGAGTCAGTTCTGTACTGGTGGAAGTCGGGGCAATCATCGGCAGTTGGCCCGCCGTATAGATTGGAGCCGCTGCCACGGAAGGGGTACTGGTACCGTGGCCAATCACGGCGATGACACTGGAGTCCGCCACCAGAGCTTGGGCAATGGATACGGCTAAATCAGCATCATTTCCATCATCCACAATCAGGACTTGCACAGGTACCCCCGCGGCCACCATTTCCTCTTGGGCTTGGGCCACGCCCCGCAGAATTTCCAGAGATGGGTTAGGGGTCTCAGAAATGGGCACCACTGCCGCTAGGGTAAAGCTGGGATTGGAGCCAACCTGAGCATTATTCAAGTAAATACGGGCTTCAGGGTCATTTTGCTGCGTTTGGAGGGAGCTTTCCCACTGAGTTGCCGCCGTGGCAAAGTCTCCCGCCGCAAATGCAGCCACCCCCGCCTCTTTAGCCGGGTTAACTAGTTCAGGGGATAGAATCCGATCGCCCCGACTGAGGCGATCTTGAATCTGGTCATTCCCCAGTAACCCCCCCAAAACACTGAGCGGACTGCCCGCATTACCCGTGCTGCCCGCACTCCCCGTCGCACCATTTGTGCCACTACTCCCACCGAGAAACGGGAGTTGATCCCGAAAGGCGATCGCTCCCCCCCCCAAGCCCAGGAGAGCAATGACACCACCAATGAGCAGAAAATTTGGCTTCGACTTGTGGAGTTGAAAGCCGCAAATCTCACATTTTCGGGCCGTAGACGGGTTCTGGTCGTGATTACACTTGGGACATTTGATCAGTTGCAGGTCACTATCGTAGGTCATAGTAGACTCCTAGGAAAAGTTTAATTCAGCCTTGATTTGGGTCTCAATTGCTAGGATTTGCTCATTATTGAGATTTAACTCATCTTGAAGCTCTAGGAGCTGTGCTTGCTCCTCTAGGTCAATCTCTCCATCATTTTCTAAAAAGACACGATACATAAGCGCATACTCTTCAACACTATCCGGTGAAGGTCCCGTGGGAGCCACCTCAGCGATGAGGGCATCCGCCGTCGCTTGATCGATGCCGTATTTCTGCTGAAAGCGATCGAGCAGGGCTTTTTCCGAAGCCGAAGGCTCCCCATTTTTGTAGCAAGTCACCACCAACTTACGGAACCGATCGATATTCTCCGCAGAAGCCGAACTCGCAGCAGGCTGAGGAGCAGCCGGAGCAGGGCTCGGTGCCCCAGTCCCAGACGGTGAGGGCATGATCGGAGGTACCACGGGCTGAACCGGTGCCACCATGAGGTTGTGGGTCCTCACATAACTCTCGATCGCTGCTTCCGCCTTCCCATAGGCTGGGTTATCCTTCCCCCCCACCAGACTCTGTTCAATATCCTGGAGACAGTTCAGCAGCTTTTGATACAGATCCTGCTTCTGAGGTTTTGTCGTGGCAGAATCACCAATGTGACGCAGCATATCTGCCAGCAAGTCCCGAATCTTGCGATTCGCGTCAGCCATGAGGTTCTCTTCTGCCTGGTCCCAACTGGTGCCGATCGCGGCCACCTTTTCCAGCCCCGTTTTGGGATCCGTATAGTTCAAGCGGACCTCGGTGAACTGGGTCACCTGGTTCTCCACCTCCACCAGGATCCCGAATGCCTTCGCCAGCAAGAAGTTATTTCGAGCCTGGGTTTCCTCCTGGCCCAGGGGCATAATATCCCGAAACTGACGATAATCCTGGTGGGTATGCAGGGGGTTTTTATCCGACTGACTGACGGAGCGGTAGATTGTCCGCATCTTCGCCAACCCTTCGATTAAACGCAGCGGAAATGCTCCGGTTTCCTGGATAAAAAAGATATGATTCCAATCATTCAGCGGTCGAATATCTTTATCCGTGAGCGTGCTACTCTTGCGGATCATGGGCAGCAGCGCCGCGACCGCTGCATCCGTGGGATGGTTACCCCCATGAATCCCCACCAAAGACTGGCGTTTTTCAGCCCGATTATCCCAACTGAGGTTAACCTGTTCCTGGCTAAAGCGTAGGAATGGCTCACTTTTCTCGAATGTAATCTTAATTTGGGCTTCTTGCTGCTCTAGGGTGGGGTATTCCTCCAGAAACTTCCGGGCAACGGAGGCTTGGAGATGGGTTTTATCCAAAAACTCACCCACACAGGCATTCAGCAACCGTTCAAAGAGATCCTGAACCCGTAGGGTGTCAAAGGTCGCCAAATCAAAGAGTTCTGCGTTGACTTCCTCCAAACAGGTCTCACCAAGGGTTTGATAGAGACTCTCCTCCTTGGTGCTGACAATTTGCTCAAAGATGGTATCCACATCCTTGGCGTTGTAGAGCAAAATGCCATTGACGGTGAGGGTTCCGGTTTCCTTGAGGTAGGTTTCTTCCCGATCGAGCAGCTTCTGCCGCAGTTGCTCCAGCACCTTATCCAGTTTGCCTAGCTGCGTCAGTAGACGACTAGCTTCTTCCTTGAGGGTATCAATGAGTTCAACCCCTAGAGCCCGCGATTTAATCTCAACTTTGGCAGTATAGAGAGAGCCAAGGGCAACCATAATGCCATTGAAGTCTTTATCCAGCACTGCCTTACGGTTGATCAGCATAAACTTACCCGCATGTTCCTCCAGTTGGGATAGCAGGGTCTGGAGGTTATTGCTCGCGGTTCGTTCCCGAGTGAGCCAGACTTTTTGACGATCCTGATCAAACCGAGTGCGGTAATCACTGAGCACCGTCAACAGAGTTTCTAAAAAGACCCGGGTAAAGCGGGGGCCTTTGGTGCGATCGGCCACCATGTCCTTGACCAGTTGGGACAGTTCCGTTGTTTTTTGAGTTTTCAGGTAGGTCAGGTTGTCCCACATTTTCTGGAAATAGTCACTCCAGCGCCGGGGATCGGGGTCCGTGTCGTGAAAATGGGGGCTGAACTTCTCCTCTTCCACCGTAATAAAACGACGCAGATTTTCCGGCGGAATATCAAGATCGTTCCGGCGCTTGCGAATACTGGACACCCAACTGGCGACTTCTTTGGAGAGGGGCTTGAGGTTATTACCCACACTGATGCTATCGAGCATTTGGTGCTGGTTATCGGACTCGGCAAGCTGCAAGTTGGGCAGGATCTCGGTCTGAATGACATCCCGCATGGCACCGGGAACGCGATCGGCATTTTCCCAGTGGGCCACAACCCGGGCCGCTAAGCGTGAGGAACAAGCCTGGGAAACCCGACGCACGGGAAACTGAACGCTGGCGAGGCCAAAGGAGATAAAGTTCTGGGGATAGCCCATGGCATCGGGAGATGCCCAATGTTTACGGATATTATCCCGAACCAGTTTTTTATACTGACTAAAGCCGGAGCTGAAATCCAGAAAAATATTCTGAGCGACCATCTCTAGGGTTGCACCCAGGGTTGGAAGCGTTACCTTTTCGTTGCTATTCCCCACGAGATAGCAAAAATTAAAGGGAACATCTTGCCCGCTCTGGCTGGTAATCCGTTCTGAAGCGCTGGAGCTATATTGACATTCAAAACGGGTATTGGCCTTGGAGTAGTGATTGAGCTCCATGAGGGCAGCATAGGCATTGGCAATCACCCGATCGCCCAGCCCTGAGAAGGCACCGGGCAGCACCAAATATGCAGAGGTTTGGGGCAGCAGGGAGGCGGGGAGCCAGTCGCGCAGATTGTAGGCCAGATCCAAGACCATTCCCGATCCAGTTCCACCGGACAGGGAGCAGACAATAAAGCAGTTGATCCCCTTGTCTAGCTGCACCCCTTGATCGAGCATGAACTTTTCATGGCCAATAATCCGGTTCTTCGCATTCTCGAAGGCGCTTTTGATGGCAGGGTAGTTCAGGGAAAACGCAAAACGACCTAAGGCCCGAATTTGACCCGCACCGGCCAAAATTGAGTCTGTACCCCGTAATTCGCTGGGAAACCACTCTTCTAGATAGGGATAGGAGGAAATTGAGTTCAGTAGGGCCTTAGCATTCTCGACCTTGGCCCAGACCTGCTCCACTGGCTTGAGGGAAATGTCTTGCTTGAGAACGGTCTGGGGTTCCGAGACCTTAGCATTTTGCTCAGTGTCAATATGAACAAAGGAGACGATGGGGAGGCTGTCCAAGGATCCATACGATTCAACAATCATACGCCGAATCTTAATCAGGATTTCCTTACCTGTTCCACCTAATCCCACGATCACAGTAGGAGTCATACCGACGTATTCAGCCATAGCCCTTTCCTCTTGCTCAAGAAGCAGCATCTCGTACCAATTAAAGCAGAGAAGTCCAGCGCCATGGCAAAGCTTTAGTGAGTTTTAGGATTTAGCGAAGAGGATGTTTGGAAACCTAAGAGAATCCCCCCTAACCCCCTTTACAAGAGGGGGGCGACCTCTTCTTCCCCCTTTACAAGGGGGACTGAGGGGGATTCTACAAGGGCCTACGGTTCTTGGCCGAAGTTTCCAAACATCCTCTCAAGCTTACTTGAGATTCGTAGGTTGGGTTGAGTCCCCGAAACCCAACAACCCAACGCCTCTGGGGTTGGTGAGCGGGGGACGTGTTTTTGTAGGATAGCCGTGAGCCTATAGGCTTTGTATTTCTTAGCTATCGCCTACCGTCCCAGGAAAAGTTGAGGGTTGCCTCTGAAGAGTTCTCTTGTTCTAGAACATCGAGATTAGAGGAGTTGGCATTTGCTTGGAAGTAGTGACGGAGTGTGCCACCCACCCCGATCGCGCGGGTTTGGTGAAGCTGTTGGGTCAGAGTGAGTAGCCAATTGGGGTTTTGGGTGAGATCTTGGATTTTGGTCTGGTATTTGAGAACCTCGGGTACAAGAGCGGTTATAACGTCGTTTCTGGCTATGCCAAAGGCATTGATACGGCTACCCACTGCGGTGCACTCCAAGCCGAAGGGACAACAACCCTGGTCCTAAGCCTTGGAATTCTTAACTTTGAAGCTAGGAAAGAGTTTAAGCCCTGGTTTACGGCAACTAATACCTTAGTTCTCTCGCAATTTGCCCCAAATGCAGGCTGGTTTGCCCGCCAAGCCATGGCTCGCAATGAATTGGTCTGCCGCCTTGCTCAAGCAGTCATTGTCATTGCTTCAGGACCAGAGCGGGACGATCGAGGCCGGATGAGCGGCACCTTTGCAGCGGCTAAAAGTGCGTTCCAGTTAGGCTTACCAGTTTTTGTGATATCGCCCCAAGCCCTATCCCAACCACCAATCGGTAATGCCCATCTGCTCGAACTCGGTGGCATAGAACTCTTCCCCGATCGGACGACCCAACAACTTCAAGACTTTTTCCATCCCACTCCAACCGCCCCCACCTCACCCACCCTCTCACCCCCTACCCAACAGCTCGAGCTGAGCTTTGCAGGGTGGCTCTAGCCGCCCCTATACCGCTGTTCCAGAAACTTCCCCAAAGCCATAACAAACGCGCCCCCAGCGTCACACTC
>JAYKIB010000262.1:0-11217 GCA_035285005.1 Prochlorothrix sp.
CCAGCCAGCAACCCAGCAATCCAGTCACCCCCGCAGCCCAGCCAACCCGCACAGCCCTAGGACTAGACTCCTGGCAAAGCTGGATCGGACAAGAACTAGAAAAACCCTACTTCAGCCTGCTGCAAGACTTTATCCACACCGATCGGCAGCAACACACCATCTTCCCCCCCCCAGACCAGGTTTTTCGCGCCTTTTGCCTCACCCCCCCCGATCGGGTGCGCGTCCTGATCCTCGGCCAAGATCCCTACCATGGACCAGGCCAAGCCCAGGGCCTCGCCTTTTCCGTCCCCGAGGGACTCACCCTGCCGCCCTCCCTACGCAATATCTTTAAAGAACTGGCAGCAGACTTAGGCGCACCGGCCCCGCAACATGGGGATCTGAGCGGCTGGGCTCGCCAGGGCGTACTCTTACTCAATGCCGTGCTGACCGTGCGCCAGGGAGAAGCCAACTCCCACAAAAACCAGGGCTGGGAACAGTTCACCGATGCCGTCATTCAAGCCATCAGCGATCGAACCGAACACACGGTCTTCATCCTCTGGGGAGCCTATGCCCGCCGCAAACACACCTTAATTGACGCACGCCACACCCTACTCACCAGTGCCCACCCCTCACCCCTCTCCGCCCGCCATGGTTTTTTTGGCAGTCGTCCCTTCTCCCAAACCAACCAAGCCCTCCAAAACCACGATCAGGAGCCGATCCGGTGGCTGAGCTAGGACAGTCCCCCCAGCCCACCGGTCCAGGGCGATCGCCCGCTGGCGTTACCCCCTACTCAGCCGCTGCTTCCGCCGGTACAGCAATCAGAGCCACTTCCACCCAATCGGCCTTGGGCTGGGTTAAATCGATCGCAATATTGGGACCAAAAAAGCGAGTCATCTTATCTTCCTTTTCCTGCCACTTGCTAAACGGAATCATGGGGGACTCAAACTCCAGCACCAGGGTGTAGGCCCCATCCCGGCTCTCTTCCCGCATACCGTTCAGTTCCGGATGTTCCTCATTGCTAAGAAAGAGCTTGAGGGCCTTGAGGGCCGGTTCCAGATGCACATACTGGCCGTAGCGGTTGCGGCTAATATCCTTGCGCACTTGAATTTGGGTCGGGGTGGCCTGTTTGTCCCGCAGGGCTAAAACCTCCGGGGGAGTGGGTTGGCTCAGGGGGACGGGTTTCAGCTCAACGGCCTTAAGGGCAATGCCGATCAGCAGGACAGGAAAGCCATAAAAGAACCCCGCAAGGTTAAGGGTGGCATTCCCGGAGGCATAGGCCCAAAAGCCGACAACAACAAGGACGGCACCGACGCTAACGGCAAGGTTACTGAGGGTAAGACGCATGGGCATGGTGGGCTAGGGGGAGGTGAGAGGAATCTAAGGGGCACTGCAATTAAGCTAAACCGCGATTAAGCTAAATTATGGGGAGATAGACCCCGCAAAATCAGAGTTAAGTGGGGTGGGCTTCGACTCCGCTCAGCCCGCACCCCTTAATCGAGAGTCCCTAGGGAAATTTTTAGAGGAGAACACCTCAGGGCACCTCGACAAATCAAAGCTCTTGCCCAGTGACCCACGCAAGAGTCAGGGTTGTGACCGGCGGCTTCGCTCAGCCGCCCAACCCAATTCATCGAGGTGCCCCTCAGGAATCGCGGTGGAGGCATGAATGCGCACCGCCCCAACAATTCGATGACTGGGCAGAGCACCTCGATTTATGCAAATTTCGACCGTAGTGCCCACGGCAGAATCAGGGTTGTGGCCGGCGGCGAAGCCGCCGGCCACAATTAATCGAGGTGCCCGGCAAAAACTGAGTTTTTGAGAGGTGTCCAAAAGCTTTACATAAGTTTACATCTGTTTGGTCGATGCCTGGAGATGGGGCATGGGAAGGACCGTGAGGTTGTAGGTTAGGTTGAGGCAGATTGAGGCAGATTGACCCAGGGCGCCCAGTGCAGTTGTCAGCGGTTGTCAGCAACTGTCAGCAACTCTGGGATGAACTGCCGATCGTCCGCGAACCCAAGGCATAAACCAAAGGTAGGTAGCCATGCGAATTCTTGTGATGGGAGGCACCCGATTTATTGGGGTGTACCTGACCCGTGCCCTTGTGAGCCAGGGCCACGAGGTGGTGTTATTTAACCGGGGTAATCGGCCCTGTCCCGTGGACGGGGTAGCCCAGATCCACGGCGATCGAACCGATGCGGCCCAGCTCAAGGACAAACTGCAAGGGGAGCAGTTTGATGTCATTTTCGACAACAATGGGCGGGAACTCAGCGATACCCAGCCGCTGGTGGAGATTTTCAACGGAAGAATCCAGCAATTCATCTACGTTAGTTCCGCTGGGGTGTACCAAAAGTCGGCCCAAATGCCCCATATTGAAGGGGATGCGGTCGATCCCAACAGCCGCCACAAAGGCAAATTTGTCACGGAGGATTATCTTCAAGCCCAGGGCGTTCCCTTCACATCCGTGCGCCCGGTTTATATCTATGGTCCCCAGAACTACAACCCTCTGGAAGCCTGGTTCTTCGATCGGATCGTCCACAACCGCCCCATTCCCATTCCCAGCCACGGTCAACACCTGACCCAATTAGGCCATTGCCAAGACCTGGTGAATGCAATGGTTGCTATGGTGGGTAATAACACGGCGATCGGCCAGATTTACAACATTTCAGGGGCGCGGTACGTCACTTTTGATGGACTGGCCCAAGCCTGCGCCGCAGCTGCCGGTCAAGATCCCGCTCAGTTGCAGTTGGTCCACTACGACCCCAAAGCCTTTGACTTTGGTAAACGCAAAGCTTTCCCTCTCCGTCCCCAGCATTTCTTTGCCTCGATCGACAAAGCGCAGCGTGACCTCAACTGGACTCCCCAGTTTGACTTGGTACCCGGTTTGCGGGACTCCTTTGAGCGAGACTATCGCCTTCAGGATCGGCCCGAAAGTGCCATTGACTTTTCCACGGATGCCCAAATTCTCCAAGGCGTGGGCTAGGGGCTGTCATCCTTTAACCCTAGAGTGCCCTCAGAGCCAGGGACACAGGCCCTAGCTCCGACCACTGGGTCGGGCGTGGAACTCCCGCGCAACGGCGGGCACTCCCCAGCGGTGTTGCCCCCAATTGGGTCTCGCGGTTATGAGTTGCATGAGACATGGGGATCAAGATGCACCCCGCCTGCGGCGGAGAAACCTCGTACTCTGCTGCCTCAGCACAGCTACCGTTAGGGCACCTCGACAAATCCTCGACAAATAGGGTGGGGCAGCTGAGCGGAGTCGAAGCCCACCTCAATCCATCGAGGTGCCCTCGTTGTTAGCAACTTGGCGATTGCCATATGTCCGTTCCCCCCTCCCGCATCCCCTGGCACCGTCTATCAGAAGTGATGACAGATAGCCTCTTGGTGATCGATCGCCAAGGGTATTACTGCGACCTCAATGCCCCCGCCCAAGCCTTGGTGGGTCGATCGGCGGCGGATCTAGTGGGGCAGCCCTGGGGAGAGGAACTCCTGAAGCTGCTGGGACCGGAGTTTCGGACCCAATACGATCGGGCGTTGGATCAGGGTGAGGCACAACGCCTGGAGATGGTAGCACCGGATGATGGCCGCCGATTTCAGGTACAAATTGTGCCCACCCATGGGGTTATTTTCCTGTGTTTAACGGAGATTACCGATCCCAAGACCCTAACCCCAGCCCTGAATAGCGGTACCGAGGACTATCGCACCCTGGCGGACATCATACCCGTGGGCATTTTCCACACGGACCGGACCGGGAACTGTTGCTACGTCAACGATCGCTGGAGTCAAATTACGGGCCTTTCGCTGGCGGAGGCGCTGGGAACCGGTTGGCTCCAGGCGGTTTATCCCGACGATCGCGATCGCCTGACGACCCACTGGCATGAGGCCACCCAAACCGATCGGGTATTTCAGCAGGAATATCGCTTTCAAGATGCCCAGGGCCAGATAACCTGGGTTTTTGGTCAGGCAGTGGCCCAATATGATAGCCAGGGGCATGTTTATGGCTATGTGGGCACCATTACCGATATTACCCAGCACAAACAAGTTGAAGCGCAAAACCTTCGCAAGGCCCAACGGGAAACCGCTTTAAATCGCCTCTTCCAGACCATCCACAACTCCCTGGACCTGGAGACGATTTTTTCCACCGCAACCACTGAAATCGCCCAAACCCTCAAACCCTGGGACTGTATCGTCGTCCAGTATCTCCCCGATCGGGGGATATGGCAGCATCAGGCCGAGTTTCGCCACCCAGACCCCGAGACCCAACTGCCACCGCCCCCCACCCTGGGCCTCGAAATTCCCGATGCCAACAACCCCTTTGCCGCCCAACTGAAGCGACTCGAATGGGTTATAGTCCAAGATACCAACCAGATTACGGACCCTATTAACGAGCCCTTAGCCCAAACCTCGCCAGGAAGTTGGATTTTAGTCCCCCTGGTGGTTGCAGGCAAAATTTGGGGCAGTCTCACCTTACAGAATGCCCAGTTACGACTTCAGTGGCAGGCCGAAGACTTTGATCTGGTCCAGGCGGTGGTGGCACAGCTGGAGGTGGCCATCCACCAGGCCAATCTCTATGCCCAGGCCCAGCAGGAAATTGAAGAACGCAAGCGAACTGAAGCGGCACTGAGGGCCAGTGAGGTGCGACCTCAGAACCTGGCAGCCAATATTCCCGGCGCAATTTGTGAATATATTCTGTATGCGGACGGAACCGAGGCGGTCCTGTATATCAGTCCAGGTTGCGTGAATCTATGGGAACTGGAAGCAGCAGTGCTAGAGGCCAATTCCCAACATCTGTGGGAGATGGTGCATCCAGAGGATCGGACAGCCCTGCGGGAGTCGGTGCAAACCTCAGCCCGCACCTTCCAAGCGTGGAATCATGAATGGCGCATTATCACCCCTTCTGGGCAATTAAAGTGGCTCCAAGCCACAGGGCAACCCCAGGCGGCCGCTAACGGTGCCGTGATTTGGGATTCAATTATTTTAGATATCAGTGCCACCAAACAGGCCCAGCAGGAACAACAGTCCAGTGAGGAACGGTATCGTCTCCTTGCCGAGAATACTAATGATCTAGTGGCACTCCACGCCCTTGATGGCCGCTATCTCTACATCAGTCCCTCGGTGGAGCTGATTTTGGGCTATGAGCCGACGGCTCTGCTGGGATGCAGTCCCTACGACCTCTTCCACCCCGAGGATCAAGATCTCATTCGTCGTGAATCCCACACTAGGGTTCTTCAGGGGCACACCGGGTCTGTCACCTATCGGATGCGCCATAAAGCAGGCTATTACCTCTGGCTAGAGACCTTAACTCGCCCCATTATCGATGATGCGGGGAAGGTGACCCAACTCCAGACCAGCTCTCGGGAGGTGACCGATCGGGTCCGTACCCAGCAGCAGTTGGAGCACCAGGCACGCCATGACTCCCTCACCGGACTTCCCAACCGGGCCTTTCTCCAGGAGCGGCTCAATCTGGCGCTCCAGCAGAAAAAAGACGATGAATCCTACAATTTTGCGGTTCTTTTCCTAGATTTAGACCGATTTAAGGTCATTAATGACAGTCTAGGTCATATCGCAGGCGATCGACTCCTCATTGAAGTGGCCCACACCCTCCAGATCCTCACCCAACCCAAGGATATGGTGGCCCGGTTGGGCGGCGATGAGTTTGTGGTTCTCTTGGAGGGTGTAGCGGATATTGCTGATGTGCGGGAGCAAACACAGCAGATTTTAAACGCATTTCACCAGCCTTTCATGCTGGATCACCGCACGATTCATATTACGCCCAGTATTGGGGTCGTTTGGGGCGATGTCCAGTATGAGAATGGGGGGCAGCTTTTGCGAGATGCAGATATCGCCATGTATCAGGCCAAGGATCGGGGAAAAGCCTGCTATGAGCTGTTTAGTCCCGCCATGCACACGGAAGCCTTAGATAAGCTGGATCTGGAGCATGATCTGCGCCGAACGCTGGAAGCCCAGGCCACGGAACTGGTGCTGTACTACCAGCCGATCGTCTGTCTCCACACGGGAAAAATTATCGGATTTGAAGCTTTATCTCGCTGGCAACATCCCACGCGGGGGCTCATTCCACCGGGACTCTTTATTCCGCTGGCAGAGGAAACGGGACTGATTTCTGATATTGATTTCTGGGCGATCGCCACGGCTTGTCAGCAACTGCGCCAGTGGCGCAGCCGCATTCCCCAGGCCCAAGCCCTCAAACTCAGCATCAACCTTTCGGCCCAGGATCTAGTCCAGATCGATCTGCTCCCCCTCCTGGATCGGGTGCTGGCGGCGGGGCTGGATCCGGCCGGGAGTCTGACCCTGGAAATTACGGAAAGTATGCTAATCGACGATGTGGATACGACGATCGATCGGCTCCATGCCTTTAAGGCGCGGGGAATTCACATTAGCCTGGATGATTTCGGGACGGGCTACTCATCCCTGAGCTACCTCCACCGTTTACCCCTGGATAACCTCAAGCTCGATCGCTCCTTTGTCCAGACCATGGAGGGCGATCGCAAAAACTATAAGATTATCGAGACGATCGTGACCCTCAGCCGTCAACTCGACCTCCATGCGATCGCCGAGGGCGTGACCACCCTGGACCAACTCCAACACCTGCGGCGATTGGGCTATGAGTATGGCCAGGGCTACTGGTTTGCCCCTCCGCTTAGTGTGGGGGAGGCGGAAAAACTGCTCTGGGGCGAGCCCTATGGGGTCAATCCTGAAGCAGGGCAGTAGACCGCTGCCCATCCCAACCCATCAAGGGACTCGGCATCGGCTACCGCTCCAGGCTTGTACGGTACGGTTGCGAACGGTGCTGTAATAGAGGGTGGTCTATTCGTGGCCCATGCGTGGCCCATGAGTGGCCCATGAGTGGCCCATGGGATGAGGCGACTGCGCCGCCCAACTCCAATCCATCCATGGACCCAATCCAGTCAACCATTACCAAAAGGAGACCGACCTTGCTTACCCTTGGGGTCAATATTGATCACGTTGCTACCCTGCGCCAAGCCCGTCGCACCGTTGAACCCGATCCCGTCGCCGCCGCAACCCTCGTGGAGCTGGCGGGAGCCGACGGGATCACCGTCCACCTCCGGGAAGACCGTCGCCATATTCAAGACCGGGACGTGCGCATCCTGCGCCAAACCGTGCGGACCCACCTCAACCTGGAAATGGCCGCAACTGACGAAATGGTGTCGATCGCCCTGGATGTGGGACCAGACTACGTGACCCTCGTCCCGGAGCGACGGGAAGAGGTGACCACCGAAGGGGGCCTAAACGTGGCGGGACAGATCGATCGCATGGGTCATGTGGTCGAAGTCCTCCAAAGTGCCGGAATTCCCGTCAGTCTTTTTATTGATCCCGACGCAGCCCAAATCCAGGCAGCAGCCCAGGTCGGCAGTCAGTTCATTGAACTCCACACAGGCCGCTACGCCGAAGCCGCCACCCTCCAGGGCCAAGCCCAGGAACTCCTCGCCCTCCAGGAGGGCTGTGAGTTGGCCCAGTCCCTCGATCTGCGGATCAACGCGGGCCATGGCCTCACCTATTGGAACGTGTACCCCGTGGCCTGTTTAGCGGGCATGGAAGAACTCAACATTGGCCACAGCATCATGAGTCGGGCCATCTTGGTGGGGCTCGATCGATCGGTACGCGAAATGAAAGCCGCCATGCGCGGGACGATCTAGGGGGTTCCGGGCACCCCGGGGCATTCCCGCGATGGTTGATAGCGTAGTCGCCCAGTTCCAGGAAGCCAGTTCCAGGAAGCCAGTTCCGGGCGGCCAGTTCCTTGGGCTGCGCTGGGCATCGCCGAAATTCTTCCCCACAGCTAGAAGGGGATGGCGATGGGCTAAACTTAATGACTGGCATTTCAATGGCCTATGGCAGCCACCCAGCCATTTATCCCTTTAAGACCTAACCCTTTGAACCCTACCCTTTGAACCATGCAGACCTATTACTACGTTGCCGCAAGCCAGAAATTCCTCTGTGACGATGAGCCCCTAGACGAGGTGTTTCGTGAGCGTCAGCGCAACTACCAGGAGCAGGAGAAGGAAATTGACTTTTGGTTGGTGAAGCAACCGGCTTTCTTGGATGCTCCGGCCCTAGCGTCCGTCAAGGCCAAGTGTCCCCAGCCCGCAGCGGCAATTATTTCCACCGATCGCAGCTTTATTACTTGGTTGAAGCTGCGTTTGGAGTTCGTGCTGACCGGTGAGTTCCAGGCCCCTTCCGACGGCATCTCGGATCCGATCGCGTCCCTAACGACCTAAGCTCCCACGGCGGGGGCAAGACGACCCAAGGCGGGTTCTCATTGTGGCAGGCGGCAAAGCCGCCTGCCACAATCCTGATTCTGTCGTGGGCACTGCGGTCGAAATTTGAATTGTTCGAGGTGCCCTATCCAGATTTGCCCTGGAAAAATCTGTAATCTTGCCACACAAAGTCGGATTTGACCTTGCACCGATCGAAAAGGGATGGTTTATATAGGGGGGGGTTAGGGTCCATGGTCGATCGCGACCAATCACCCCAGCCCCCCATGGCCGGAAAGAACCATCACCCACGCTATCACCATGAGAGTTCCCTATCCCCCCGCCGCGAAGGTTAAGCCAATACCATCGATCACTGGGTCTTCAGAGACCACAGGCGCGAGGGCCGCAGGCGCGATCGATCAGCCCCCCGTTCCCCCGTCCCATCCCACCTCCGCCCCAGCACAGCCCCAGCACACACACCATCCAAGAGCATCACTGACCGGTGCATCCGTGACGGGTGCAGTCAGACTCGGGCCTCGCATCCCGCTGCAACGCCTAGGGCTCTGGGGCAGCTCCCTATTCCTCGGCCTCCTAACCTGGGGGGGAACAGCCTTACCCAGTTTCAGCCAAACAGCCCCCGGTTCCAGTCTGCCCGCCTGTAACCCTCCCGCACCGGGCGAGTATTTGCTGCTGGTCCTCACACCCGACGCCGCCAGTCAAAACAGCCTCCGCCAGGCCCTCCCACCCTCGGTGGCCGTGCCAGCCTGCGACTATCTCGGCAATACCGTGTCCCGCATGGGCGGCTTCCGCAACCCCGAGGATGCCACGGCTTGGGCCGATTACATCCAGGAAGTGGCGAACCTCCAGTCCTTCGTGGCCCGCCCGCCCAGTACCGCCCCAAACACCCCCCCCAGTCCGCCAATCCCGACAACCCGCACCTTTAACCCCCAGCTCCTCGGACCGGGCTACGCTGTCCTCGTGGACTATGGCAACGATCCCGCCGTCGCCCAACGCCTCCGCCAAGCCCGCCAGCGAACCCCCGGCCTTGTCAGCTTTGGGCAACGGCCTTACCTGCTCACCTTCCAAAGCACCGACAGTAACCAGGCCCTCGCCCTACTCGCGGATTTAAATCGCCAGGGGTTTAAGGCGCTAGTGGTCAATAGTCAAGGGGTGGTGCTGCTGACCGATCAGGTGAAAGGTTTGCCCTAGGGGCGCTTTCATCATTTAGCCCTAGACTGCCCTCAAAATCAGAAACACAGCCCCTAGCTCCTATAGCTGGGACGGGCGTGTCACTTTGAATAACGTCAATAGCGTCAGGTTTCTACAGGGCACCTCGAAAAATTCAAATTTCGACCGTAGTGCCCACGGCAGAGTCAGGGTTGTGGTAGGCGGCTTCGCCGCCTACCACAATTAATCGAGGTGCCCTACAGTGAATTGAGGACACGCCCCAGGAGGACACGCCCCAGGAGGAATCTGGGCAAGGTTCCCAAACTGAGTCGAGTCGATCTAGGTCGATCTGAGTCGATCGATTAACCCACACAAGAATCCGGGTTGGGTTGGACAGAGCGGAGTCGAAGCCCAACCCCCCTCATCGAAGTCCCCGTTCCCCATTCGTTCATTCTGCTACGATCGCCCCCAACCATGGATGCCAAGCAACTCGCCATTTTCCTTGATGTCGCCACGGAAGCCGCCCTCGCCGGTGGTGCCGTACTCCAACAATACTGGGGCAAGCTCGATCGCCACAGCATCGAAGAGAAAGGCCGACCCGGTGACTTGGTGACCGTCGCCGATCGCGCCTCGGAAGCCGCTGTTTTGAGCGTCATTCAGCGTCACTGCCCCGAGCACAGCATCCTCGCGGAAGAGTCCGGTCTCCAAACCGAAGCCAAGAACGAAGACTTTCTGTGGGCGATCGATCCCCTGGACGGCACCACCAACTACGCCCACCAGTATCCCTTCTATGGCGTTTCCGTGGCCCTGCTGATCCACGGGGAACCCCAGGTGGGGGTCGTCTACGCCCCCTTTTTCCAAGACCTATTCCGCGCCGCCCAGGGCTTGGGGGCCACCCGCAACCGTCAACCCATCACCGTCTCCCAAACCACAACCCTAGCCGATAGCCTCCTCGTCACCGGCTTTGCCTACGATCGCCACGAAACCGACGACAATAACTATCGCGAATTTTGTCATCTCACCCACCTCACCCAAGGGGTCCGGCGCGGCGGATCCGCCGCCCTGGATCTGGCCTATGTGGCCTGCGGCCGCTTGGATGGCTACTGGGAGCGGGGGCTGTCGCCCTGGGATTTAGCGGCGGGCGTAGTGCTCGTACGGGAGGCGGGCGGTTTAGTCACCGCCTATGATCAGGGGCCCTTCCAGCTGCGATCGGGCCGCATCTTGGCCACCAATAGCATCCTCCATTCCGACCTGAGCCAAGCCCTGGCCCAAGCCCAGATCCAACCCTTGGGTCTCTCGGCCTGCGACGGCAGCCAACCGAACCCTTAAGGCATGGTCCCCGGGGAGTCCTGACGGGGGCCATCGCACTGACAACGGAGCGGTGGCCCTGGGCCGCAATAGGGCGGGAAACAACTGTTAAGATAAGATACCGACTGAGGATGGGCCTTCACCTCGGTTCAGAGGAGAGGAACCCCTAGGCTTCCAACCCATCCTCAGTCCCTGAGCCACTTCCAACCTAGACCAACAGTTGCGTTGTGACGGGCGGCTTTGACGCCCAGCCCTATGCCCCAACCCCATTACTCGCAGTGCCCTTCATTTGTACTGGGCACCTCGATTAATACAGATTTTCACCGCAGTACCCACGGCAGAATTAGGGTTGGGTTGCGCGGCTTCGCCGCGCAACCCAATTAGCGCAACCCAATTAATCGAGGTGTCCTACTCCTAAGTACCGGACAAAAAAGTGATCAGCATGGCCCCAAACCCTTGTAGGCTAAGCATTTGAGGCTGATCGCCTAAAACCCTTGTATAGTAGGTATTTCCAGGGTTTTGTCCGGTACAGAGGTCC
>JAYKIB010000263.1:0-42084 GCA_035285005.1 Prochlorothrix sp.
CGGGGGGAATGATGACCGCTCCTAGGGCTTGAGATCTATGGCAATCCCGCTGTTACAGGCGAGCACCTCGATTAATCAAAGTTTTTGCCCAGTGACCCACGTAAGAATCAGGGTTGGGTTGGGCGGCTTCGCCGCCCAACCCAATTAATCGAGGTGCCCAGGCGGCAAGTCTGGGCAGGGTCCCCCGTGCAGCGGGGAATACGCCTTGCATCGTTTTGTTCGTTGCCATAGAACTCCAGGACGCACCCCCACTGTCGGGGTTCCCGCCCCAGGACGTGCGGGCAGCTGTGCCAGGTGTTGGAGTGTCACGGTTAGGAGGCAAGGCTAGGGAGGTGCGGTGAACGGGACCTCCATACCCAGGAGGATGCAGAGTGGGCAGCTCGAAAAACTCAAATTTCTACCACGGGGTCCAGGGCACAATCAGGGGTGTGGCCGGCGGCCACAATTAATCGCGGTGCCCGTAAGTAATGGGGGTTGGGTTAGGCGGCGTTGCCGCCTAACCCAATTCATCGAGGTGCTCGACAGGCCCTCCCTTGCCCAACCCCTTGGCAGTGGATTTCCCGTGTTGTTACGATGGCGTTTATGTTTGATGCTTCATCCCTTGCCACTCAATTTATGGTGCTGTGCCTCGGAGCTTCGTTTTTGTCCCTGCTCCCCCTCCACCGCTTGAGTCGCTGGCTCCCTGCCCCTGATCCAGCGACACCGATCGCCGTGGACACAACCCTGGGGTCAGACATCATTCGTATCCAGGACAAAAGCCAGCTCGATCGGGAACAGAATCGGGAACTGGATCGATCGATCGATACCCCCGCCGAATCCCCTGCCCTCACCCCTGCCCAGGCTGCCCCCGCCACTGCACCGGCCCCAGACATTAAACCCATGGCAGAGTTGATCGTAGATCTGAGCGATCGGCGTTTGTACTGGCATCTGGATGATCTGTTGTATAGAAGCTACCCAATCGCGGTGGGTCAGGAAGGATGGGAAACACCTCGGGGCATTTTCCATGTGTTGTACAAGAAGAAGGATCCGTCCTGGCAGCATCCGATTATGCCCGGTCGCATTGTGCCACCCGGACCAGATAACCCTCTTGGGGCAGCTTGGATCGGCTTTTTAGTGAACGGTAACCAACAAATTGGCTTTCATGGCACTTCAGATGAGTCGGGTATTGGTCAGGCTATTTCCCACGGCTGTATTCGGCTCCGCAATGCGGATATCTTGGAATTGTATGAGGCGGCTGAGGTGGGTTGGGTTGTGCGAATTCGGTCTTGATTGGGTCTTGATTAGATTTTGTGTGGGTCTTGTGTGGGTCTTGTGGGCGCCTCGAAAAATTCAAATTTCGACTGCAGTGCCCACAGCAGAATCAGGGGTGTGGTAGGCGGCTTCGCCGCCGGCCACAATTAATCGAGGTGCCCTTGTGTTGGTCTTATTTGGGAACTGGACACCTCGAAAAATCCAGAGTTCCGTCCTGTGACCCACCCAAGAATCAGGGGTGTGACGTGCGGCTCCGCCGCACGCCACGGTTAATCGAGGCATGGCAACAGACAGATATCTACAGACAGATATCTTGGGGAGTGCCCCCCGCTGCGCGGGGGGGCACTCCCCAGGTTTGTCACAACCAACTGGGCGGTTGCCATATCCAATACGTGAGGTGATGGATGGCTAAACAACGTCGCAAATTCGATCGACCCGAAAAAGTCTGCCCCGTGTGTCAGCGACCGTTTCAATGGCGCAAAAAGTGGAAAGACTGTTGGGATGACGTAAAGTATTGTTCGGATCGCTGTCGGCGACGGCGATCGCAACCGGTGCCCCACTCACCGAGGCATCCATCTACGTGATGCTGTATTTGACCCATCCGACTCATCTGAACTCAAAGGATCTTTTCTGACCATGACCGCAACTTCAACTCCCTCCACAACCCCCAAACTAATCATCCACGGTGGAGCCGGTAGCTCTCTCCAGGGAAAGGGCGGCGTGGAGTCTGTACGCAAACTGCTTTACGGGATCCTGGAAGAAACCTACGGGTTACTGCGGGACGGAGCCACGGCCCAGGATGCTGTGGTGCGAGGCTGCCAGTTATTGGAGAATGAGCCGCGCTTTAATGCGGGTACAGGCTCAGTTTTGCAGTCCGACGGCCAAATTCGCATGAGTGCGGCCCTGATGGATGGACAGCGACAGCGCTTCAGTGGGGTCATTAATGTGTCGCGGGTCAAGAATCCGATCGATCTGGCCCTCAAACTGCAAGGGGAAGACGATCGGGTTCTGTCTGACCATGGTTCGGCGGAGTTGGTGCGGGAGCTACAACTGCCGATCTATAACCCGCTGACGGATTTGCGCCTCAATGAGTGGATGGAGGAGCGCAAGGGGAATTTCCAGCGGACGATGGCGGGCGTGATTGCGGAAGCTGAGGCGGGACAAGCGCGGGATCCGGAGGCGGGCCGGGGCACGATCGGTGTGGTGGCCCTGGATCAGTATGGCAACCTGGCGGCGGGCACCTCTACGGGGGGCAAAGGGTTTGAGCGCATTGGTCGGGTCAGTGACTCAGCGATGCCGGCGGGGAATTATGCCAATCGCTATGCGGGGGTGAGTTGTACGGGAATTGGGGAAGACATTATTGAGGAGTGTTTGGCGGCGCGCATTGTGGTGCGGGTTACGGATGGGTTGTCGCTCCAAACGGCCTTTGAGAAGTCGATGGCGGAATCCGGGGAAAATCAGCGGGACTTGGGAGCGATCGGCCTCGATCGATCGGGGGTGATTGCCTGGGGTAAGACGAGTGAGGTGCTACTGGGGGCCTACCATACGGGGGAGCAGTTGGGGGATACATTGGAGTTACCGGATGGGGTCCAGGTGGGTCGCATTGCGCCCTAGAAGAGTCTGGGTCGGGCTTGGGGAGTGTCTCAGTGCGTTGCGGCTTCACCGAACGCACGCCGAACACACCTTACGGGATCCTGCACTCACGATCGTTCAGAACTCAGGATCCAGGCTAACTTCAGTGACAATATCCCGTAAGAGCGTTTGAATCTGGTGATCCTGCAAGCCAGACTGATCAATCAGAGACAAAATATAAATCTGCTGGTCAAGGCTAAAAATCACCGTTGTCCCCGTGGTTTGGGAAGTTCTACCGGTTTTTTCACCAATCCACTGGGCCTTTGTCCCCTGAAACGCAGCATAGGCCAATTCCCGATCGATCTGATTACCGAGTGCGTCCCTCACCACTTGCCGACCTGGATTGGGTTGGGTATACAACTCCTGCATCATCGCTGTCAGCTCTTGGGAGGTGAGGACATTGGCTTGGCTACCCGGTTGGCTCGGCATTTGCCGCACCCCCACAAACTTAAAGGTAACGCGGCTCTGGCGATAACCTCGACGTTGGAGGTTAAGATTGAGGGTTTCCCAGCCGAGATAGTCGATCAGTTGGTTAGAGGCCACATTACTGCTGTTGGCGATCATATCCTGCAGCAGTGTTTCGAGACTGTAGGTTCTACCCACCCGCACTTTACCCCCATCTTCCGTATTGTTTCCTTGACTAACACTGACTTGGGTATTGAGGGGGATCCCTTGATCTCGTAGTTCTAGGAGAAGGGAAAGGGCGATCGGAATCTTAGAAAGACTTGCAGGCCGTATAATGGGAGTATCTCCCTGGAAATGACGGCAGTCCCCCTCCAGTTGGCAGAGACTGATGCTAGTATGAGTCCCAATCCCGTTGCGTTGGGTGGCGGGTTTGAGGGGGTTGGGCTTCAATTCAGCGGCAGCGTAGCGCGTTGTGGCAAGGTTGCTGCGGTAGATCATCTGGCGATCGGCGGCGATCGGTCCCCAAAGGGACTGGGGTGAGATCTGTTCCAGTTTTTGAATTGCTGCTTGCCATGCGGTAGCGGCGGCTTCCCAGCTTGCCACCGTGGGAGGAGAAGCCTCCCCTTGAGAAACCGCCACTAAAGCAGCTTCTCTAGCTTGATTCCAGGTTTTTCGGGCTATTTCTTCCTGATGCAGGCGCAGTTCAACCCTTGCCAGGGCTTGGAGCGAATGACGGGCTGGGATCGAGGGTTGAGTCGAGGGTTGCGGTAAGGGCGTGGAGGGCTGATGGGGTTCGGCACTGGTTCTGGGGAATGGAGCAGTTGCCGTCGGTACAAGGGGGAGTGGAGATTGGGTGGGGGACAGGGGGAGCCTGTGGGTGAGCTCACGCCAGCGTTGAGGGGCTGGGGCTGGGCTAGGGAGTATCTGCTGACGGAGCCGATCGCGGGTGCGGTACCATTGGCCCAACCTAAGCAGTTCCGGCTCTTCCTGGCCTCGGTTAAAGATTTCAATCTGTAAATCTAGGGGGATTCCAGAGAAATCTCCGGTTTCCATGGATACTGCCGCATAAGTTTGGCTCAAGATTTGGTTCACTAGGGCTTTCACCTCCGCCTCCCCGCTGAAGGGGAACCATTGCAGGACTGGAGCAATGGCATTGGGGGACTGGGGAAGTGGGGCAGGGGGCCAAAGAGGGACTTCTCTGGGGCTGGGCTGATTCGGATCAGGAGGGAGAGGAGCGCGACGGCGAGACAGGTCCTGGGGTTGGAAGAAACCGCCAAGGAGAAGGAGGAGACTGCCGCAAAGACAACCAAGACAGAGCCAACGGGGAGAGAGCCAGAGGGGACCAAACGGGGGCAATCGGTGGTGGAAGGCAGAAGACTGACGATCGGGGGCGGGCGTGAGAACCGGCTTCGGAGAGGGAGATGGGGTAAGATCCATAGGCAGAAGCCAGGGCAGGAAGGGGCCAACCGAGGGGAGGATTCAGGGTTATTGTAGCATGGCTCTGCTGGTTTTGATCGGGGTGCATCTCACTTTGGCGCGTCTAGCCCGCATCCCCCCCTTATACCCTTCGGGCAGGCGAAGCCAACGACTTCACTCAGGGCGCCCTTGCTCCCAAGCTGGGAGGTGGAACAGGCCAGAGGTCCGTTCTACAACCGTGTCAGATCTACGACCGTGTCAGCCAACGTGCACCCTACAGGGCCGGGGTAGCGAAGGGGGTTGGGCTGGGAGCCGCTGCATCTAGGGCCGCTGCCAGTTCTGCGGCGGCGGCAGCTTCCTGGGCCTTGAGGTCGTCCAACTGCTGCCACACCTGCCGCAACAGTGCCTCTAGCCCCTGTTTGGCCACGGCGGAGGTGGTGAAAATGGGATCGGCAGTCAGGGCTTGAAACTCCTCAATCCAAAATTCCCGATCGCCTGGTTCCAGGGCATCAGTCTTGTTCAGCACTAAAATTTGGGGTCGATCGGCCAACTCCTCGCGGTAAGCCTCCAATTCCGTCTGAATGATGCGGTAATCCGCCAGGGGATCCACCGCAGTTAAGTCCACCACATGGAGCAAAATCCGCGTCCGTTCCACATGGCGTAGAAAGTCATGGCCCAGTCCGGCCCCCTCGCTGGCCCCTTCAATTAAGCCGGGAATATCCGCAAAAACAGTGCCATCTCCCGTTTCTCGCCGCACAACCCCAAGATTAGGAATCAAGGTCGTAAAGGGATAGTCGGCAATTTTAGGCTTTGCCGCAGAAAGAACCGAAATCAAGGTCGATTTACCCGCATTAGGAAGACCAATAATCCCCACCTCGGCCAAGAGCTTCAGCTCAAGACGTAGGGTTCGCTCTTCCCCCGGCAGTCCTGGCAAGGCTTTCTCCGGTGCTCGGTTATTATTGCTGAGAAAGCACTGATTCCCCAGTCCCCCTTTCCCACCTTGGGCAACACAGAGGACTTGCCCCGACTCGGTTAAATCCCCCAATAATTCGCCGGTTTCCGCATCATAGACCAGGGTGCCGCAGGGAACATCCACTTCCAGATCTGCACCGGAGGCCCCGGTCATGTTTTTAATGCCTCCTTTTTGGCCGTCTTCAGCCTTAAACTGGTGCCGATAGCGAAAGTCCAGGAGCGTTTGCAGTTGCTCTGTGGCGATGAAGAGGACCGATCCCCCACGCCCCCCATTGCCCCCGGAGGGACCGCCTGCCGGAACATATTTTTCCCGTCGGAAGGCAACCATCCCATCACCTCCATCTCCGGCTTTGACTTGAACTTCGGCGTGATCGATGAATTGCATGGCAGTCCGGGGGCTAGGGGGCGGGGATTGTATGGCAGCCGCCAAATTGCGCGGGACAAGCGGGGGAAGTGGTCCGCCCAGTCAGCGGGGAAGCTCGCGGAGGATGCACACACGCCTAGCCCCAGGCCGCAACGTCTTGGTCCGTTGCCATAGCAGCGATTTTTAAGCGGGCACCTCGATTAATTCAAAGTTTCACCAGAGTGCCTACAGCAGAATCAGGGTTGGGTTGCGCGGCTTCGCCGCGCAACCCAATTCATTGAGGTGTAATTGAGGTGCCCAAGCCCCTAATCATAGCAAATTCTGGGGTGTCTGGGCTATGACGATCTTGGCATTTCGAGGTCTCCTCAGGTCACCCAAGCCATCCCAAATATCCGTAAGGTGGCCCAATCCGCGAGGTGGCCCAGGTCGGAATCAAGGTTTAGATTGGGGGGCTGTGCCGCCTAACCCAACGCACCGAGGTGCCCTAGCGGTAGTTGGGGTTCTGAATATCCATCAAGCGAGCCTCAGGTCGCTTAAAGCGATCGAGTTGCTGTTCAAAGAACCGGCGATTGGCCCGTAAATGGTCTGGATCCGGATCGTCCAAGGGATAACAGGTGGCCTGTCGCAGGGCCTGAATCACCGCTGAAGTCACGCAATACATCGATCGCTGAAAACTAATGCCCAACTGAATCAACATGTCATCCTCACCCCGGCAGTACGCCCGATAATACTCCACCAGATAGGGGGGTAAAAAATGGAGCATATCCTGCATAAGGAGCGTTGGCGGAATTCCTGCGGAGCCCACGGGGAAAACATCGGCGTAAAGAATGCCGTAGTGAAACTCTTCCTGGCGATCGGGGATTTGACCGGCCTGGGCATTGTAGGATTTGGTGCCCCGGAATGGTGCAGTACGGTAGAAAACCGCCTCCACATAGGGGAGTGCCGCCTCATGGAGCCAGGTGAATCCCTGGGATTTCGGAATAATTTCGTAGCATTCCCCGGCAATATAGACATGATGGTAAATGGGACGCGCTGCCACAGCAAAGATCCCGTTATAGAGGAAGTCCATGGCCTCCGGTACAGTGGTGATCTTCCCTTCGTCGTACAGATCACTCATCTCAAAAAAGACCGGGGCCATCACTTCCCAAAACAGTCCTAAGTTTGCGTAATAGGACAGTTGCTTGACCTGTTCTAGGAACATATCCGGGAAAAGCTTATACAGGCCCAACATCAAAGGATTGGTCTTGAAGTAGGCTTTAATGGCCCGATCGGCATTGGCTCGATAGGTGTCACTGTCCAGAAACTCATTAAAGCCACCACCCATATTTTGATGCCACAGCATCGCCCGCATACAGGCTTCAGCAAACTCCATATTGACCCGATCGTGCCAGAGATGGTGCAGAAGCTTGGGCCACGGCTTACCCGTTTCACCTTTTGCCATGAATTCCAGCAATTCCGGGTGGGCTCCGCCACCACCGCGCCAGACCCGCAGTTCTGACTGATCTCCCGCATAGGAGTTGGGTCGATCGAGATACTCCTGGGGTAAGAAGTATTTGAAAAAGGGCAGGGGATTGAGGAAAACGCGCTCGGCAATGTAAAGCAAGTCCCGCCAGTAAAAGTCCATGGGGACGGCATAGGCTTTGTAAATGCCGATAATTTGCTTGAGATTTTCGGGACTATCGGGCAACATGGCTCCACCCGCTTCGAGCCGGTGGATAATCTCAGCAAACTGATGCTGGGATGGGGGCAATTGGGGAGTGGTAGCAACAGCAATCATGACGGTGGGGGGAGATTTGGGGCAATCTGAACTGGATGGGCGATTAGGACCGATCGGGTTCTAGGTCGTGGGCGGGGTCAGGCATCCGGGGGAGTGGAGATAGGGGGCGGCGCCGTCGGTGCCAAGGGCGGAGAGGCTGCAGTGAGGGCAATCGTTTCCTGGGGAGGCAGGCCCAAACCGGCGACCATCGCCGTTGTGGTGGCTTCAGTCCAGCGGAGGAGGAGGTTGGGCTGAAGACCCAGCACAAAAATGAGAACGGTGAGAATCAGGGCAGGAATCTGCTCACTCGGGGTGACCTTGGGATAGTAGGCGAGGCGATTATCGAGCCGACCGAAACAGGTGCGATTAATCAGAATGACAAAGTAAACTGCCGTTAACCCCGACGAGAGAATACAAATAATGGTGGGAATCGGGAAAATGGGGAAACTGCCCTGGAAGACTAGTAATTCGGCGGCGAATCCAACCAGACCCGGAATGCCTGCACTGGCCATCCCAGCTAGCACCAGGAGGGCACTGGTCAAGGGTAAGCCCCGCACCGGGTTCATGAGGCCGTTTAACTTATCAAGGTCCCGGGTTCCGGCCTTGGCCTCCACTAAGCCGACCAGATGGAACAATAGGGCCAGAATCAAACCGTGGGCAATCATTTGGGCCACTGCGCCCAGGGTGCTGAGGGTGGTCCCGGCGGCAGCGGCGACAATGATGTAGCCCATGTGGCCGATCGAACTATAGGCCACCATACGTTTAATATCTTTCTGGGCGATCGCGCTCATGGAGCCATAAATGACGCTAACACTGCCGATAACGGCAATTCCCGGCCCCACTAGGGTCCAGGTCTCGGGAAAGAGCTGCAATCCGAAACGGACTAGGCCGTAGGTTCCCAACTTTGCCAGCACGCCCCCCAGTAACATGGCAACGGCGGGAGAGGCTGCCACGTAAACATCGGGTTGCCAGGTGTGAACCGGAATAATGGGCACTTTGATGCCAAATCCAACCAATACTAATGTCAGTAGGATCAGCTTGGTTCGCAATCCCAGACTGCTTAGGTCCAAGCTAGCAAAATCAAAGCTACCCCCCTCTCCAGCCCAGGCAAGGCCAAAAAATGCCACCAGAATCAGAACCCCAGACACGGCGGTATAGAGCAGAAACTTAAAGGCTGCGTACTGGTGGTTGCCGCTTCCCCAGATGGAGATCAAAAAGAAGAAGGGGATAATTTCGAGTTCGTAGAACAGGAAGAAGAGGAGTAGGTTTTGGGCGGCTAAGGCGCCAATCATACCGGCTGTGGCCAGAAAAATGAGGCTGTAGTAGAACTTAGAGCGGTTTTGCTCCAGGGGGCTACAGAGAATGGCGACCCAGGTCAGGAGGGTGGTCAGGACGATCAGGGGGAGGGACAGACCATCTACGCCGAGGCTGTAGCTGAGGCCGATCGGGTCAATCCAGCGATGGTATTCCGAGAATTGGAGGGCAGCGGTGCTGGGGTCAAACTGAAGTAGGAGCCATGCACTATAGGCAAAGAGAGAAAATGCAGCGAAGCTAGAGACTCTCCGGGGGGAAAGACTGGGGGGAGAAAGGGCAAGAACGGCGGGAACAGCGAGGGGCAGGACGAGGAGGAGGGTCAGCATTGGATGTCAATATTGGATGTCAATCCAGTCTAAGGGGGGGGAAAGGGTGGACCGTTAGGCAAAGAGGCCAACAGGGAGGTGGATCGGAATACTCCCTGAGCCTCGTGCAATTGATAGCCGCCATGGAGTGCCGCTAGAGGGGAATGAGGGCCAAATCATCGATCTGGGGTAACGGAATGCTGGGCAGTTGGAGGAGAGGCCAAAGAATTAAGAAGCCGATCGTCACTAGGGCCACCGCGATCGTCAGGGCATAGCTTTGGGTTTGGCCGGAGGTGTTGTACTTCAACCCCTGGCCGATGCCCATGGTGCCGAGGCCCACCAAATTCACCACACCATCGACAATGTAGCGATCGATCACGCTAATGGCTTTGGAACTGAGGGCCACGATCGCCACCACCGTGTAGCGGTAGAGATCGGCGGCATAGAAGTCCTTGGCAAAAAACTCCTGGACCTGGGGCACGGGTAAGCGCACGGGCTTGGGGATGCTAGATCCGGCGTAGATACCGTACCCGGTCACTAAACCGAGTCCGGTGGAGAGAATCAAGACTTGGGTGGCAGTCGCGCTGAAGTCGAGACCGGTGGGGATTAACTGCCACTGGTACAGCAAAATGGGCGTGTGCAGGGCCAAACCGACCATAATGGTCAAGGGCACAACCATGGGCCAGAGCACCTCGGGCGATCGGGTGGTCATTTGCGTCGCGGACCCGCCCCAGACCTGGACAAAAACCCGCATCAGGCTAAAGGCGGTGAGTCCATTAATGACAATCACGAGGATGGCCAGGTTAGAGTCGATGGGCAGTAGCCCTTGCACCAATTGGGCCAGGGGCCAGAAATCTCCGAAGGGCGGCAGAGCCGCAAGGCTGACGCTCCCCAAGAGGAAGGCAAGGCCCGGAATCGGTCGTTTTGACCACAGCCCGCCCAATTGGGTCAGATCCTGGGTGATATTGCTCAAAATGATGGTGCCGATCGCCATCACGAGCAGCGCCATGGCCAGGGCATAGGTGAGGAGAAACAGGAGGGCCAGTTGGGTTTGGCCGGTGCCGATCGCAATGAACACCAACCCCATAAAGGCACTGACCAGATAGGACAACACCCGCTTGATATCGATCTGGGCAATGGAAATACAGACGGCTCCCAGGGCTGTGGCGGATCCCACCGTGATCATCACGGTTTGGGCAAGGGGGGCACAGGCCAGCACCGGTTCCAGTTGGATCAGAACCCAGGCCCCCGTGGCCACGACAACCGCATTTCGGAGAATGGTGGCGGGTAGGGGGCCTTCCTGGGCTTCATCCAGCCACAGGTGAAGGGGAAACTGGGCGCACTTACCCAGGGGGCCAGCGATCAAGGTCAGGCTAATGCCAGTTAAGACCGTGGGGGTGGCAAAGTCCGATGCGGCCCAGGCCGTCAAGTCGTCGTAGTTCCAACTTCCCACCAGGGGCAGGAGGGCCACCACGCCCACCAGCAGAATCAAGTCCCCCACCCGTTTGGTCAGGAAGGCATCCCGTGCCCCCGTAACTACGAGGGATTGGTTGTACCAGACCCCAATGAGGAGATAGGTACAGAGGGTGAGGATTTCCAGGATAAAGTAGCTAAAAAAGACAGAATTGCAGAGAACCAGGGCACACATCCCGGATTCAAACAGGCCCACCACGGTATAGAATCTTGCCCACCCCCAGTCCATTTCCAGGTAGCCCACGGCATAGAGTTGGGCCAAGAGGTTGAGGCCCGTGATCAGAGCCATGGCTCCCAGGGTTAAGGCCGACAGTTTGAGGTCGATGGTGACATGGAGACCCGCTGCTTCTAGCCAGGACCAGGAGCGATCGATCGCCGGTTGTCCCCAGGCTCCAATCAGGGCGAGGACACTGTGGACAAAGGCAAAGAAGGTCATGAGGAGGTTGAGGTATCCCGCCGGTCGAGGACCGGTGCGACGGGTCAGACCGGGAGACCACAGGGCAGCGAGGGCTGCGCCAATCAGGGCGTAGCAGGGCACCAGCCACGCCGATTGGATCAGCGTGGCACTGAAGTCGGGGTTAACAATGGAGCTAAGCAGTGGAGCCATAAAACTGATTCGGTGAGGTGAACCGGAGATCAAGGTGGCATGGGTAGCGCCGGACCGGTGGGTGGGGACAGGGTGAGACCGGAAATCCCTCGCCGCAGGGGAGATGAGACGGGCCCCTGATTGCCCTGGGTGTGAGGTCGGCACTCGGACAAAACCTGGGCTGTTTCGCGGCACCCAATCTTTCATTGACTCAAGTCAATGAAAAACATTTTATTGATTAATGTCAGTCAATCATGAATTTATATTAATTTAATGAGGGCCAATCTTGATCCCCGATCGAGTTAAGTTGAAATTAAAAATCAGATTTTTTATATAATTTAAAATTATTGATAGGGCACCTCGATTACTTGGGTTAGGCGGCAGCGCTGCCCAGCCTAAACCCTTCTGACGTGGGTCACGGGGCAAGAACTTCGATTTTTCGAGGTGCCCAAAAAAAGGTGGTAACTATTAGAAGGTGGTCACTATTGGGCGATAGCACTGGGGAGCGTTAAGCCGTGAGTATTGCGCATCAGACAACCGCAGGGGATAGCTGGGACATCATCGTCATTGGCAGCGGCGTAGGGGGGCTAACGGCAGGCGCATTGCTGGCCCGCTACGGCTATCGCGTGCTGGTGTGCGAAGCCCACAGCGTACCCGGTGGAGCTGCCCACGGGTTCGATCGATCGGGCTTTAGGTTTGATTCAGGACCATCCCTCTTCTCCGGTCTCGCCGATCGCCACTCTCCCAACCCCCTGCGTCAGGTGCTGAATGCCCTGGAGGTGGATCTGGGCTGGCTCCAGTACAACACCTGGGGCTGTCATCTCCCCGAGGGCCACTTCGAGACGGAAGTGGGAGCCGATCAGTTTTGTGAGGTGTTACAGGCCCTGGGTAGGCCAGAGGCCGTGGCCCAGTGGCGTGAATTACAACGGGTGATGGAACCCTTGGCTGCGGCTTCGGTGGCGCTGCCTACGGCGGCTTTGCGTTGGAATTCGGGGATCTTCCAGACTCTGACTCCCTTTCTCCCCCAACTACTTTCCCAACTCCCACAAGTACAACGTCTGACGAGACCCTTCAGCCAGATTTCCGATCCAGTCATTACCGATCCCTTTCTGCGGAACTGGTTGGACTTGCTGTGCTATCTCCTATCGGGACTGCCTGCCCAGGGGACGATCGCCGCAGAAATGGCGTTTATGTTTGCGGACTGGTACCGACCGGGGGTGCAGTTGGACTATCCCAAGGGGGGCAGTGGCGCACTGGTGGCCACCTTGGTGCGCGGCTTGGAGAAATGGGGGGGAGTCTTGCGCTGCCGTGCGTCTGTGGCGGAAATTTGGGTGGAGCGGAACCAAACTCGGGGGGTCAAACTCCAAAACGGGGAGGTGCTTGAGGCAACAACGGCAGTGATTTCCAATGCATCGAGCTGGGACACGGTGAAACTGTTGCCCGAAGGGGCCGGATCGCCCCGGTTTCGCCAGCATCGATCGACCCTACCCCCCTGTCCCAGTTTTATGCATCTCCACCTGGGTATTCGTGCCACGGGGTTGGATCCCAATCTGGCTTGTCATCACATTGTGGTTAATGACTGGGCCGCTGGGGTCACCGCACCCCAAAACGTGGTCCTAATCTCAATTCCCTCCCTGCTAGATCCGGATCTCGCCCCCCCAGACTGTCACACGATCCATGTGTACACACCGGGCAATGAACCCTATGGACCCTGGGCGGGCTTGGATCGCAATGGTCCGGCTTACCAGAATTTGAAGGCCCAACGCGCCCAGGTGATGTGGCAAGCCCTAGAACGGGTCATTCCCGATGTGCGCGATCGACTCCAGGTTTCTCTGGTGGGTACACCCCTGACCCACGCACGATTCCTCCGCCGTCACCAGGGATCCTATGGTCCAGCGCTATGGGCGGGTCAAAGTCAGTTCCCAGGGCCAAAAACACCGATTCAGGGACTTTTATGCTGTGGGGATTCCACATTTCCGGGAATTGGTTTACCGGCGGTGGCGGCGAGTGGCCTAATCGCGGCCCACACGATCGCACCGGTGGCGCAGCACTTAACGCTTTTAAAGCGCCTGTCCCTAATTCCTTGATTCACTTGCACAGAACCCTGGTTCTTGGGTGGGCTGTCTCCCAAAAAGTTGGATGAATCGAGGTGTCCTGGGGCGCATCAATGAATTAGCTTGGGGAATTGGCTTGGGGAGTTGGCCTAGGGAATTGGCTTGGGCAGCTTCGCGGGGATCAAATCGCTACAAACCTCTGACGCCCTCCCTTGACAAGCAGGGTACAATCCAGAAGTCATTGAGTAGATCCACTCAACGCCCCTTTGACCTGTCGCGTTACGGTGTGCTTAATATGGGAAAACCTGCCAAATCACCACTCTCTGCTCGTATTCCGTCGAGTCTGATGGATGAGGTGAAGGCGTACTGTAAACGCCACAACCTGACCCAAGCTGACTTTACAACCATGGCGATCCAGTTTTACCTGGAATCTCAAGCCGCCGCCTCAAGCGCTCCCGCCGCCGCCCCCGTCGAGAATGCTAGCGTTGAGAATGCTCCCGTTCCCAGCGCCCTTGCTGCTCACTCTGCCGCGATCGAGATCGCGGATCTCACCCCCTGGCAAACCACCATTGAAGCTCGTCTGGCCCACCTAGAGGCAAAAGTTGGCGAAATATCACCGGTTCAAGCCATAAAAACTTCCCAGACTCATGCGGACTCTGGAGAGCTTCAGGAAGATAAAGAAGCACCGAAGGACAAACGAAAGTCCAAACCCCCCCGCACCGCTGCTGCACGGTCTGGATCCCCCGGGAGTGGACTACCGGAATCTTCCATGAAATCGATCGCCTCTGCGGTCGAAACCTTCCAGAAACAGACGACCCAGCTTGGTGGCCCCCGCACCGCCCCCGACACGATCGACATTGATGTGAATCCCGTGGTTGTGCCCGCGAGCGATGATGAAATCGATGAAGATATGGTGCTACTGAACTCGGATCAGGCATGGCGACTGGCACGACAGCGCGGCTATTTAGGCGGCGGCGATCGAGCTTTTTTACGTCGATGGGAGCGTTGGGGAGCTGAGCAGTTCCGACGGGAACTGGGCCTTGAACGCATTGGCACCACCGATCGCTGGATTGATCTGTGGAGCTAGGGTAGGCGTGTAACTCTGATGCCGTCAGGGTTCTACAGTCCATGGATAACACGCCCTCGGCGCGATCGATCGTCCCGCTTGCCCCCAGTCGGTTAGGCTGGTGTCAGATTGGCGACCCATTGACTGGCAGCATACTCGCCTGGATTGTAAAGACTGCATGCTGCTCGAACGATCGAGTTCCTCGATTCATGGGGCGGAACGGCGAAGCCGCTCCCCTCTCTTTTCTGACTTTTTTCGCCACTTTTTAGTCTTTTCTAGAATATTCTGAAATATTCTGGTCCTTTCCCATATTTTCCAGTCTTTTCTGACATTTTCCAGCCTTTTCTACCCCCTTACTCCCCTCGATTATGGATATTCGTGCCGCTGTCGCCCACGCTCCGGGCCAACCCCTCAGCATCGAAACAGTTCAACTGGAAGGCCCCAAGGCCGGGGAAGTTCTGGTGGAAATCAAGGCGACGGGTCTCTGTCACACCGATGACTACACCCTATCGGGTAAAGACCCAGAGGGCTTATTTCCCGCAATTTTAGGGCATGAGGGGGCGGGAGTCGTGGTGGAGGTGGGGCCAGAGGTCAAAAGCTTGCAGCCCGGAGACCATGTGATCCCGCTGTACGTACCAGAATGTCGCTGCTGTGAATTCTGCCTCAGTGGAAAAACCAATCTCTGTCAAGCGATTCGGGTCACCCAAGGCAAGGGTATGATGCCCGACGGGTCCAGCCGCTTTTCCCTCAACGGTCAACCGCTGCACCATTGCATGGGTACCTCCACCTTTGCCAACTACACGGTGGTGCCGGAGATTGCCCTCGCTAAAATCCGCCCCGATGCCCCCTTTGATAAGGTGTGCTACATCGGCTGTGGAGTGACCACGGGAATTGGTGCTGTGATTAAAACAGCTAAGGTGGAACCCGGATCGAAGGTGATTGTCTTTGGTTTGGGTGGGATTGGCCTCAATGTCATTCAAGGGGCGCGATTAGTGGGGGCAGATATGATTGTGGGGGTGGATCTCAACGATCGCAAACGCCCCCTGGCGGAGAAGTTCGGTATGACCCACTTTGTAAATCCCAAGACGATCGATGGGGACTTGGTGACGGCATTGCTGGACCTGACGGGGGGCGGTGCGGACTACACCTTTGAGTGCATCGGTAATGTGGAGGTGATGCGTCAGGCTCTGGAGTCTTGCCACAAGGGTTGGGGGGAAAGTGTGATTATTGGAGTGGCGGGAGCGGGAGAGGAAATTCGGACTCGCCCGTTTCAGTTGGTGACGGGCCGGGTGTGGCGTGGCACGGCTTTTGGGGGAGCGAAGGGGCGCACGGATGTGCCGAAGATTGTGGATTGGTACATGAACGGCAAAATCAATATCGATGATTTGATTACCCACACCTTACCGTTGGAGAAGATTAACGAGGGCTTTGATCTCATGCACCAAGGGGAAAGTATTCGATCGGTGGTGGTGTTTTAATGAGGGATTTCGATTAATTGTGGCGTGTGGTGATCCTTGTGGCGTGCGGCTGCGCCACACGCCACAATCCTGATTCTGATTCTTGCGTGGGCTGTCTCCCAAAAATTCGGATAAGTCGAGGTGCCCAAAAGGGCACCTCGACTAATTATGGCAGGCGGCTTCGCCGCCTGCCATAATCCTGATTCTGTCGTGGGCACTGCCATAGAAATTTGAATTTTTCGAGGTGCCCTTTTGTCAGTCAGCAAAATCCCTGCCAATAAAAAAGGTGGGCAAAAGCCCACCTTGTAAGGGGTACCTCGATTAATTGTGGGGGCGGCTTCGCCGCCCCCCACAACCCTGATTCTTGCGTAGGTCACTGGGCAGAAATTTGAATTTTCCGAGGTGCCCTAAGGTTGCTGGGTTAATGGGATCACTGGGAGGGTTGGGGTCGGGGGGCTCGATCGGGTTAACTGCCGTAACCGACGCAATCGATTGAGCCGTGGGACCCATCTCCCAGAGCCAAACCTAGACTTTCCGGGAGTAGTACTCAACCACCATCAGTTCATTAATCTTGAGGGCGACCCACTCCCGCTCACAAAGCCCCGTCACTTGGGCCTGCATCTTCTCCTTGTCCAGGGTCAAGTGGCTAGGAACGTTAGCCAGACCAGGATATTGAAGGTTTTCCGTGACCATCTTCTTGGACTGGTCCCGATCGCGCACAGCAATCACATCACCGGGACGACAGCTATAGCTGGCAATATCCAGCACGCGACCGTTCACCGTAATGTGGCCGTGGTTGACCAACTGACGAGCCGCTGGAATAGTGGGGGCCATGCCCAACCGGAACACCGTATTGTCCAGACGCATTTCCAGCAGTTGCAGCAGCACCTTACCGGTGGAACCCTGGACGCGGCGGGCTTTTTTCACATAGCGAATGAGCTGCTTTTCCGAGACCCCATAGTTGAAGCGCAGCTTTTGCTTCTCTTCCAGACGCGTAGCGTATTCGGATTTCTTGCGGCGAGCTTGGCCGTGCATTCCGGGCGGATAGGCACGACGGGCCGACTTACGGGTTAAGCCGGGAAGATCTCCGAGCCGTCGGGTAATTCTGAGGCGAGGGCCTCTGTATCGAGCCATTTAGCTTCCTCTTTCTCGTGATAGGTGGGTGAAGCGACCAGCCACCAAGGGTCTGATCACAAGTTTTGTTTCGGCGGAACGCTAGGGGGATCTAGGGCAACGGCAGCCGCTCCGTGCATCTAGGCTAGTCGTCCCACGATTCCAAACCTGGGGGCTGGGCAGCATCAGCACTGCTACCCCGGTCCGATCGCCTGTCGAGATTCCCGCGAAGTTCTGACGGTCACGGGGGACCACAACAGTTGTCTCCGAACCTCCTACTTTACTGGATTTTGTTCTACTTTTAAACCCCCCCCAGGGCACAGGGTACCTCGATTAATTCAAATTTTCACCAGAGTGCCTACAGCAGACTCAGGGTTAGGTTGCGCGGCTTCGCCGCGCACCACAATTACGCGCACCACAATTAATCGAGGTGCCCCACGGTTTGGCTAGCCTGGATACGCCTGGGATTCCGGGCGTAGTTGGAGGCTGGTGATTTGCCAGGGCTGGATGGGCCAGGTCATAGCAGGGTCGGGAAAGGCAGACGATGCAGTGCGTGCGGTGGGTGCTTGTTCCGGGGATGCTGCGGGGATCGCGGTTGGGGTGTCTGCGGGGATGTCTGCGGGGATTACGGTTGGGGTTACGACTGGGATCTCAGCTACAGTTTGGGGCTCCTCCAGTCCATTCACGCAACCTTGGGGCTTGAGGGGGAGTAACCCTGTGACTTGGAACCGATCGCTTTGACCTTCGCTTTCATAGCCCCGCAGAATCCAGGATTGGGGATTATCTTCCGATCGCTTGAGGGCCATGGGAATCCAGGTAGTATGGGGCCGATCGGGGGAGCTAATTCGCAAAAGGGAGGCCGTGGGGGGTAACACCGCTGAGTTTTCAGAACTGGCTGGATCTGGGTCACCGGAAGCCGATCGATCGCCCCATATCCCGATTAGGGGCTGGTTGAGTTCGTAGGCTCGGTTGACGGTGTGACTTCCCTGCCAGGGGCCGCTGTGGCTGTGGAGGGCGTAGGTAAAGTGGTGTAAGCCGCGATCGGCGTGGGGATTGGGCCAGAGGGGACTGCGGAGTAGGGTGAGGCGCAGTTGAACTGTGGTATGTGAGGCGAGAGTGTCTGAGGCGAGAGTACCTGAGGCGAGAGTACTTGAAGCGAGAGTACCTGAATCTGGGGTACTGGGGGCTGCAGTACCTGAAGATGGCGGGTTTGAAGCGATAAAATCTGGGTCTGAAGTCCTTTTAGAGGTCGTCTTGGGGGATTGAGTATCCGATATGGTCGTATCTTGGCCTTGGCCGTCGATAATTGCAGCATCACAGCCATATTTACAGTCATTGAGCAAACTGACTCCCTGCTCTGGGGTGCTAAGATCAGCCCAACGGTGCATTGGGACTTCCCACTGTGCCTGTTCCTGGGGCGTTTGACGCTTGAGGGGTCGTTGTTGGGCACCACAGGCGATTTCGGTGGTAAAGAGGGGCGTAGGGTCTGGCATTAAGGCTGGAGAGGACTCCAGGCTGGTATTCAAGGCGACTACTGGAGCCGGGAGGCTGAGGGGGAAAGCCACCTTCCACAGTACGTGAGTTTCTCGCCAGTCCACCTGGGTGACGATCTTCAACAGGGGCGATCGAGCCTCTAGGCAATAGTCCTGGGTGACGCGGGATTGGTTGAACTGCCAAACTCCCCGCACCCGTACCCGTAGCGGTCCGGTTTCTAGGGCTGTCAGGCTCAGGAGTTGGGCAGGTTCCAGGGGATACTGCCCATAATTGGGGTCGATATTCCACGCATCCCAGTATTGACCCCGATCGCGGAAAAACTGAAACTGGTTACCGGGGGCGGCGAGGATCGATCGGTCCTGGGGGCGATCGATACATTCCGTAATCTCACCGGAGTGGGGATCGAGGGTGACGCGGAGGAAGGCATTGGTGAGGGTGAGGGTGTGGGCATCCCAGGTGGCGGCAGGATAGGACGGATCGGGGGCGGGCGGGGGCGGGAACTGGGAATCGCAATCGGGCCAGATCCAAACGAGGGCATAACCGAGGGCCGGAACGGTGGCCTGGAACAGGAGGGTTACCTCAGCACTGATCTGGGTCGCTAGGGGCTGATTTTGGGCATCAAAAACGCGATAGGTCTGATGATCACGGCCCAGTCCAGGGATCTCTACTAATTCAGTGCGATCCCAATTCAGGGCATTAAACAGTAGGTAGGGTCGAGCTGTGGGGTGGGGTGCCTCGGGGAGGTCGATCGCGGTAGCAAGGGTGTGGAGGGCTTGGGTTTGAACCGTCGTGGCAATGTCCAGGGCTGCATCCCAGTGGGGATTGGCGGTTTCATAGACCTCGGGAATGGAGGAACCGGGCAAAATATCGTGAAATTGGTTAAATAGAACTTTTTTCCAAGCTTTCTCCAGGAGATGGGCAGGATACTCCGATCCGGTGACCACACTGGCACAGCTAGCCCATAGCTCTGCGGCATAGAGATGATGCTCTGTCTGTCGGTTGTAGCGCTTCTGATCGCCATGGGTGGTATAGCAACCCCGGTGCAGTTCTAGGTAGAGATCCTGATCCCAGGTGGGTAAGGGGATAGAATTCCCTAGATTACAGTGGATTTCATCGAGAAATTCATGTAACTGACTCCACCGTAGACGTGGAAAAAAGGGCGATCGACTCCAGCGCCGCACCTGCTCCAACATATCTCGGGTCGGTCCTCCCCCGTGATCCCCCACTCCCGGCAACCACAGGCTGATTTTGAGGCCGGTTTGCTGCTCCCAGCGTTGGGCCGCTGTTGCCATCGCCACAGGGTCCACGCCCTGGCCAATACTGGCGGTCATTACGGCAGGAATCGCTGTGCCATCGGGGGCCTGCCAGTGAAAGAGGGCATGGGGAAAGGTATTACTATCGTTCCAGCTTAATTTCTGGGTCAAAAACCACTGAATACCACCTTGTTTCAGAATTTGGGGCAGTTGCCAACCAAAGCCGAAGGTGTCCGGCAACCAGGCCACCCGATTGCCCTGCCCCAACTGCTCCGCCGTGTAGCGCTGCCCATAGAGAACCTGGCGCACCAGGGCCTCTCCACCGCTGACCACCGCATCCGGCTCCACCCACAACCCTGCAATCGCTTCCCAACTCCCCGCCGCAAATCCAGCCTGCATCTCCGCAAAGAGATCCGCTTGATGTTTCTGGAACCAGGCAAAGAGTGCAGGGCTAGAATGGCCAAAAATGAGTTCAGGGAAGTCTTTTTGTAGGGAAAGGACCGATCGAAAGGTGCGCTCGGCGGCCTCCCAGGTTTCAGCGATCGGCCAGAGCCAAGCCAGATCTAGGTGGGCATGGCCGAGGAGGTAAAGGGTGCGTTGTTTGAGGAATGCGGACCAGGGCAGTAGGGTTTGGCGGATTTGGGCCAGGGATCGATCGAGGTCGGCTGTTGTGATCTGTCCCGCCTGCAGTTGCTCTAATTGCTTAGGTAAGTCTACTAAAGCATCGTCTAAATCCTGGGCAATTTGGGGCTCTTGTGGAATATAGTGAGCCAGCACAAGAAGCTCCTGGGCAATAAAAGCGGCTTCAGGTTGTTTTTGGGGTCCAAAGCTATCGATCGATCGATTAAGCCCCCCTTCAAACTGCAGTTCACTGTGCACCAGTGCCCCCGGATCATGCCCCGGACTGACCAGTCGCACCGCAACCCTAAACGATTCCCCCCCCTGTGCCGCTTCGGTCAGCAAAATCCGTGCGTTGCAGTCAAAGAGATCCCCTTCCTGGACCAGTTGCCCATTGACGAAGATTTGCGCCGCCTCTGCCCACCAACCAAGGGCAAGTTTGGCCTGAAGTCCCCGCAGGTCATAGCCCTGGTTTTGCCCAGGAAGCTGGAGCACTTGCCCCAGCCATAGCACTCGGCGCCCTTGGTCCCAGGCAATGTGATCCCGATCGTTGAGGGGGGCCGTCTCCCAGGTTGCCCAGGAGACTGGATCTGGGGCTATGGCGATCGGCAGGGCCTCAGATTTTTCTAAGTTGAGCTCCCCAAGATGCTGTTTCCAGCCCTTTTGGCAGGAAATTTTGCTTAAACTGGCCAAACGTTGGCAGAGAGCGCTGCGATCGTCCTGGGGGGCAAGGTGCTTCATGGTTCTGGGCTGGATAGTGGAATGAGTCCAGTAACGGTTTAGGTAGAGGGAGCTCGGGCAATACGGGTACCGATCAGAGGTCTAGGGTCGCCCCGGTGCTCATATCACACCCCTCTGGGCTTAACCCACCACAAAATTAACCAACTTGCCCGGAACCACGATCGTCTTCCGAATCGTCTTATCCCCGACATAGGTTTGGGCCACTTCGGACTCCTTGGCCAACTGTTCCAGCATAGCCTTGTCCGCACTGGCCGGGACTTGGATTGTGCCCCGTTTCTTGCCCATCACCTGAATCACTAGGGTAATTTCATCCACCACCAGCGCCTCGGGATCCGCCACGGGCCATGGCTGTTGATGGACGGATCCGGATTGTTTGAGGGTACCTTGCCACAGTTCCTCGGCAATGTGGGGGGCAAAGGGGGCCAGCAGCTTCACCAGGGTATGAATTCCCTCGCCATAGACCGCACTGGTTTTAAGATCGCTATCTTGCAGGGCATTACTGAGTTTCATGAGCTCAGAAACCGCCGTATTAAATTGGTAGTCCCCATCTAAATCATCGGTGATCTCATGAATCGCGGTATGGATGGCGCGGCGTAGATCTTTCTCGGCTTTACTGGGATTTTTACTCACACCCTGGGTTTTACCCGGTTCAAGGCCCGTGACTAAACGCCAAACGCGGTTCAGAAACCGGAACTGGCCTTCCACATCGGCATCATCCCACTCCAAATCCTTCTCGGGAGGTGCCTTGAAGAGGATAAACATCCGGGCCGTATCTGCGCCATATTTGGCCAAAACCAGCTGGGGATCCACCCCGTTGTATTTAGACTTAGACATTTTTTCATAAACCACCTCTAGACGCTCCCCTGTAGCTGGATCCGTCGGTTGGTTCAGGTCTGGGATTTGGTCCGGGGCAATGTACTTGCCCGTGCTGGGGTTTTTGTAGGCACTGGCCTGGACCATGCCCTGGGTGAGCAGCTTTTTGAAGGGCTCGTCACAGGTCACCAAACCCCGATCGCGCAGGACTTTGGTGAAGAAGCGGGAGTACAGCAGGTGCAGGATCGCATGTTCAATGCCGCCCACATACTGATCCACCGGTAGCCAGTCGTTGACCTTGGCTGGATCAAAGGCTTGGGCATCGTTTTGGGCATCGGCGTAGCGGAAGTAGTACCAGGAGGAATCAATGAAGGTATCCATGGTGTCGGTCTCGCGACGGGCCGCTTTGCCGCAGCAGGGACAGTCCACCTGGACCCAGTCCGTTAATTGGGCCAAAGGCGAAGCGCCACGGCCGGAAAACTCCACATTTTCCGGCAACAGCACCGGCAACTGATCATCGGGGACCGGCACGATGCCACAGTCTTCACAGTGAATCATGGGAATTGGCACCCCCCAGTAGCGCTGCCGCGAAATCAGCCAGTCTCGCAAGCGGTAGTTGTCCTGGCCTTGGCCGAATTGGTTGGCCTCTAGGAACTCGATCGCCTTGGCCACACTCTGGCCCGGTCCCTTACCCGCGGCAACACCATCGATCGCCCCCGATCGCACCAGGGTGCCCTCCCCGGTCCAGGCTTCCGTCAGGGTCTCACCGTCCAGGGCACCCTCCGGCGGCTGGACTACCACCTTGACGGTTAAGCCAAATTTGCGGGCAAACTCGAAGTCCCGTTGATCATGGGCGGGAACAGCCATAATTGCGCCTGTGCCGTAGCCCATAAGGACATAGTCAGCAATCCAGATGGGGATACGGGCTTCATTAACCGGATTAATCGCATAACTGCCGGTCCAGACACCGGTTTTCTCTTTGGTGTCGTCGGTGCGATCGATCTCGCTCTTGGCGGCGGCGGCAGCTTGGTAACCGGCGACGGCTTGGACCTGCTCCGGTGTGGTCAGTTTGGCCACCAAGGGATGCTCCGGTGACAGCACCATAAAGGTTGCGCCCCAGAGGGTATCGGGTCGCGTGGTAAAAATGGGTAATTCGTCCCCCGTCTCGGTTTTGAAGACGACTCGCGCCCCTGTGGACTTACCGATCCAGTTTTCCTGCATCAGACGCACGCGCTCGGGCCAACCTGTCAGTTTTTCTAAGTCCTGTAGCAGGGGTTCGGCGTAGGCGGTGATCTTCAAAAACCACTGTCGCAGGAGTTTACGTTCCACCAGGGCACCCGATCGCCAGGACCGGCCTTCGGCATCCACCTGTTCATTGGCGAGGACCGTTTGATCGATCGGATCCCAGTTGACGGCGGCTTCCTGTTGGTAGGCGAGTCCGGCCCGGTAGAACTCCAAAAATAGCCACTGGGTCCAGCGGTAGTAGTCCGGCGCACAGGTGGCCACTTCCCGATCCCAGTCGTAGGAGAGACCCAACTGCTGGAGCTGGCTGGTCATTTCGGCGATATTCTGGGTGGTCCACTGGGCTGGATGAATGCCCCGATCGATCGCGGCATTTTCCGCTGGCAAACCGAAGGCATCCCAGCCCATGGGGTGCAGTACCCGATAACCCCGCATTCGCTGCACCCGGGCAATGACATCGGTGATTGTGTAGTTGCGCACATGACCCATGTGGAGCTTACCGGAGGGATAGGGAAACATGGAGAGGGCATAGAACTTGGGCTTACTGGGATCGTCTTGGGTTTGGTCCAGCTTTTGCTCTGCCCAGGTTTGCTGCCACTTTTTCTCTATCGCGCTGGGGGTGTAGTGACTCGGCTCCACGGAATGCAACTCCTTTTGGTGAATGGATAGGGTAAGCGTTTGTCAGAAGTTTTTGCTCAGAGTACCTCCCCAACCTTGATTCTGGCCTCGGTCACCCAATCAAAATTCAGACTGTTGGAGGTGTCCGGTTAAATCTTGAGCTGGGCACCTCGATTCATCGTGGCGGGCGGCGAAGCCGCCCAACCCAACCCCAACTCTTATGGGGGTCATCGGTCGAAAACTTGGATGTTTCCAGGTGCCCTTCTGAATCTGCATGACTTCTAAGCGCCCCTATTATGCCCCATTTCCAGTCGTTCTTTGGGCCAGAAACTTAGGGTAGCGATCGAGCATTGCAATTAGGTCTCTCGCTTGCAGGGGGTCAATAGCTCGAACTTCAGCATGAAGTTGGGTTGTAGGCATGACTTCCCGGACTATCCTCCCACTAGCAGAGCCGAAATATCTCTGCTTGTTCATGGCTGTAATGCCTCCACCTCAGCGATCGTCAGTCCTGTTTTTTCCGCAATCACGGCCACCGGCAGTACACCCAAGAGCGATCGGGCAATCTCCCGCCGACTTTGGGCCGCACCTTGCTGTAGCCCCTGCTGTAGCCCCTGCTGTAGCCCCTGGGCTAAGTTTTCCTGGGCTGCGCGGCGGACCACGTTGCGGCTATCCTCCAGAAAAAAGGCTTGACGCTCCAGGAGATCCAACTCCTCGGGACTGAGGTTAACGGTTTCAGCAATGTGGAAGGCTAGATCAAAGGTCTCATTTTCTAGGAGTAAGGCAGGAGCTTCTTCTAATTCACCCGTTTTCTGGAGGAAAAATAGCCAGAAATCCTCAAGACTTTCTAGATCATCCAAATACTTTCTAAACTTTGGCAGCTCAATAAACACTAGCTCGATGTCATCGCCATAGGGGAGGTGATCCTCTCGATCGAGGAGTTGGTAGCGCGAAATCACCCGATCGCGTTCGGGGAATAAAATAAAGTCCACAATCGTCAGGGCAATCACGGGACGCAAACGGCTGTAGCCCTGACCACGCTGGAGCTGGAGCGAATAGGCTTTGGCCGCGTTGTATAGGATTCGCTTACTAAAGTCGAGGGGGTGCAACACCTGCATCTCGATCAGGACGGTTTTTTCATGGTCTAGTTTGGCCTTGACATCCAAAAAGGTATCCTTGATGCCCCGGAGTTGGGGGGCTTGGTAGGGATCCAAAATTTCCAAGTCCTGGATGGTGGGGTTGCCGCCATAGAGCAGGGCATTGAGAAAATTGATCAGGATGGGGCGGCTTTGGGCAGAGCCAAAGATTTTTTTGAAGGCGAAGTCGGTTTTGGGATCAAGGAAACGCATCGCAGGGACTAGAGATGAAAGAGCTAGAGGGCACCTCGATGAATCGGGTTACGCGGCTTCGCCGCGTAACCCAACCCTAATTCTGCCGTGGGTACTGCGGTGAAAATCTGTATTAATCGAGGTGTCCTAGGGGGCACCTCGATTAATTGGGGTAGGCGGCTGTGCCGCCTACCCCAAACCCTGATTCTTGCGTGGGTCATTTCCTCAAAGTTTGGATTAATCGAGGTGCCCTAGGGATGAAAGGGCTAGAAGCGACAGCATCTTGCGGATGCGTCTGGTGCAGGGATTGGCCCCGCCGCAGACGGAGCCAATCCTGTTTTGTAGGATACCGTTGCGAATAGTGCCAGTGCCGTCGAAGTACCCGGTCTTAAATCCATCAATCATAAATCCTGTCTGCCCCCGTGACGAAAGGTGCCCGTTCCCGCATCGTAATGCTCCAAAGCCAGGAACAACCCCGCCATGCTGCCAGCGACCCGAATCTTGCCCGCCACTAAGGCCGATCGGATCTGGGCCAAGGGATACAACACCACCTCGATTTGCTCTGAGGGGTCCGGGGTCGGCACCCCCTGATAGGTAACGTCGGGTGCCAAAAAGAGGTGCAACTGATTCGTATCCCGCACGGGATTGTCGGCCAGGATGCCGAGGGGAATCCAGCGATCGCCCCCGTAGCCCGTCTCCTCCCGCAGCTCCCGTTGGGCCGCTGCCAAGGCGGTTTCCCGCTGGGGGTCAAAGGATCCCGCCGGGAGTTCTAGCAAAATCTCACCCCGACCATGGCGATATTGACGCACCAAAAGTACTTTCGCGTCGATCGTGACGGGGATCACCAACGCAATCTCGGGCCGCAAACTTACAAAATAATCTGATAGGACTAAGCCACTAGGTAAGCGAACCTTATCTTGACGAAGGTTATACCAGCGATGGCGAAAAGCCCAGGCCGAGTTTAGGACTTCCCAGGTCTGAATTAGTGTCATTGGTTCGTGATCCCCATGGGTCTACTCATGCCTCTTTATCAATAGCAGTAGGGTTTGAGCCATGTTTCTAAATGTTAAAAGATCGGCACACCCATTACCCTTATCGCAACGCCGGTTCTTAATGATTTATTTATAATTAAGCCCCCGGTGTAAATAAAGGTTGGACAAAGGTCTCGCACATTGCTTTTTATTGCGTAAACTTTACGGTTGTCAGGGAGACCTTTACAGTTAAGGAACAACTGAAGAAGATGCGAGCATGGATTGTCCCGATCGACTCCCTTCGCGGGTCCACACCTTAGGGCACTCAGGCTCGGAATCTGGCCCAAGCCCTTCTTGTTCCAGTCCCCAGGCTCCGCTCTGGTTCCCCAAGCACTCGATTAAGCCACCTTTTTAATAAAACTTGATAAACCCTGCCAAGCACCTCGATTAATTGTAGTGGGCGGCTTCGCCGCCCACTACAACCCTGATTCTTACGTGGGTCAGAGGACAAAAACTTGGATTTTTCGAGGTGCCCCCTACCGAGCACCCCAAGAAATCACAAGGATTGCGAAGTGCTTAACGTGAGAGTCAAGGTCATGGGTGAGTGGCAACGCCACCCAGTCCAATTAATCGAGATTTCCTGCCAAGCTTCATCCAATTCAGCACTCCTAGCCCTGATTCCATACTCAACCCCGTGATCCCCTCCATCCTACTGCTCTCATTTCCATCCTTTTCGTAGTCGAGACTACTCTCCGTATTTTAGAGTTGTGGCACTGTATTAACCGGTGTTCCCAAGCCCCCCACCCAAGCTGGATCCTGACAGGAAAGCTCGATGCAAACCTCAACATAGAGGACAGCCCAAGAAACCTTACCCCACAGTTCCGAGGCTCTTGCGGAAACGTGGTTTTTACACCCAAGGCCATAGCGTTTGCCAGTCAACTCGGTTCAGATCACATTGTTCCTGTGACCTTCCTCTTTTTCCCCGGCCTTACAATCGACTTCTTTGTCTTCGGCTCCCCTTTTATAAAATCCCTTTCCCTTTAATTCCCCCTTTAACAAAATCCACGATTTACCCCACTTCTCCTGCCATCGTTTTACCTCCTGGGGTTTGAATCTCTTGCCGCCGCGTTCCCGGTCCTATCTCGATCGCGCCTTGCACCCATAAATAAGGTGATACTATGCTCCCTCCTCAGACCTGTCCCTACTGCTCTCATCGCCTACTACGCCACGTCAGCGCCAAAGGACTGTACTGGCGTTGTAGTCACTGTCGCGAGGAGTTAACCTCTCTCAGCCCCACCTTAGAATCCCATTTAGAATCCCAGTTCCAAGCGAGCAAGTCTCTCCTCACCACGGCCCAACTGTTGGAAGAGCCCCTGTTGGAAGCGGTTTCTTAAGGTCGCGGTCAGTCTTTGCTACCCCCAAGGCAAGATCTCGCTATATGATGATCGGATGGCATGGTCGATCGCACCTCCCTGGATTGCCGGCGGTTTTCTAAACACAGGTTTAGGCTCAGGCAAGGGGGGTGCTTGCCATGGCTTGCCCCGATGACTTGCCTCTACTGCTCGTCCTGATGCATTGCCCCGATGGCTTGGCCCCGTCGTTGGCATGGGACTAGCATTGGGCTTGGGGTGGGCTTGTCCCGGTTTTGCCGTGCCATGTTGTGCCGTGTATGATCCATTCCCATGTTTGACGCCCTTGCCGATCGCCTTGAAGATGCCTGGAAAAAACTCCGGGGTCAGGACAAGATTTCCGATGCCAATATCCAGGATGCTCTGCGGGAAGTGCGACGGGCACTGCTGGAAGCGGATGTAAACCTTCAGGTGGTCAAAACCTTTACAACCCAGGTTCAGAACCGCGCCCAGGGGGCGGAGGTGGTGAAGGGAGTCAACCCCGGTGAGCAGTTCATCAAGATTGTTAATGATGAGCTGGTGACCTTGATGGGGGAGAGCAATGTGCCCCTGGCCCAGGCGGAGGAAGCGCCGACGGTGATCCTGATGGCGGGCTTGCAGGGGACCGGGAAAACGACGGCCACGGCGAAGTTAGCCCTACACCTGCGCAAGGAAAACCGGACGGCGCTGATGGTGGCGACGGATGTGTACCGTCCTGCGGCGATCGATCAGTTGGTCACCCTGGGGAAACAGATTGATATTCCCGTGTTTGAGATGGGCACCGAGGCGAACCCGGTGGATATTGCGCGGGAGGGAATCGCCAAGGCCAAGGCGGATGGCATTGATACGGTGATTGTGGATACTGCGGGTCGTCTCCAGATTGATGAGGGGATGATGGCGGAGTTGAAGCAGGTGAAGGACACCATCCGGCCCCATGAGGTGCTGCTGGTGGTGGATGCCATGACCGGGCAAGAGGCCGCAAACCTGACCCTGACGTTCCATGAGCAGATCGGCATTACCGGTGCCATTCTGACCAAGATGGACGGGGATACACGGGGGGGGGCGGCCCTGTCTGTGCGGCAGATTTCGGGTCAGCCGATTAAATTTATCGGGGTTGGGGAAAAGGTTGAAGCACTTCAGCCCTTTTATCCCGATCGGATGGCCTCGCGAATTTTGGGCATGGGGGATGTGATTACCCTGGTGGAGAAAGCCCAGGAGGCGGTGAGCTTTGCGGATGCGGAAGCCATGGCCGCCAAAATCATGGAGGCCAAATTCAATTTTGATGACTTCATCAAACAGATGCGGCTGATCAAGAGCATGGGATCCTTCAGTGGCCTCTTAAAGATGCTGCCGGGGATGAACAAGCTCAGTGATGATCAGATGGAGCAGGGGGAAGGCAACCTCAAGCGAATTGAGGCCATGATTAGCTCGATGACGGTACAGGAGCGCAAGGATCCCGATTTACTGTCCCAGTCTCCAGGACGGCGGCGGAGAATTGCCAAGGGATCGGGCCATACGGAAAAGGATGTGCAGAATCTAATCCGGAATTTCCAGCAAATGCGGACAATGATGCAGCAAATGGGGGCCGGTGGCAGTTTGCCCGGTATGGGCGGAATGCCAGGAATGGGTGGCGGCTTTCCAGGGATGGGCGGTTTCCCCGGAATGCCCGGAATGGGCGGCGGACGCGCGATGCCCGGTTGGCGCGGGGGAGGCGGTAAGAAAAAGAAGGGGAAAGGCAAGAAAAAGAAGGGATTTGGCCAACTGTAACCCGATAGGCTTGCTATGCGCATGGTGCTAAAACCGGGCGATCGACTGATTGCCATTGCTCCCAGTGGTGCCCTCCGGGATACGGAGGGACTCGACCCGAGTTTGCAGCTGTGGCGCGATCGGGGGTATGGGGTGGATCTGGCGACGGGGTTCGATCGGCGCTGGGGCTACCTGGCCGGCTCCGATACCCAGCGGCGGCGGCAGTTGACGGAGGCGATCGGTGCCGGCGTGTATCAAGGCATTCTCGCGGTGCGGGGGGGCTGGGGTGCGGCGCGGTTGCTGGAACAGTGGCAGTGGCCAGATCGATTGCCGCACCAACCCGGTTTTGAAGGGTTTCCTCAGTTTCTGCTGGGATTCTCGGATATTACGGCCTTGCTGTGGAGTCTGAGGGCAACGGAGCAGGCTAGAACAGCGGACCGGCCTGTGCAGAAATCTCGCGGCCTGGAATCCCCGCACTTCAGAAGTTTGCCCCCCCTAAGCGATCGATCGGCCTCTAGCACCGATCCGCAGGTTTATCCCCTGCCCCAGGGTCTACATGGCCCAGTTCTCACGACCTTAGCCCAGGAACCGAGCTGGAGTCTCGATCGACTGTTTGGATATCTGGAAGGGCGGCCCCTGGATGCCCTCCAGGGCAAGGGCTGGGGCGGGGGAACGGTGTGTGGGCGGCTCTTGCCGGGGAACCTCACCGTGGCGACGCATCTGTTGGGAACGGCGGCGCAACCTAACTTAAGGGGGGTGATTCTGGCGTTGGAAGATGTGGGTGAAGTGCCCTATCGCCTCGATCGCGATCTGACCCAATGGCGGATGATGGGTCTGCTGCAACAGGTGGGAGGTATTGCTCTGGGTCGGTTTAGCAACTGTGATCCACCGTCTGGGATCCCGAGTTTGAGTCTGGAGCAGGTGTTGCGCGATCGACTGGGGGATTTGCAGATTCCGATCGTGTCGGATTTGCCCTTCGGTCATGGGGGAGTGAATGCGATGTTGCCGGTGGGTAGTTGGGTCCAGTTGGATGGCGATCGGGGTGTGCTCAGCTGGCCTCAGTTGCCGCCTGGTAACGAAGAAGGCGGTTGCGAGGTGCCCCCGAAAAAGAGCTTGCCCCCGCACGGCGGGGGATGCACTCCCAAAAACTAAGCCTGCCCCCCGTGATGCAGCAAGATTACTCCCCCAAACAGAGGGTGCCCCCGCGTAGCGGGGGCACCCTCTTCCCAATTTGTCCCCCGTCGGATACCTCGCGGTTAGGCCGTTTGGTTAATCAGCGCCTGGAGAGTGTGGTGTAGCAGCTGCATTCGCACCGGCTTCGCCAGGTACGTGGTGGCCCCAGCCTCTAGGCAGCGCTCCCGATCGCCCGTCATCGCCAAAGCTGTAAGGGCCACGATCGGCACAGTTTCCAAACCCTGAATCTTGCGGATTTCTGCGATTGCTTCTAGGCCATCCATTCCCGGCATTTGAATATCCATCAAAATTGCCTGGGGCCGGTGTGCCATCGCCAAATCCACGGCCTGCTGACCATCATTGGCCATCACCAAGTCATAACCGCGATAGGTCAGATAGTTAGAGAAGGTGTCCACATTAGCCGCATTATCCTCCGCCAAGAGCACCAGCGGCTTCGCCGCATTCCCATGGACCGCTAAGGTGCGGACATGAATATGGCTGCCATTGAGAGACTGGGGGACAAAGGTTTGGCTGGTGGAACTGGATAGAGTGGCGTCGGGGAGGGCTTGATCTGGAGCGGCGGGCTCGGGTTCAGCTAGGTTGGGTTCGGTAAGATTTTGCGGGGTGGGATCTGGGTCCACCGGGGGTTGAGTTGTGGAGTCCGGAATAGCGAACTCAAGGCTAGACAGATCTGCGTTGGGTAAGTCTGGGCTAGACAGGTCTTCATTGGGAAGATCTGGGTCAGCTAAACCTGGGTCAGCTAAATCTGGATGGGATGCAGAAAGCGATGGACTTGGCGCTGGACTGGAGAGATCTGGGCTAGGTAAGTCTGGGCTAGGTAAGTCTGGGCTGGAGAGTGCTGAACTGGAGAGATCTGGGCTAGGTAAGTCTGGGCTGGAGAGATCTGGGTTGGAAAGCGCTGGGCTGGGCAAATCTGGGCTGGAGGGCGCTGGGCTAAACAAGCTTTGGTGAGATAAATCTGGGCTGGAAGGCGCTGGGCTAGCTAGATCTGAGGGAGAGGAACTTTCATGGCGGGATTCAAACGCCGGGGAACTCCCATTCTTGGGTGATTCTTGAGGCGATTCAATTGTGTTGGAAGAGTCTAGATCCGCATCCGGCACGATGTTTTGCGTCCCACTGTGGGGATGCGTAGGGGGAGGATTTTGGATAGCCGTATTTAGGGTGATATCGAGGATCGCCTCTAGGGTAGCTTCTAGGGTCTCGTCCAGGGTCTCGTCCAGGGTTTTGTCCACAGTCTCGTCTGAAGCCTCATCCAGAGCGTGATTTAGGGTTTGATTGACGATATCCATCGCAATCTCAGATAGAGAGGCGACTGGAGAGGGGGCGATCGGGGCCTGATCTAGCGCCGGGGTTTGGGCCTGGTTCTCCTGAGCTCGGGCCGCGATCGGCGGGGTGTCTGGAAAAGTAACGTGGGACTTGCTGGCCGGAGTATTGCCCAAAGCTGGGGCCACGGCTTGGGTGGGTTTTGAGAAGTCCGTGTAGGGCAACGTCACCGTAAAACAGCTCCCTTCCCCAACCTGACTCACCACCTCGATCGATCCCTTCTGCAAATCCACCAACCGCTTAACCAGTGCCAGTCCTAGCCCTGTGCCGTTGTACTGGCGGTTGAGGCTACTGTCGATTTGGACAAACGGCTGAAACAGACGCTCCAGATCCCCTTCGTCAATCCCAATACCCGTGTCCTTCACCTGGAAACGAACGGTTTTTTCGGCGGGATTTAGGTCTACGGTAAGGGTAATATCCCCGCCATGGGGGGTGAATTTAACCGCATTGCTCAGCAAATTGAGGAGAATTTGGCGAACTCGCAGCTCTCCTAAAACGACGTAGGGGAGCTGCTCCGGTAAGGCTAAGTGCAACCGAAGTCCTTTATGGGAAGCATCCTGGTGAACAAAGTCAAGACTGGTTTCGCAGAGCTTGGTGAGGGAAACCGGCACCATCTCAAACTCCACTTTCCCCACCTCAATTTTGGTGAGATCCAAAATATCGTTAATGAGTGCGAGGAGGTGCTGGCCGCTCTTTTCCACTGTGCCCAAGACATGGCTTTGGGCGTGACTGAGATCGCCATAAACCCCTTCTCTCAGACCTTCCGAGAGCCCAAGGATTGAATTAAGGGGGGTTCGCAGCTCATGGCTCATATTGGCCAGAAACTCACTCTTGGAGCGGTTAGCCGCGTCGGCCAAGATCTGGGCAGCTTTGGCGGTTTTGAGTAACTCGGCCTGGTGGAGGGCCACCCCCAGTTGGCTCGCAATTTGTTGCACAAATTCCACTTCCCAGGACTGCCACTCGCGGGGACGCGAACACTGGTGAATACACAATAGCCCCCATAACTCTTGGTGCAGGGTCAAGGGAACGACTAGATTTGCCCGCACTTGGAACTGTTCAAGGATCTGACGGTGACAGTCGCTAAGATTCTCCGCGTAGATGTCCGAAACCACTTGAACGGCGCCCTCGGCATAGCGATGGGCATGGTCACTGCCAAAACAGGAGTCGGATACCTTCGCTTGCAGGGCCGATCGGTAGCCATGGGCCACATGCTCCGCGACAAACTCGCCATCGGACCAGTTGGTGTTGGGGAGGAACTGGTAGACCCCCACGCGATCGGCCTGGAGAAAGTGACGCACCTCTTGGGTGGTGGTGGTGAAGATGTGATCCAGGTCCAAGGACTCGCGAATTTTGCTGATGACACCGGCCAGGGTTTGCTGCTGCTCCAACATGACCGGAACCCGATCGGCTTCTCGCTGGGTTTGGATCAGGATTTCATTGTGTTGCAGTGCAGTGCCCAAATGGGCCGCGACTTGACTGGTAAAGGCGATTTCTGATTCTCGCCAAGGCCGAGGCTTACCGTGCTGATAGATACCGAGAAGACCCCACAGATTGCGATTCACAAAAATAGGAACCACCAGAAAGGCCCGAATAAAGAAGACCTCGCACACCTCTAGGTGACAGGCCGACAGTCCCGCCGTGTAGATATCCTCCACAGCAGAAACCTCATGGAAGCGGTAGCGGCCACCTTCGGTTTCCTGGAGATAGGAGTCGTTCCAGTCCGATCGCGTGGCGAGCACTAAATGCTCCCAGCCGGGGCTGACGGAATCGTAGTCTCGGATAAAGCCGCCACCCCAATCCTCATCAAAGCGATAGATGGCGACCCGATCGACCTCCAACAGTTGCCGCACCTCATCCGTGGCCGATCGAAAAATACTGGCCACATCCACAGCCTTTTGCAGTTTGGCCAGGATTCGAGCCAGGGCTTGCTGCTGCTGCATCATCCGATGGGAGTGTTCCAACTCCTTAGTCCGAATTTCCACCTGTCGGACCAAGCTCCGGTTCAGCACTTGAACTTGGTGGTTGAGGTGATGCTGCTTCACCGCCGTAGCGAAACACTCGCCGAGGCGCTGGGCCAGGTAGAGTTCCCCCCGGTCCCAATTTTGGGCCTGGTTACGTCTAATCTGTCGCCACACCTCAAAGGACTGCCGAGGGGCTAGCTGGCGCTTATCCAGTTCGTGCTCCCCTGCCCACAGCACCTCTTCGTCCACTTCTTCCCGAAAGATCGTCAAACAGCCGAGCAGTTCCGTACCGAGGACCAAAGGCACCACCAGCAAGCTCCGAATCGGACCCGACTGGAACACCATACTGAGGGATCGCAGTAGGGGCTCCTGGTAGAGGTCGCCCACGGCCCACACCCCTGGAACAAACATGGCGGGGGTGTATTGCTTGAGGTTGTAGATAGCGCGCAGGCGTTGAATGAAGTGGGTTGAGGTGTTGGTCGCGGGAACGCTATACAAGTCAAATTCCGATCCCATCCGGATTTCTGGGGAGGGGAGGGTTTGGCCCTCGGGGTTCGCTGCGTCGGACTGGTTCTGGCCGGCGTGTTGGTTGGAGTGCTGACCGGTGTGCTGACCGGCGTGTTGGTCCAGTTGTGGACTGGTGGCGGAATTAGCCGTCCCGGGATTAGCGGTGCCCAGATTCGGGGCCGGATCCTGGGTGTGGGTCGAGGTCTGGGCCTGGCCTTGGGTGTGGCCGGTGTACGTTGTGGCGGGAGCCGCCTGGGCTGGGTCCGTGGATCGATCGGTTGTTGGCGATGGGACCGTCGGTTGTTGGGACTGGGGGGTCTCGCAGTTGTTCCCCAGGTCCTCTTGCTCCAGCAAGGTTTCCACAAAGGACTGGAGATAGCTCCGGAAAATAATACTGTCTTCTAGGGGTTGGTTCGTGGTGCCATCCAGGGAGTCTGGCTGGATACCACAGGTGTAGAGATTGATCTGCTTGCTGGATTCCCGGGAGGACAGCAACATGTACTCTTGGCCCAGCGTTGACTGTGCTTCCTGGTTAGTCAGATATAGCCGTCCGCCACAGCCTTTGAAGAATCGAACAGTTGCTTCTAGGGCTTCTTGCAGGCGAATTTCGGGGTTATCGTAAAAAATACGGGAATTCTATTGAGGGTTGACTCCTGGTGGTTCTGCATTCGCATTTGCTCTAGCAAAACGGATTGGGCGATCGCTACTTCCACCTGATCAACCACCCCCTGCAAGAGATCGAGGGATTGCTGACTAAATTCGTAGGGTTCGCTGTGGTGCGCGACCAGGAGACCCCAGAGGACTTGGTTCGGTCCTAGGGACAAGGGGAGGGGGTCATGGATGGCGATCGGCTGCCCTTCAGCGGGCATTTCCACAACGATCGGCAAGACCAGAGAGGCTTGGACCCCCATGGTGCGCAGGTATTCCAGGTGGCAGGGATCAACAACGCGGTAGTTAATATCCGTGGCATCGACGGCATGACCTGTGTCCGGCGAAACGAGGGGACTAATGCCAATTTCCTGGGTTTGGATGTTGACGATGGTGCGCTGCCGCTGACGCAGATACACTTCCCGCGCAAAGAGGGGAATATCGTCTGCGGGGAAGTGTAGGCCCAGGAGCGAGGGTAAACGGTACGGATGGTTATGTTTGGGGTCGTGATTGGGCATGAGGGCCTCGGCCTGCACAACCCCATGACCATCGGCTTGGAATTGGTAAACTTTGACCCGATCGATTTGCAAGAAGCGTTGGACTTCCTGAACCGTTGTCCCCAAAATTGCATCGATCTCCAAGGACTGCCGAATCCGATTTGTGATGAGGTGCAGTTTGTGGGCAATGGAGGAGAATGCGGGTTCAGCTGCAGAAGGAGATGGAGGAGTGGAGGCCATGGTTTCGAGGGGAAATTCAGTGAGGGGTGGGTCTTACAACGGGCAGATGGCAACGGGCAGATTACAACGGGCAGATTAGTGCTGACCGAAATTATTCGAGGTTCCCTCTTAATAATTTCGAGGTTTCCTCTTAATAATAAAGAATATGGCGTGCCTCACTATAGGGCACATCAAAAAATATAAATTTTTATGATGTGTTTGTCACATGGCAATGACTCGGATCCTAGCAACGGGATCTGCATCAAACTGAGTCAGCCTACAAAAAGCCCCCCCGCATAGCGGGGGGGCTTTTTGTGACCCGATGACCTCATCCGTCAAGCAGGGGGTGGGCACTTCAATTAATTGGGTTGCGCGGCGCAGCCGCGCAACCCAACCCCGATTTTGCCGTGGGTACTGCGATGAAAGTCCGTATTAATCGAGGTGTCCGGGTGTTCGTTCAGGTGGTGTTAGTTGTGGCTGTGATGGGCATGGTCATGGCCGTGATGGGCATGGTCATGGCCGTGATGGGCATGACTATGGCTGTGGCTGGTGTTGTGGCTGGTGCCGTGGCTGGTGCTGGGGTTATGGCTGTGCTGGGACTCGTGACCGGAGTCGTGGCTATGGCCGTGATGGGCGTGGTTATGGCCGTGATGGGTGTGGTTATGGCCGTGGTCGTGGCTATGACTGGAACTATGGGTCGATCGCACCTGCTCCGCAAGGGCCGGTTGCACAGCCTGGGGATCCGCCGCGAGGAGATCGGCAATGTGGGACTGGGCCCAGTGGGCTGCCATCTCTAAAAATGCGGGATGGTCATTAACGCAGGGCATCTGCACATAGGTCACGTCGGGGTGTTTGCGCTGGACCTGCTCGATAATGTGCTCCACATCAAGCAGGGTCTCGTGGTTCTCCGTTGCGAAGCCGATCGGCATCATGACCACAGCCTTCGCACCCAGATCGATCAAATTCCGCACCGCCAGTTCCGCATTGGGTTGGGTCCACTTAATCAGGGGGGTTTGGTGGTTGAGCCAGCCAACGGAAATGAGGGGGAAACGGTGAATGAGTCGTTCCCGCACCAGCTCGTACAGCGCTTGGCTTTCGTCGATGCCCGAGGTAAAACCCTTGGCCTCAAAGGGACAGCCATGATTCATCAGCACGATACCCACCTGGGAGGGTAGGTAGGCTTGGATCAGGTCCTCTTCGATTTTGCGCTCCACCACGTTGACCAGAAGGTTGATATACTCCGGTTCGTTATAAAAGGAGGGAATGTAGCGCACCCCCTGGACCCAATGGTTCTCAGCGGCAGGATTGCTGTATTCGGCCAGGGCTTTGTTGACTTGCTCCACAGCGATGCCGCTGGTGAAGATGGAGTCCACAACCAAGAGGGGGTAAATCAGAATTTTGTGGAAGCCGAGAGCTTCGATTTCAGCGAGGACTTGCTCAGGCAGGAAGGGCTTGCAAAAGTTGAATGCCTTGAAGACCTGCACCCGATCGCCCCAGGTTTCCTGCAGGCGTTGCTCAATTCCCGCTCGCTGTTGTTCAAAAATGGCATTGTGGGGCGACACAAACTGGCCATGCTGGTGGCTCCATTCATGCAGATCAAAGACCGCTAAGAGTTTGGCGAGGGGCGGGTAAACCCAGGCCGGAACCGGTGCAAACTTGGCGGTGAGGAGGTTTAGGGCCTGTTCGTTGTAGTTGGCGAAATCTTCGTAGTTTTCCACTTCTCCGTAGCCCATCAGGAGCACCGCAACACGATCGTCGGTCTCCGCGCGATCGAGGGCTTGGGAGTCGGTTGTATTCAGGGTAGAAACCATGGGGCAGTCTCCAGATGTGAGGACTTGGATGCAAAAATCTTGAGGCGGGAACTTTGAGGCGGGAACTGGGAGTGTGGGAACTTTGAGACGGGAACTGGGAGTGTGGGAACTTGAGTGTGAGGACTGGGCGATCAGGGTAGGAGCACGGTTGTTGCGCTCCAGGGAGAACGGTTTGTTCGTGAGTGCCCTTGCTCGGTCTGGCGTTCCCCCCCAGTCTAGCTTCCCCCTAAGGGGCATCAGCTTAAGAGAAACCTAAATCTTCTGGGTCTCAGGGGAGAAGCACCCAGGAAATCGCGATCGGTAAGGCCCCTGCGGGTAAGACTGGGCAGGACCGAGAATCCTCGGCATAGTGGGGATTGATGCCCGCAGGGAGCCGCCCGCACCAGAGTGACTGCCCCATGACGGGGGTTTGATTTGGCCCGAGGGCTTGACAGGCACGACCGTCCTGGTGGATACACAGGCTCAGTAGATCAAATGCGTTAGATCGAAGATTCCTGCTGGGGGCGGCAAACTCATCCACCCCAATTAATCGAGCTACCCTAGGGCACCTCAAAAAATTTAAATTTCGACCGTAGTGCCCTTTCGGTTTCTGAGACGCAGAATCAGGGTTGTGACAGGCGGCGAAGCCGCCTGAAAAGTGCCGTAGTGCCCTTTCGGTTTCTGAGACGCAGAATCAGGGTTGTGCTAGGCGGCTTCGCCGCCTGTCACAATTAACCGAGGTGCCCCCTACTGTTTGTGATCTGTTTGCGATCTGTTCGTGCTTTTTTCGTGATCTTGCCCTACCTATGCCTGCTCCCTCTTCCCTCTCTTCCCGGCAACGTTGGATCCTCTACGGGATCCTGGTGGCACTCCTATTTGGAGTTGCACTGCTCGCCAAGGCGGCGGTGGTCGTACTCGCTTACCGGGTGCTGTATTCCCTGCCCTGGGTCGGAGGAATGGTGCGCAGCCTGGAATTGGTGGAACTCATCAATATTCTGATTTTTGCGGTCGTCGGGATGGGCCTAGGACTGTTGAGCCGCTTGAACTCGACGGCACTGGGCGATCGGGTTAACACGATTATTCTGGCGATCGGGCTGCCGGTTCTATTTCTGAGCGGCGGATTGTTTCATTACCAACTGTGGGTCAATGGGGTCAGCACGGCCCAGGAACTGACCTATGGGGCGGCTCGCAGTCTGACCGATCGCTGGCTCACGGAGAGCGTGGGGGGCGGCGAATTTTGGGGCTATTACCGGTTCACGGCCCAGTATACGTTGCTCCCGATGGACACCGAGGAGGTGCAAGTTGCGGTGCTTGGGGTCCAACGGGTTGGGAACCTCCTGGGGAGCGTACTGGATCGGTCCGGTGAGACGGTGACCGGCCTGCTGTCCCTCAATACTTGGCTACTGCGGCTGTTTTATTTCGGGATTGCTTGCCTGAGTGGTCTGACCCATTTCCAGGATGGTCGCGCCCATGTGTACAAAGCCCAGTTGCGTCAGGCCCAGGCGCGTGAACAGGCAGCAGCTCGATCGGCGGCGGCTCAGGCAGCTCGGAGCAAGGCTCGGGATCCCCAGCGTTCAGGGTCTGCTGACTCTGCCCAAGATTCGGGAGCAGTCACCCAGCCACCTTCCCAGGCAGAGTTGGATCGGCTCCGGCGGGAGCGCGATCGACAGGCACGCCAACGGCAAATTGAACTCGATCGCGAGCGCGATCAACAGCGTCGTCAGGTGCCTCAGGCGCGATCGCAGCCACAAATTGCCCCACAGTCCCTGCCCCAGGCTCCTAAACCCCCCTCGCCCCAATCAGCCTCGCAATCTTTATCACAAACTCCCCCGCGTTCTTCGCCCCAGCCTGCCCAAAATCCCGTATCCCAGCCTACCCAAAGTCCTTCGCCCCAACCGCCCCAAACCTCCTCGCCGCAACCTGCCCCACCGCCTTCGCCCAAATCTTCACCCCAATCTTCGCCACAAAATACCCCCCAGGCTCCCCCACCCGCCGCGCCCCAGTCCCCACCGAATCCCCAACAGCGGCCCCAGTAATGGGGCAACTGTATCGGGCAGTCGCTACCCAACCCTGGTACCGACGTGGATCACTGGCCAACGCCTGGGGGTTCATCCAGTGCCCTTCAGCGATCGATCCCGACTCCCAACAGCCAACGCCCCAGGATTTCCCCCAAGCTAATCAGACTAAAAACCACCCCAATGGTTAGGGGCAGTCCGAGCAAAATTCCCACCAGGGCAAGGCTATGGTTGGTCATAGAAGTCGTCCCTCGTAATACGCTTGGTGACACTGGGGCACCTCAATTAATCCACACTGCCGTCCTCTGACCTACGAAAGATCAAGGGTGTGGCGTGCGGCGGCAAAGCCACACACCACAATTCATTGAGGTGCCCACCTAATTATGACAGTCGCCCCGTTGCTTCAGACAAGCACCTCGATGAATCTCAATTTTTGGGAGCTAGCCCTCGCAAGAATCAGGGTTATGGCAGGCGGCGAAGCCACTCCACACAAGTCATCGGGCACCTCGAAAAATTCAAACTTCGATCGCACGGGCCACGCACCTGGGAACTGCCCTGCATCACCAATCCCTGACATAATCGCCGGTCTAGGACACGGGGGGTAAACTTCCGGGTTACAGTATCCTTCGATACTTTCCCAAGATCTCGAAACCCTTTCCCCGTCTAGCCATGTCTGCGAACCCCATTCCCGCCCCCCAAGACTACGCCACCCAGGTCCAAGTCCTCAGCGAAGCCCTGCCCTATATTCAGCAATTTGCAGGTCGCACCGTTGTGGTCAAGTACGGCGGCGCTGCAATGAAAGATCCCAATCTTAAAGAGCATGTCATCAGCGATATCGTCTTCATGTCCTATGTGGGGATGCGACCTGTGGTGGTCCATGGGGGCGGGCCGGAGATCAATAGCTGGCTGACCAAGCTCAATATTGAGCCCCAGTTTAAGAACGGTTTGCGCGTAACCGATGCGCCCACAATGGATGTGGTGGAAATGGTTCTGGTGGGTCGGGTCAATAAGGACCTGGTGGCTCGGATTAATCGGGCAGGGGGCAACGCCGTGGGCCTGTGCGGTAAGGATGGTAACTTGATTCGATCGCGACCCCAGGGGGACGAGGGCATTGGCTTTGTGGGGGAAGTGGCCAGTGTGAATACCCATGTGATTGAGTCCCTGGTCAGTAATGGCTATATCCCTGTGGTTTCCAGTGTGGCGGCGGATGCGGACGGCCAAGCCTACAACATCAATGCTGATACGGTGGCGGGGGAAATTGCGGCGGCGCTGGGGGCAGAGAAGCTGATTCTGCTGACGGATACGGCGGGGATTCTGCGGGATTACCACGACCCCAGCACGTTGATTCCCCGTGTGGATATCCAGGGGGCACGGAAGCTGATCGATGAGGGGGTGGTGTCCGGGGGGATGATCCCTAAGGTGGGCTGTTGTGTTCGATCGCTGGCCCAGGGGGTCCATGCGGCCCACATTATTGATGGTCGGGTGCCCCATGCGATTCTGCTGGAAATCTTCACGACGGCGGGGATCGGCTCGATGATTGTGGGTTCGGAATACGCCCACGGTTAAGCCTATAGTGAAGCCCACAGTTAGGAACAGTCGATCGATGCATTGGGGTAGGCTGGGCGGAGTCGAAGCCTACCCCAAACTAGGTGCCCATTTGGGCGCTACATGAGTTGAAGCGAACCAACTCTCTCCGGTGGAGGGGAGCAGGAGGGTTGTATGGATGCGTCTGAAGTCGCCCAGGCTCAACATTTCATCCACAATGATGAATATCGCTAGGATCGATCGATCGCGGACCTCACGGTCCAGACGGAGAGCTTGAATCTGCTATTGGCGGTGGGTAACGATCGCAGGCTTCAGACAGAGAGGATGGACTGGTATCACCGGAATTTCGCGGAATAGAGGCTTAAATATTACCGAGAGTCGGCACAGCGGAAGAAGCCGAGTTTGGGCGATGCGGTGCAGCAGTTGTTGGAGGGAGTGCTAGATTTTGAGCCGCTGGGCGCGGTGGTGACAGTGGAGGGGTTTGAGTTTCAATTGGAGAGTCTAAAAAGGAGCAGATTTCCGCAAATAATTCCGATTCCAGACGAAAAAATCCAAAAACTGTCCTAAAGACTGGGCACCTCGATTAATCCAGATTATCACCGCAGTACCCACAGCAGAATCAGGGTTGTGGCAGGCGACGAAGCCGCCTGCCACAATGACGCCTGCCACAATGAATCGAGGTGCCCCTAAGAGAATCCCCTCTCACGGATACCGGTCAGCATAGTTCCCCGGCAAACACGCGCCCGACCCAATAAAGCGTGAGCGATCCCCCGGTAGCAATCAGAACGCGATCCAGCTTGCCTCGTAGAGACCTGCAACAGACCTAGCCTTGGTTACACGACGGCCTTGGTTACACTACTATGTCTTGAGGTCTGATATGTGGGCACCTCGATTAATCCGAATTTTTGGGGGACAGCCCACGCAAAAATCAGGGTTTGGGTTGGGCGGCTTCGCCGCCCAACCCCATTCATCGAGGTGCCCATGTCTTGAGGTCTGATATGTCTTGCGGTTT
>JAYKIB010000264.1:0-2593 GCA_035285005.1 Prochlorothrix sp.
AACCCCCATGTCCGGACAGAAGCCCTGGCGTAATCATCTGCGCAATAGACCTATTCTGCCCAACGAACGGGAAAAATCTAAGACTGGATGGAAGGAACCCCGATTGCTCGATTTAGGGTTGGGCACCTCGATTCATCCAAGTTGTGGGGAGAACGTCCACGGAGGAGCCAGGGTTTGGGCTGAGCGGAATCGACCCCACCCCAATTCACCCACCCCAATTCATCGAGGTGCCCTGCTATGAACGACTGCGTCGCCCACAGTCTCCCTTGCAGCATGGGGTAGAAGCATCGGGAACAAGGGGTGACCCTGCCGTCGGCAAAATAGATCCCGCCTTGGCCGGTACGGTGGCGAACCGTGCTGTGAATTGGAAAATTTGAATCGGTGGGAAGCTTCCCCTAGCTTAAAGCCTCTGGTCCTCTCTACGGGGTACCTCGATTAATTGGGCTGGGCGGCTTCGCCGCCCAGCCCAACCCCGATTCTTACGTGGGCCACAGGACGAAAACTTGGATTTTTCGAGGTGCCCTACGGAGATTTTGAGACTTTTTTGCAGAATTTCGCCATCGGAAGCGCAGTCCTGGGTCTGGCAGCCGTCCCGTTTATGGGGAGGATTCTGGGCCTCACACTGTCCTAACAAACTAGTGGGTACCTCGAAAAATTCAGATTTCTACTCTAGTGCCTACGGCAGAATCAGGGTTGTAGCCGGCGGCGAAGCCGCCGGCTACAATTCATCGAGGTGCCCTAGTTTTTTGTTATGGGGAACCTCGATTAATACGGATTTTCACCGCAGTACCCACGGCAGAATCAAGGTTGGGTTGCGTGGCGAAGCCGCGCGACCCAATGCATCGAGGTGCCCTATGGGAGAGCACGGGACGAAAATTGGGAGTTTTCGAGGTGTCCTAGTTCTATTTCAGGCGGGTCTAGGAAGATTCAGGATTATGACGCAATTATGAAACGAATGTGAAATAATAGGGACTGCTGGGCACCTCGATTAATACAGATTTTCACCGCAGTACCCACGGCAGAATCAAGGTTGGGTCGCGCGGCGAAGCCGCGCAACCCAATTCATCGAGGTACCCTGTTGTTGTCTACCCCTGTGCGGCTATGAGGTCTTTTTTGTCCTGTGTGCCAGACCCTGTGCAAGTGCTGACTGTGGCTCTCCAGCGAGTCCGGTCTGCTTCTTTAGAGAGACGACCTTTGGAAGATAGACCTTTAGAGGTGATTCGGACCTTAGTGGTGACGCTAAGTGGGGACGTCATCCCAAAGATGGCTCCAGGGAATGCGGCCCCGTGGAATGTGGCTCTACAGAATAGGGCCCCATGGCCTGGGGATTGGGGACGAGGAGGGCGACGGTGGGGGCTGGGGATAGTGGGGGCGATCGGGTTGGGGACGATCGTGGCCTGTGGTGCGCCGCAGCCTGGGCCGGCGGGAGAGTTGGGATCCGGGGGGGGGAGCCCAGAGGACGATCGCCCTGCTGTGGTGGCAACCAGTACAATTTTGGCCGATCTCACCGCGACGATCGCCGGAGAGACGATCGATCTGACGGGACTGTTACAACCGGGGGCCGATCCCCATGTGTACGAGCCGGTTCCCCAGGATAGTCGTGCCCTGGAACAGGCCGATTTAATCATCTATAACGGCCATAATTTGGAACCGGGCTTGATTAAGCTCATTGGGTCAGCGGGGGTGGAGGCGGAAAAACTGGCCGCTGGCGAGCAAATGCCCCCTCTCGACTTTGAATACCAGGGCCAACGGGAACCGGATCCCCATGTGTGGGGCGATGTGGCGAATACGGTGATCATGGTGGAGGCGATCGAGGCGGCGTTGGTGGACTTGGTTCCGGACCAGGCGGCAGTTCTGCGGGCTAATGGTGCCCAGTTGCGGGCGGAGCTGACCCAGTTAGACCGCTGGATTGAAACCCAAATCGCCACGATTCCCGAGCCCCAGCGCCGCTTGGTGACGACCCACGATGCCTTTCAATACTATGCCCAGGCCTATGGTCTGTCGGTGGTGGGAACGCTGATTGGTATGAGTACGGAGGAGCAACCCAGTGCCCAAACGGTACAGCGCTTGGTGGAGGCGGTGAAGACGACGGCGGTGCCGGCCATTTTTGCGGAAACGACTCTGAATCCCCAGCTTATTCGAACGGTGGCGGAGGAGGCGGGGGTGATTTTGGCACCGGAGGAGTTGTATTCCGATTCCTTGGGGGCTGTGGGGAGTGGGGCCGAGACCTATGGGGCGATGATGGAGGCCAATACCCGATCGATCGTCGAGAATTTGGGGGGTGAGTTTGTTCCGTTCCAAGCTACGGCACCGGACCGATAATCGGACTTATCACCGGACCCATTGCCAGACCCATTGCCAGACCCATTGCCAGACTCGTTAAGCTCCTGGCTGGTCACTCCTACAGGGGGCCGTTGCTAGGGCGTGTCATCATTAACTGGAGAAACCTTGCGATAGCAGGGTTACGCGCCCGTCCCAGGGGTATGGGCTAGGGGCTGTGTCCCTAAGTCTGAGGGCATCTCTAGGGTTAAATTGATGACAGCCCCTAGATGTGTCCGAGGGAATGGTCTCCCTGGATTCAACGGCTTGCTCC
>JAYKIB010000265.1:0-4430 GCA_035285005.1 Prochlorothrix sp.
CCTTTGCTCGTAAAGCTGCACCTGTTGCTGCTTAGGGATTAAAAAACTTCGAGCGTCCGCTGTTTGACTCCGTTAAGGGCAGTGGACCAACCCCCAACGGATGCTCTAGTTTAGTGCCTCTGGTCGCTGAGCTAGCTAAGAACTCACTAGAGAATCCTACCGTCAGGGATAAGTGCCGGTTCCCGCCTGAGGATCAGAAGGGCTAAACCTGTGAATGAGCACGAGGTTAATAGCTAGGGCGGACAGCGGTTCGATTCCGCTCAGCTCCACTAAACCCAAAGTCATCTTTAAATTTGTTTGACCCAGAGCCCCTCCGCGCTGCGGAGGGGCTCTTTCTATGGGTGATGCCCCACACGTCCGGATCGGAGCGGCCAGATTCCTGGTGCCGTCGTACCACGATCCGGACACCTCGATTAAATTGAGTGATCTTTCCATCCATGAGTATCATGGATGGGACTCGCTCCATTCCTGCAGGACACCTCGATTGAGCCTGGTTTTTAGAAGATAATCCCCACGGGCACCTCGAAAAATTCAAATTTCGACCACAGTGCCCACGGCAGAATCAAGGTTTTGGTCGGCGGCGAAGCCGCCGACCACAATTAATCGAGGTGTCCCCCACCAGAATCAGGATTTATGTGTTGCCGATGGCAGATTTGATGTCCGCCGTACCCGATGTCCCGATCGAACCCGCCACGCTCTATGTGGTGGCAACGCCGATCGGGAACTTGGGGGACATGACCTTTCGGGCGGTGGCCGTCCTGCGGCAGGTGGACCTGATTGCGGCGGAAGATACCCGCTGCACCGGCAAACTGCTCCAGTATTTTCAGATTGCCACCCCCCAAGTGAGCTATCACCACCACAACCGCAGCCAACGCCAACCCCAATTGCTCCAGCGTCTGCGGGATGGCCAGTCGATCGCCCTGGTCAGTGACGCGGGCGCACCGGGTATTTCCGATCCGGGGGTGGAGTTGGTCCAAGCCTGCGTGGAAGCGGGTCTGGGCGTGGTGCCCGTTCCCGGGGCCAGTGCCGTCACGACCGGTCTGATGGGGGCGGGTTTGTGTCTCGATGCGTTTATTTTTGAGGGGTTTTTGCCCAGCCAGGGGGCGGCACGACGGCAAACGCTAGAACGCTTCCAAGGGGAAGGACGAACGGTGGTCTTTTATGAGTCGCCCCACCGGTTGCGGGCAACCTTAGGGGATTTGGCAACGGTCTTGGGGGCCGATCGATCCCTGGTCTTGGCCCGGGAGCTGACCAAACGCCACGAGGAATTTTGGCGCGGATCGATCGCCGAAGCGATCCGCTGCTATGAGCAACGCCAGCCCCAGGGGGAGTACACCTTAATTTTGGGCGGAGCCACCGCCGCCGCCCCCAGCCTGACCCCCGACTCCCTCAAAGCGGAACTGACAGCACTGCTAGCCCAGGGGCTGTCCCGCTCCCAAGCCAGTCGCCAACTGGCGAAGGTCACCCCCTTCACCCGCCAGGAACTGTACCAACTTGCCCTCACCCTCTCCCCGGAGGCCGACGGACAGGAGCTGACAGACAGGAGCTGACGCACAGCGGGTAGAATCCCCGCTGCGCAGGGGAGTACACTACGCAAGGGAGTCTTTCACCTGGGAGACCCGACCCACCCTACAGCGCCGTTCGCAAATATGAATTCCGTCACGCCTTTGATCATCAGTCTGATTTGCGGCTTTTGGCTGGGGCTGGCTGCCCTGATTGCAGGCCAAAACCCAACCCCGGTCTCCCTCTATTTTCTCGGGTTACGATCGGTCCCCCTCCCCCTCGGCTTGGTGGTCACCTTGTGCGGCCTGGGGGGACTGGTGGGCACGAGTCTTTTTCTAGTGCTGTGGAATCAACTTTCCAGGGAATAAACCTGGCCATCCACCAACAGGCGCGTAATCCCCTTGGCCCCGAGGCAGTTCAGGGTTTTGTGGATCATGTACGTATTGGGCACCTTCACCACCCGCTGGTTCTGGCGGGAGAAGCGACGGGCCACGCGGTGGTTGTCAAACAATGGGAGGGTTTTTTGCTGGGCTTCGGTGGGGGGAATTTGGCCCAGTTCCTCAAATGTAGCCAGGGGACAGGTCACCAGTTCCGCCGATCGATCGATCACCAAATATCCCGTTTCCGGCAAATTCGCCACCGTTAGCGGCAGCACCTGTAGGAGGGAATCTTCGCGACGATCGATCGCTGGGGAGAAGGGCCCTTCCGCCTCATCGCCCTCCTCCTCATCCTCGAAGTCGTCCTCATCCTCATCCTCGCTAGCACTGAAGTCATCCCCCAGGGCTGCCAAATACTCCGCCATACTGGCCTCTTGCAGGGCATCCGCCTCTTCATCGGCCTCTTCATCTAAACTTGCCGACTCCTCCCCCCGCTCGGCGCTGCCCGTAGCGCGCAGTACGGGGGGGGCGATCGCGCTGGTTGTGGGGCCTCCAGGGGTCGGGGCGGATGCCTCGGCTTCGCGCTCCATCTCGGTGTCGTCTAGTTCTGGGTCAGCCCAGAGACTAATCTGGGCCGCAGGGGGTGGCGTAGGACGGGAGGACGAGCGGGGCAGGGGCAGGGGCAAGCCGGAGGGGGTTACCCCCGCAGAGCGCTGGCTGGATCGATCGCGGGGTTGGGGGGTCGCGCTGGTCGGGTTGGGCAGGGCTTGGGTGATGGGCGGGATGGTGGGACCAAAGTTCGTCTCCGAGGTCAGACCGCCCGAGGTGAATTCCAGGCTAGCACTGGTGTTAGATAAACCCGAGGATACCGGGGCAGACCCATCCCCCCCGGCGGAGATCCCGACATCTATCCCAGCGGCGATCCCCGTTGGGGAACTCACCGGTGGCGTTACGCGGGCCTCTCCCGATCGTTCCACCGATCGATCGTCGGGCGTATCCGCACTGGTGGTGCGTCGCCGCTTCCGCCGTCCGGTGCGAATGCCTAAATCTTCCCCCGAAGCATCTCCGTCTTCCGCTGCATCCGTTGCACCTGGGGCAGTTCCCGCAGCGGCGGTCACGGGCAAACTAGCAGCCAAGGGGGGCACGCCCGCCCCCTCAAACCCCACACCATCGAGGGTGAGACCCAAGGTTCCCGTCGTAGCGGAGCTGGACTCCGCCGCCGGTTGCTCCCAGGCAGCCAGACCCGCCGCCCGGGGTGCCGGGATTGGAGCAGACGCGATCGACTCTGCCCCTGTCACCTCTGCCCCTGTCAACTCACCGGCACCGGGATCGGCAGCATCCCAATCGGTAGTCTCGGTCGCAGTAACCGGGGTCGCTTCTGCTGGCTGAGCTTCGGCCTCATTAGCCCCGTCGGCTTGCTCCATTTGCTCCGTGCGGTCCCCCGTGGACACAGAGGATTCGTTGGTTGTTGCTGTCCCCGTGTCGTTGCCCGTGTCGTTATCCCCGCCACTGCGTCCTCCCGCCAGACGCTTCTGCCGAACCAGGTCATCATATTCCGTGGGGGACAACTGGCTTTTCAGGAACCGGCTAATCGTACTGACACTGACCCCAAACTGCTTCGCGAGGGTTGAGGTGGTCTCATCCGTATTACGATAGCGGTGAAAAATTTCTTGTTTGTCCTCTTCGGATAATTTGCTGGGAGCCATGTTTGCGAACCTACACGGGGACTGCCGACAGGGATAATTGTACGCAGTTCTGGGCCGGGGTGATCGTTTTCCCTGGGTTTTGTTTGGATTTTGGGCCAGGGGAAATTTGCGTCCCGATCGGCTTTCTCGGCGTTTTTCTGGCGATCCTTCCCTGACCGTAGGGTTGCTATATGATGCAAGGTGATGATACCCAGGGTTTACGATCGCGTCTCCTATGACTTCTAATGCTAATCCCAGCTCCAATCCCCCATCTTCCACCCGACCGAAGCTGTCCCGCAAACTGCTACGCCAGCTTCACATGACCCTTGCCCCGATCGTGATGCTGCCGCTAGTGGTCACGGTATTTACGGGGGTGTTGTATCGCATTGGCAAGGACTGGTTTGGCTGGACCCGAGACCAAGCCCACATTTTGATGGTGATCCATGAAGGCGAGTACTGGGGCGACACGTTGGAACCCATTTACGTCTTGCTCAATGGGTTAGGGCTGCTGTGGATGCTGGGGACAGGCATGACGATGTGGTGGCAGAACTGGCAACGATCGCGCCGAGCAGCGGCGACAGCGTTGGCCCGTGCTACCCCGGCGAGTCGCTCGCCCTCAGCTAGCGGTGCAGGTGCAACTGCCCCTACCTCTGATGCTCAATCTGAGGCCAAGGCCGAGTAGGGCCACCCGAAACCTAGCATTTTGCTGCCTAGCTACCTAAGAGGATGTTTGAAAACCTAAGAGAATCCCCCTTACCCCCCCTTGTAAAGGGGGGGACAGCCTTTTCTTCCCCCTTCAAACGGGGGACCGAGGGGGATTCTGCCAGGGCCTACGGCCCTTGGCCGAAGTTTCCAAACATCCTCT
>JAYKIB010000266.1:0-7157 GCA_035285005.1 Prochlorothrix sp.
GGCCAGTGGGAGAAAATAGCCAGATCATTGGTCTACTGAGGTATTCGCCGATCCACCACTGGCTTGATAGGCTTCAAGCCTTCAGATTCACTCTCAGCCTGTTTTCTCGAAAGTGGGATGCTCCCGCCTAACACACCCTAGTGAGGAGGGTTTGGAGGAGTGGGAGGCGAGTGGTCATGGTGTGGGTTAGGCGGGAAGATGGGTGTTTAGTGGGGTCTAGGGTGACTGGCGTTGAGGATGGTGAGGCCGACGATTGTGTCGGTGGGGCCATAGCGAATGATGATGTCATTCTCGGTTAGTTCGCTGTCGTGGGCGGATTGGGGTGGGTTTTGGAAGTCAATGTAGAGGACATCGGCTTCGGGGTCGTAAACAATGAAAAAGGGCTGTTTGGGCAGATCGGGAAGCAGATTGAGGACTTTCAGGTAGGGTAGGGTGTCTCGGTAGGTGTTTAGGGCCATATTTAGGGTTTCTGGTTGAGGGAGTTAATGCGACGAGTGAGAAAGGCTGTAATCACGAACCCATCATCTTGATTCTCTCGATAAATGACAACGAGCCATTTTCCAGCTTGGAACTCTCGGATCGCCATTAGTTCACCGTTTTTGCCTGCTAGCAGTCTTTCAGGGCGAGCAATGACATCTAAAATCAACAGTTCTTGTCCTAACAGTTCAGCATGGCGTTGAGTAATATGTTGCCAGCGTTCATCAGGGAGGCGGATGCGGATACCATTGATCGAAGTGGTTAGCAGGTCCATGCAATCATTGCGTAAGTTGAGTCAGTGATAGCATAACTGGGCAGGGAGTTAGCTCAACCAGATCCAGTCTAATCCTTGACTGACAAGTTTTTCGGAGGGGTTTTTAATGTTTTTAGAGGTTGTGCAGGTGGAGTATGTGGAGGGGTATCGGTTACGGCTGGGGTTTAGTGATGGCCGGGAAGGGGTGGTGGATTTGGCGGGGCATTTGGAGGATGGGGTGTTTGAGGAACTGCGGGATGTAGAGGTGTTTGGGCGGGTGCGGTTGGATGAAGAACTGGGGACGGTGCAGTGGCCGGTGGATTCCGCCCCAGATCCTGCAAAATTAGCTCCAAATCCAACTCCTGCGGCCTGACTTGGCTTTCCTGCGCCAACTTATCCAACCACTCCAGCAACCGGGGATTGCCATCCGCCAGTCCCAAAATCCGGTTCCGCAACCCCGGCTCCAGCCCCGAACCCGCCTTCAGCAGCCCCAGCCGATCGCACTTCTTGCGCAGATCCGCCTCCCGCATCCCCTCCATACCCTGGCGGAACCAGCCCCGCCCCATCCCTGGCAACCCCTGGGGCAAATCATAACGACAGTTGATCAGCAACCGATGCGCTGCCCCCTCCTGGTTCGCCTGCTCGATCGCCCACACCACCGCCGCCAACAGCCGTCCCGCCTCCGGCTGGGGTCGATAGGTCGTTTCCCCCGCCGTACCCGGTCTTTCCGTCAAATTGCGCTCAAAATCATCCCAAACCAACAGCAAATCCGTCCCCGCTTCCCCCAGCCCAGGAGTCCCTCAAGAACAACGCAGTTTGGCTCGCAGAGCTTGGCTGAAGCTGTCTACCAGCAGGGTCAACAGGACAAAGCAGAATAGGGTTAGAGACAGGCCGCTGTAGTCAAAACTGCTGATCTGTTCGGTCATGAGTCGTCCCAATCCTCCGGCCCCCACCAAGCCGACGATGACGGTTTCCCGAAGACAGACTTCCCAGCGATAGAGGATGTAGGCAAGGAAGCGGCTGAGATTTTGGGGGAGGACGGCGTAGAGGAGGGTGCTGGCGGCGGGTGCGCCGAGACTGTGGAGGGCGCGAATGGGGCGATCGTCTAGGTTTTCATTAACTTCTGCCATGAGGCGACCAAGGATGCCGAAGTTGTGGAGGGCCAGGGCGATCGCGCCGGGAAGGATACCGGGGAAAAGGATAAAAAGCCAGACCAAGGCCCAAATTGGGGCGGGAATGGCGCGGCTGAACAGCAGCACAAGGCGGGTGCTGAGGAAGAGGATTCCGGCAAGTAGGTCCGAGGGATGCCCCTGCGATCGATCGCCCAGGGGTCGAAACCATCCCCCCGGCAACAGCACCGTATGGGCGGCGGGAAAGGAGGCCAGGATCCCCCCGACTCCGGCGAGGAGGCTGGCCAGGATCGACAGGGCGAGGGTGAGGAGGGAGAGGTGAGCAAGGTGGGTGAGGGTGGGGAGATCGGGCCAGGAAGGATAGGCACTGCTGAGGATGTCCTGGAGGAGCAGACGGCTGCGGGGGGAGGTGAGGCGGTCCCAACCGATTTCGAGGAACCCGAAACTGAGGGGAATGGCGATCGCAATCAGGCCGATCGAGCCGAGGACAAAACGGGAGCGGCGGGGGGCGGGCGGGGACTGGGAGGGGAAATCGGGGGGTGCCTGCTCTGAAAGGGGCTGGGGGGCGTTTAGGGAGAGGCGGTTGGTGCAGCCCAGGGCTCGGCGCAGAGCTGCGCTCCAGCTATCCACCAACCCATTCAGCAGGACGAGGGCATAGAAGCCCGTCCACAGTTCACCATAGTCTAGAGATTGAAAACTGAGCCGCAGCTCATAGCCCAGGCCACCGGCCCCAATCACCCCTAGGACAGCTGCCGATCGGAGGGCACATTCAAAGCGATAAAAGGTATAGGAGAGGAGGTTAGGGAAAGCAAGGGGCAGGATGCTATAGAGCCATGCGGTGAGGGGTGGCACGCCAGCATGGATGAGGGCATAGAGCGGTTCCGTGGGGGTTTCGTCGAAAATTTCTGAGAAGACCTTGGCAACGCTGGCGCCAAAGGGAATGGCGATCGCGAGGACAGCCACCAGGGGATCAAGTCCCAGGATGTTGAGCAGCAAGAGTCCCCAAATCAGTTCATGGATGGCGCGGGGGGGAATCAGCAGCAACCGCAGCAGGCCCCAGGCTCCCCACCCCCAGCCTTGTCCCCGACTGCCCACTGGAAATACACTGCGCCAGAATAGGCGAGAGGCCCCGAGACCGGCCACCAAGCCGATCGCCACACTGAGGACTGTTCCGCAAACTGCATAAGCCAAGGTGATGCTGCTGGCTCGGACGATCGTGGCCAGAAACAGAGGGTCTAGCTCGGGGCTAAGGCTCGCCTGCCAAAATTGTCCAAAGTTTTTGAGTCCGGCCCAATTGACGATCGTCCAGCTTTCCGGTGCAACTGTCTCCCGCCCTCTTAAGAGGGCACTTCCCCAGCCGGTGTTGTGCAGGATGGGGAGGAGGGCAAGCCCTATCAGGACGACGATCGGGACGATCGTCATGGGAAAACGAAAACACACAGGAACCCTGCCACCCTGCCGATGTGGCGGGAGCCGGAGCCAGGGCCACGGGGGCAAGTGCCGAGGAATCATGGGGTCGGGGGATCGCGTTGCGGGGAGGGACAGATCGGAAAGAGTTTGGGGTTCGGAAGATGGGCAAGTCCAGTTGTCGATCCTAGCAGGATGCGTAGGGTCTGAGGGGGATTGATGGGGGTTGGTGGGGTTGCAGAAAAGCGATCGCGATCGAATCCAAGGGGAGAGCGCTGTGCGGAAGCTGTCTCCTATGCTGAGGGGCGGCCATGGAGGGGAGTGAGATTGTCGCCAATAAGGAGCCAATCTGTCCCTAAAAAACCCAATTGTCTTTTTTGGGAATCAAATCCATAATAGACAACAAGCCAAGAGGGCACCTCGATTAATTGGGTGGCGCGGCGAAGCCGCGCACCATAACCCTGACTCTATAGACAACAAGCAAAAAGGGCACCTCGATTAATTGGGTGGCGCGGCGAAGCCGCGCACCATAACCCTAACTCTGCCGTGGGTACTGCGGTGAAAATCTGTATTAATCAAGGTGCCCGGAAGATCGCTCACACACCTGGGAGGTTAAACCCACATGACAGCTTCTCCAGCCCCTGCTCCAACTGCAACCCGTCCCCTCATCCTGCGTCCCGCCCAAGAACGCGGCCAGGTCAGCCTGGACTGGCTCCAAAGCGCCCACAGCTTTTCCTTTGGCCATTACTATGACCCGCAACACCTTGGATTCTCCAGCCTGCGAGTCATTAATGAAGATGTAATCCAGCCGGGGAAAGGCTTTGGCACCCATGGTCACCAGGATATGGAAATTGTCACCTATGTGCTGTCAGGGAGCCTGCGCCACCAGGATAGCCTCGGCAATGGTTCGGTGATTCGTCCCGGCGATGTGCAGCGGATGACTGCCGGCACAGGAATTTTCCACAGTGAGTTTAATGACTCCGATCGGGACCTCGTCCACCTGCTGCAAATCTGGATTGTGCCGGATACGCTGGGCCTTGAACCCGGTTACGAGGAAATTCAAGTACCAGCAGCGGAAAAACAGGGTCAATTGCGGCTGCTAGCCTCACGGGATGGTCGATCGGGATCCGTGGTAATCCATCAAGATGCGAGTTTGTACGGTGCTCTGCTCAGTCCCAGTGAGACGGTGACCTACGAGGGGACTGCCGATCGATCCCTATGGCTGCAAGTGGCCCGAGGTGCCCTCACGGTGACGACCACGGATAGGACGGGCACCGTTGCCAATGCATCCCAAGCACTCCAGGCTGGGGATGGACTGGCGATCGCCCAGGGCATGACCCTCACCCTAGAGGGTGAGGCTGCCGCCGATACGGCTGAGATTTTGCTGTTCGACTTACCCGGTGTACGTTAGGGTCCGTCATCAATTCACGGTAGAAACCTTGCGATCCCCGAGTCATACGCCCGCCCCCGTTGCATAGACTTGGCGCTGTGTCCCTGATACTAAGGGCATTCTAGGTTTCAATGATGACAGCCCCTCGTTTCTTGCCCGGTGTGCCCCTGTTGGGGAAGTGCGGTCCGCTTTCGATAAGCCCCTGGCTTGGAGAGCAGCACCCCCGTATGCTAGGGATGCTGTGCCCTGTGATTGTGGGGGGATTAGCGTAAACTCCGGCCCCACGGTAGTCCCAGGGTGGAATGGCAAGGCTACCCCACTCCGTTCATTTAACCCTGTATTCACCCTATTTAGGAGCTTGCATTATGGATACCTTAGAGGCGATTCAACAACGGCGATCGGTCAAACACTACGATCCTGAGCACAAAATGTCCCCTGAGGAAGTGAAAACCCTCATGGAACACACGATTCTTTCTCCCACCTCCTTTAATATTCAAAACTGGCGCTTTGTGGTGGTCGAGAACCCAGAGATTAAGGCCCAACTGAAGGCGGCGGCGTGGAATCAGGCCCAGGTGAGTGATGCCTCGATCGTAATTTTGGTCTGTGCGGATCTGATGGCGTGGGGGGATCAGCCGGAGCGCTACTGGCGTAATGCGCCGGAAGCTGTACAACAGCAATTGGTGCCCATGATTGGCAAGTTTTACGATAACAATCCCCAACTGCAGCGGGATGAGGCGATGCGGTCCTGTGGAATTGCGTCCCAGACGATTATGCTCGCTGCGAAGGCGATGGGCTATGATACTTGCCCGATGATTGGCTTTGATCCCGTGAAGACCGCAGAAATCATCAATCTCCCGGAAAATCACGTCATTGGCCTCATGATTACAGTGGGTAAGCCCCTCAAGCCTGCCCAGGCTCGCTCTGGTCCCCTAGATCTATCCGAAGTCATGGTGACCGATCGCTGGGCTTAACGGGGCTTAACGGGGCTTAACGGGGTTTAGGGTCCATCGCAAAAGGATAGTTGTCCCTTGGGGGCTAGGATCCCTTGGCCCAGGACTGCCCTCCGAATCCCAACCCCTCACTCATCCAACTGGGGCGGGGAGGTTCTAGCGGTTTAATGAATCGAGGTGACCTCCCCTAAAACCCTATCAATTGCCATAATTCAGACCCAATAAGACCTGGGACAGCAAATCCTGGTGCATTAAGGCCCGATCGCGGAGGGAGTGGAGCCGATCCCTAGAGAGCGCTTGGCCATTGGCGTAGGCTTGGAGCAAAACCCAACTCACATCCTGGGACTTCGGTGGCAATTGGGCCAGGTGATAGCCCGGTAATTCTAAACTCTGCATCAAATAGGTCACCTTGGGGTCATAGCTTAACCCCACGCAGCGACAGCCCTCCGCCAAGGCCATAATCAAACCGTGGAGTCGCATCGCGATCGTCATCTCCACACCCTGGAAAATGCCCTTCAGTTGCTGGGGGTGCTCCGCTTCGATCCAGTGGTACTGTCCCACGAGAGTTCGGGCCACTACCTCCAGAGGCTGGCGATCGGTCTGGGGCTGAAACGGTACGAGGAGGATAGAGGCTCCGGTTGCGGTTTGGAGGGCAGCGATCGCCTGGGCGAGACAGTGCAGACGTGCCTCGGTGAGCAGGGGGTGGGGACGCAAATTCACCGCAATGCGGGGAGAGGGCAGGTTACTTAACCCCATCACCGACTCTGAGGCCAAGGCCCACACGGGATCCGGTGCTTCCACATAGGGAACCTGCCATTGGGTGAGCAGCTTCGCGGATCCCCCATCCCGGACGCTGACACCTTGGCAGTGGCGAAACACTTGGCGCGTGAGCCAGCGACTCCAGGCATGACGGAGAGGACCAATTCCCTGGGCCCAGGCGATCGTGCGCAGGTTGAGGCGTTGGGCCAAGCCCATTAGCCCCGCATAGTAAAGCAAGCTCACAAAGCTGGTACTGTCTTGCATGAGGCTCCCACCGCCGAAAATGAAGGCTTCGGAAGAGCGCAGTGCTCGCAATACCCCAAAGGCTGAAAATCGATCGATCGCTTCGACGTTATAGCGACTGTGGGTTTCCAGAGGATTACCCGAAAGGACAACGGGAATGGCTGTGGTGGGTAACATCTGGAGCAGGGTGGCCAAGAGGGCTTCATCGCCGCCATTTCCCTTGCCGTAATAACCGCAGAGCACTACTCGCATTACATTTTCCCGGTTATGGGTGGGTGGTGTGGATAAATCCCTAGGGCACCTCGAAAAATTCAGATTTCTACTCCAGTGCCCACGGCAGAATCAGGGTTGTGGCCGGCGGCGAAGCCGCCGGCCACAATTAACCGAGGTGTCCCCTAAATTTTAAGATCAAAGCGCTGGAAATGCACAGGAATTGGCGAAACGGGGATCCAGGGAAATTTTGGGGAATCTAGGCAGATCTAGGGAGATTCAGAACGACTGTTCCCATGCTTTTGCCCCTGGGCCTGGGATCGCTGGGCTAACCACTG
>JAYKIB010000267.1:0-15158 GCA_035285005.1 Prochlorothrix sp.
GACTTTTTGACTGAGGCTTGTCGTTCCCATCGTTTCAATCTGACTCCCCCTTCTCTTCTTCCTTCTTCTGAGTCTCTACCTCTAGCCTGAAACCCGCATTCTCTCGTGACCCCCTGAATGGTTACGCGCTCAGGACATCGCCCGTTCGACTGCGCTCAGGACATCGCTTCTCCCAAGCCGGGAGAAGGGAAGTGAGACTTCTTAAAGTCCCTCTCCCGTTCTGGGAGAGGGATTTAGGGTGAGGGCCATTGCTTTAGGGTGAGGGCCATTGCTTTAGGGCACCTCGATTAATTGGGTGGGGCGGCTTCGCCGCCCCACCCAAACCCTTATTTTTGCGTGGGCTGTCTCCCAAAAATTCGGATTAATCGAGGTGCCCTTTAGGGTGAGGGCCATTGCTATCGAGGTGCCCAAATTTCGTAACAAAGAAACGAAGGGCAGCGCCCCATGTCCGGAACCTTGCGATGAGGGTTTACTCAGGTGGCTTTGGGGTTAGGGCGATCGTCCCACTGCGTCAGACCTGTCTGGAGCGGGGATCCCCCGTCCAAGGCCCGTCACCCAAGGCCCGTCACCCAAGGCCAATTTCGACACTTCGACCAATGGCACCCGACCCGTTGCGGGCGATAACGTTGGGGAGGAGACCTCTCGATCGCGTCCCAGCTGATGGCGGACGTGATTAGCTGCTATTTCCTCCGGCAGAGGCTTGTCGAAGTTCCAAGAAAGGGGCACCATGGAGACAGATTAGGGGAGCCGGTATGGGTAATTCAGGGGCTGCCCCAGGGACGTTCTCCGATGCAGTCCTATCCAACGGTGGGGGCTGAGCTTGATGGGGAAACAGGGAGGATTGGGGACGATGACCGGATGCTCCCCTAGCCTTGAATTTTGCGCCGGGGCAGCTCCCCATCCTCAGTGCCCTGGATCAATACGCTGGATCAGGTGCGGTCATGCCTGATATAGGGATGCCCATAGGTTACCCAACGTACCCTTGGAGCGGGCACTGCCCGGAATTGGATCGATCGGCCAATCCGATCGCCACAGCCTGGATTCTTACGGGGTCACGGGACAAAAACTTGGATTTTGCGAGGTGCCCGGTCGTTCGATTTTTTTGAGGTGTCCCTTTGGTTAGATTTTTCTGGTGAGGTGAATGGCATGTTTCAGTTACTGACCGTCGCCCTCCTGGCCCTTGCAGCAAGTGCCGCTTTTATTGGAGCCGATCGGGTGATCGAGGCTCTCCAGACTGATGGGGAAGACACCGCTGCAACGCCGACCCAAACGGCTTCCCCCGTTGAACCCAACGCAGAGGAGGAGGATCCATCCTCTCCGGTGCTGTCCTTTCTGAATCGTTTTTTTGAGAATGAGACGAACGGAAGCGACGGAATAGCGGACGGGGGTGAGGCTGGGTCGGTGACCAACGCTGCGATCGCCTCACCCACCGCTTCATCCGCTGCAGTGAACACCCCCTTGGATCCCCAATCGACCCAAGCTGCCCTGTCTGGCCCAGAGACGTTTGACCCGGCAGCCATGGGCCTTTACGGCCCCCCGGATCCCACCTCCCCAGAGGCCATTCCCATGATGAATACGCCGGAACCGGACCTCGCCGGTCAATTGCCTGAAACCGCAGAACCCGACCCTCCAATCGCCACTGCCGAAGCGACCGTCACCCCAACCCCCGTGGCCCCAACGTCGGTGACCGCTGCCGAGCCTGAATCTCCAACCCCCAGCGCTGCCCCGAGTGATCCAGAGCCCGATGTGCCAATTCGGGCACTTTGGTAGCGTTCCCATGGCATGCTGGTAATTTTTGCCCTTGGGTCCCCAGCAGTGTCAAGCTTAGATTGGGTCGCCTGGTTGCCCTGCCACATCACGGACGTGGTGTGGGATGTGTCGTGAGGATCTAGAGCACCTCGAAGAATCCAAGCGGTCGCCGCGCCATAATCCACGCAAGAGTCAGGCTTGGGTGGGGCGGCGTAGCCGCCCCACCCCATTCATCGAGGTGTCCTCTAGGCGATCGCCCTAAAGTCTGGATTGTTCAAGGGCACCGCACTTCATCGCGGTGCCCCATCGGTGTTGTTGGGTGAAACAAACATGCAAACTTGGTATTGGGACAATTGGAACGACTTGCCCTATCTACGGTGTAGCCTCTTGGATGCGTGGACCCATGGCTTCTTTTGTCAGCAGTGGTGGCCTCGCACGCCCTCGGACCTCGTGGAGGTGTTGGATTCCACGGCAGCGGTCTACCGCCTCAAACAGATCCATAGCGATCGAATTCTCTCGACCCAAGAAACCCATGCCGTGCAGTTGGCCCTAGGGGTGCAAATGCCTGAACAACGGGGACCGCTGGACGAGGGGGATGCCCTGTTTACCACCCAGCCCCAGCAGGCGGTCTGGGTGTCTACGGCGGACTGTACTCCGGTCCTCATTGGGGATGCCAAAACGGGGCAAACGGCGGCTATCCATGCGGGCTGGCGGGGCACAGCGGCTCGGGTAGTACCCCAAACCGTGGCGCGGATGCAGGCCGAGGGTAGCCATCTATCCCACCTGCGGATTGCCCTGGGGCCTGCGATTGCGGGGGAAGTGTACCAGGTGGAAACGGCGGTGGCCGTGCAGGTGGGCCGATCGCTCCAGGGGGCACAACTGGCCGAGAATACGGGAACGGGCAGCGATGAAGAGGTGTTGCAATGGCTCCAAGCCCTGCCCGACGCACCGGTCTTTGGGGATGCCCAGCCCGATCGGGTGCGGTTGGATGTGCGCAGCATTAATGTGTTGCAGTTGGCGGAACTGGGGATTCATCGAGAACAGGTGTCGGTGGCACCCTACTGCACCTATCAGGATCCCCATAACTTCTTTTCCTATCGCCGCACGGGTGAGAAAAAAGTGCAGTGGTCCGGCATTGTCAGCTAGGCTAGAGTCTAATGAGCACCTCGATTAATCCGAATTTTTGGGGCATAGCCCAGGCAAGGATCAGGGTTTAGGTTGGGCGGCTGCGTCGCCCAACCTGACTAATCGAGGTACCCTGTTGTCTCAAGTGGGACCCTCGATTAATTGTGGCAGGCGGCTTCGCCGCCTGCCACAACCCTGATTCTGCCGTGGGCACTACGGTCGAAACTTGAATCAATCGAGGTGCCCAAGTGTTGTCTCAAGAAAGGTAAGTCAGGCGGGTGGACAAGGGAACCCTGATTGAGTTTCGCCAGGGAGCCGATCGGCGGCTTGCGGTACTAGATCGCCCGGAGGGCAAAAAGCATTGGATTGCGATCGACGAGCGAGGGCAGTCCTACACCCTCCACCCCCGCGATATCACCTATGAGATTCCGGGGCAAACCTATCTCTCAAAAGATATTGCTCGCTTTCAGGCAGCGGTGGAGCCCTATCTCGATCGATCGGTGCTGGAGGTGGCCTGGGAGTTTTTAGTGGAAGAGGGCGGTGCCACCCGTCCCCCGGATTTGGCCGAGTTCCTATTCTCGGGCCAGGAGCCGGAACAGTGCTACGCAGCCCATGTCCTGCTCTCGGAAGATCGGCTGTATTTTAAGCAGCGCAAGGATAGCTACGAACCGCGATCGGCGGCCCAGGTGGCGGAACTGCGCCATCAACAGGAGGTGGAAACCCAGCGCCAAACCCAGTGGCAGGGATTTTTGGGTCGTGTGGAAGAGGCCCTAGCCCGGGCCACAGCCGTCACGAAAGCGAAGGCGGCCCTGGGGCCGTCTGCTGGGGATCGACAGCAGGATGGAGCCCCGGCCTTGGCAATGGAGGCCGGGACTGAAGGGAGTCGGGCAGCGACTCTTGATGCAAACCTGGATGTGAATCCAGAGGCGAACCCAGAGGCGAACCCAGAGGCGAATCCTGGTCCTAATGTTGCCCGCAAGTTGGATCCCAGCAAGTTAGATCCCGGCGCGTCGGATCCCGGCGAGTTGGATCCCAGCGAGTCGGGCTTGGGCAGGCCGATACAATGGGAAGACAGCGATCGACCCTGGCTCGAATCCCTGGAAAACTTTGCCACCTTTGGGGAAGAAGCCAAACACCGGGCCCCCGCTGCCGAATTGTTAGCCCACCTCCAGCGATCGGAAACCCCCGAGTCGGCCCTGCATCTGCTAATTGACCTGGGCCTCTGGCAGCCCCACGAAAATCTTTTTCTCCGTCGCAGCCAAATTCCCACTCACTTTGCCCAGAAGGTGCTCGATGTGACCCAACCCCTGCTCCAGAATCCCCCGGTGGATCCCGATGCCGATCGATCGGACTTGACCCACCTCAAGACCTACACAATCGACGACGAGAGCACCCAGGAAATTGACGACGGCCTCAGCGTGGAGATTTTGGCGGATGGCCAGGAACGTCTCTGGATCCACATTGCCGATCCCACCCGTTGGGTCACGCCCGGTGATCCCCTGGACCTGGAGGCCCGTCGCCGGAGCACCACCCTCTATCTGCCCACGGGCATGGTGCCCATGTTCCCGAAGGCCCTGGCCACAGGTCCCATGAGTTTGGTGCAGGGGCGGCGCTGCTGTGCCCTCAGCTTTGGGGTCACCCTGACGGACGAGGGGGAAATTCAAGATTTCTGCATTCAGCCCAGTACGATTCAGCCCACCTATCGCCTCACCTATGAGGATGTGGATGAGATGCTGGAACTGGATATCCAGGCCGAAGCAGAACTGGCGGTGCTCTATAAGTGGACCAAAACCCGCCAGCGCTGGCGGCAGGCCCAGGGATCGATCACGATTCGGATGCCGGAAGCCTCGATTAAGGTGTCGGAATCAGAGGAAATCACGATCGATGTGCTGGAGGAGTCGGCCTCGCGGCAATTGGTGGCGGAGATGATGATCCTGGCGGGAGAAGTGGCCGGTCGCTATGGCCAGACCCATGATTTGGCCCTGCCCTTCCGCAACCAGCCCCAGCCCGAGTTGCCACCGGAGGAGGAACTATCGCTGTTGCCCCCCGGTCCCGTGCGGGACTGTGCCATTCGCCGCTGTATGCCCCGCAGTGAGGTCAGCCTCACCCCAGCGCGTCACTCCAGTTTGGGCCTTGCCACCTATACCCAGGTCACCTCACCGATTCGCCGCTACAGCGACCTTCTGGCCCATTTTCAAATTAAGGCCCACCTACGCGGGGATGAGCCACCTTTTACGCCGGAGCAGATGCAGGAATTGCTCATGACAGCCAGCAGTGCCTCCTATGAGGCGACGTTGGTGGAACGCCAAACCAACCGCTATTGGGGGCTGGAATATCTGCGTCGCCAGGGGAATCAGGTGTGGCCTGCCCTGGTGCTGCGCTGGTTGCGGGAGCATGAAAATTTAGCGTTGGTGTTGTTGGAAGATTTGGGGTTGGAGTTGGCCACGCGCTTCGATCGCACGGTTCACATTGGCGATCAAATTCACCTTCGGGTGAGTCATGTGGATCCGCGTCGGGATGTGATCCAGTTCCAGCAGGTGTTCCAGGATGCGGCGATGCAGTCGGCGGGCTAGTCTCTCCGGTTGTACCGCTGCTGCTATGCCGCTGCTGCTATAACGTTGCTGTAAATCTGCCGCTGCTGCTATGCCGCTGCTGCTATAACGCTGCTGTAAATTTGCCGCTGCCCTTAGGATGACGACGCGATGGGTTTTGACTACGATCTGGTGGTGATTGGGGCCACGGCCGCTGCGCAGGCTGCGGTACTCCGGGCGGTAAATCTGCGGGCGCGAGTGGCCTGGGTGACCCAGGGTGAACGACTGGGGACCGATCGGGCTAACTTCCCGCCCCCCTGGGATCCGCGTCGGCCCCAGCCCCCGATCGACCTGAGCGGCTCCCTAGGTTTGGCGGGGGTGGATGTGCTGGAGGGGCGAGGTGAGTTTCAGCCCCATCCCCAGGTGGTTTTGACCGTGGGCGATCGGGTTTTGCGGTCCCGATTTTACCTGTTGGCGCTGCAGCCGGTGCCGATTCTGCCGTCCCTGGCTACCCTGGATCCCGCCACCACCTTTACGCCCCACACCCTCAGCCACCATCCCCCCACTGCGCTCCCTGCGGTCTGGTCCATCCTGGGCTCCAGTCCCCAAACCTTGGCCTGGGCCCAGTGGCTGCAAGCTCAAGGGGCACAGGTGCGCCTGCTGCTACCAGTCGATCGCCCGCAAGCCGATTATCCGCAAATCGATCGCCAGTCTCCCGGCCATGCGCCGTCATGGATGGGGGGAAGTCCTGTGATCCCCGAAGAGGGGGCGGGACAGGATGGGACCAGGGATAGGGCTAAAAATGCGGCTGTGGCTACACATACAGCTGCGGCCAGGGATAGGGTTACCGATCGCGGGCGGGATAGGCTGTTTGAAACTCCCCGATCGACCGATCGAGCCTTGAGGATTCTTCTTCCCAGCGAGGATGCTGACCTCAATCAGGAGATTTTGGCCCATCTAGAGGGCCAGGGTATTGTGATTCAGTCAATTGCAGCCCGATCGTCTAGTTTTTCAGACTTTAGTGCTGCGAATTCCAGTTTTGGGGACTCTCGTTTTGGGGACTCTAGTTTTGCGGACTCTAGTTTTGCAGCGGACCGTATTCCGGTGGCAGATGCCCCTGCTGGGGGAGACTTGGCGGTGGATCCGTCTGCTAGCAATGCTGTGGCGATGGATCGGCCCCCGATCGATCGGTCTGTGGGGAATCGAGCTGTGACGGATCGGTCTATTCCCGATCGATCGGCTCCCCAGGTTCCTGGCGACGGTGAGGGCTTTCTGGGGGAAGCCCAGAAAGCCTGGGCCGATCTGCAGTTGGGCCTAGATCGCCTCGGCCTGAGCAACACAGGACCAATCGCAGCCAATCGCCTGGGGCAAACGTCCCATCCCCAGATTTATGCCTGCGGGGGACTGCTGGGGGGCTATGCGCTTCCGGTTTTGGCCTGCCATGAGGCAACGATCGCCGTGGACCATGCCCTCGGCCAGCGCCCTCGCCCCTGTCGCTACGCAACGATCCCCTATGTGCTGCCCTTGGATCCCCCCGTGTTGCGGGTGGGTCTGACCCCAGCCCAGGCCCGCTACTTCCACCGGCGGCAGCTCCAAATCAGCCTCATCAGTGCACCCCCAGATCCCCGCAGCGGTGAAACGGCCTGGGCCAAGCTGGTGGTGGGGCGATCGGGTCGGATCTTTGGGTTCCATGGCTGCGGGGGGGGACTCGAGGGAGTGCTGACGGTGGTGGCGGCGGCGATCGATCGACGGGTGCCCCTGGGACAACTGGACCGATGGGCCGGGGATCCGTTCACCAGCGCGATCCTGGCGGATTGGGGGCAGCAGTGGCAGCAGTGGCGGTTGCGCCAGGATCCGGGGCGAGAGCGGCAGTTGCGATGGTTTTTCAATCGTCAGCGCACGGGGCAGGTTTAGGGAACCGGTAGCCCAAACCGTTACACGCTGTCATGGAATTCTGAAATCATGACAGGCATCGCAACAGGCAACCAGTAATCGCTCTAAAATAGATCGGTTTTTCAGTAGGTATGGTCTGCTTATGCCCCGCCGTAACGATTTGCGCAAAATCATGCTCCTTGGCTCTGGTCCCATCGTCATTGGCCAAGCCTGCGAGTTCGACTACTCCGGCACCCAAGCCTGTAAAGCTCTAAGGGAAGAGGGCTATGAGGTGGTCTTGGTCAACTCGAACCCAGCGACGATCATGACCGATCCGGGGATGGCCGATCGTACCTACATTGAGCCCCTAACCCCAGAACTGGTGGCCAAAATTGTTGAGAAAGAGCGTCCCGATGCGATTTTGCCCACCATGGGCGGCCAAACGGCCCTGAATACCGCCGTATCCCTGGCCCAGATGGGGGTGTTGGATCGGCTCGGGGTGGAATTAATCGGGGCTAAGATGCCCGCGATCGAAAAGGCGGAAGACCGGCTCCTGTTCAAAGAAGCCATGGAAAAAATTGGGGTCAAGGTTTGCCCCTCCGGTATCGCCAATAATATGGACGAGGCGAAGGCGATCGGCCAGCAAATTGGCACTTTTCCTTTGATTATTCGACCTGCCTTTACCTTAGGGGGAACTGGGGGCGGAATTGCCTATAACCAAGAGGAATTTGAAGCGATCGCCCAATCGGGGATTGATGCCAGCCCCATGTCCCAGATTTTGGTGGAGCAGTCTCTCCTAGGCTGGAAAGAGTATGAGCTGGAGGTGATGCGAGATCTGGCGGATAACGTGGTTATTATCTGCTCGATTGAGAATATTGATCCCATGGGGATTCACACGGGGGACTCGATCACCGTGGCTCCGGCCCAAACCCTAACGGATAAGGAGTATCAGCGTCTACGGGATGCCTCCATTAAGATTATCCGGGAAATTGGCGTAGAAACGGGCGGATCGAACATCCAATTTGCGGTTAACCCGGTGGATGGGGATGTGATCGTTATTGAAATGAACCCTCGGGTATCCCGGAGTTCGGCCCTTGCCTCTAAGGCCACGGGTTTTCCGATCGCCAAGATCGCCGCAAAATTGGCAGTTGGCTATACCCTCAACGAGATTACCAACGATATCACCCAAAAAACCCCCGTTTCCTTTGAGCCCACCATTGACTATGTGGTCACTAAAATTCCCCGCTTCGCCTTCGAGAAATTTGCGGGAACCACCTCAACCCTGACCACCCAGATGAAGTCCGTGGGCGAGGCCATGGCCATGGGACGCACCTTCCAGGAGTCTTTCCAAAAGGCCCTGCGGTCCCTGGAGATTGGGGCTGCGGGTTGGGGCTGCGATCGGGCCGAGAAACTGCCCAGTATCCAGCAACTGCGACCCAAACTACGCACCCCTAACCCCGATCGCATCTTCAATCTACGCCTGGCGATGCTACTGGGGATCAGCAACGAGGAGCTGTATGAACTGACGGCAATTGATCCCTGGTTTTTGGATAAATTTGCCGAAATCCTGGAAACCGAGAAATTCCTGAAGCGCACCGCTCTAACGGAACTAGATGCCCCAACTTTACTCACGGTGAAGCAGCAGGGCTTTAGCGATCGGCAAATTGCCTTCGCCACCAAAACCACTGAAGATGAGGTGCGGGCCTACCGCAAGAGCCTCGGGGTTGTGCCCACCTACAAAACCGTGGACACCTGTGCGGCGGAATTTGAAGCCTTTACGCCCTACTACTACTCCGCCTACGAATCTACGATGGAAATCCTCAAAACCACCGATAATCTAGCCCAGGAACCCGCAGAGACGGAAGTTTTGCCTAGCGATCGGCCCAAGGTCATGATCCTGGGCGGTGGTCCCAACCGCATTGGTCAAGGGATTGAGTTTGACTACTGTTGCTGCCATGCCTCCTTTGCCCTGGGGGATGATGGCTTCGAGACGATTATGGTCAACTCCAACCCGGAAACGGTCTCGACGGACTACGACACCAGCGATCGCCTCTATTTTGAGCCCCTGACGAAGGAAGATGTGCTCAACATTATCGAAACGGAGCAGCCCAACGGTGTCATCATCCAGTTTGGTGGCCAAACCCCGCTGAAACTGGCGGTTCCCCTCCAAACCTACCTCAATGCCCCGGATTGTCCCGTGAAAACCCAGATTTGGGGCACATCGCCGGACTCGATCGACACCGCCGAAGATCGGGAACGCTTCGAGCAAATCCTACGGGAGTTGGACATTGCCCAGCCCCCCAACGGTCTGGCCCGCAGTTATAACGAAGCCCTCGCCTGTGCCCAGCGCGTCACCTATCCCGTGGTGGTGCGGCCCAGTTATGTCCTGGGCGGTCGGGCCATGGAGATTGTCTACTCCGACGAGGATTTGGAACGCTACATGACCCAGGCGGTCCAGGTTGAACCCGATCACCCGATTTTGATTGATAAATTCCTGGAAAACGCCGTTGAGGTGGATGTGGATGCCCTGGCGGATGCCACCGGCGCGGTGGTGATTGGGGGCATCATGGAGCACATTGAGCAGGCCGGAATTCACTCCGGTGACTCCGCCTGTTCGATTCCGACGGTGAGCCTCCCGGCGAATGTGTTGGCGGAAATCCGCGAATCCACGGTGAAACTGGCCAAGGCCCTCAAGGTGGTGGGGCTGATGAATATTCAGTTCGCGGTCCAAGGGGAGCAGGTGTATATCCTGGAAGCAAACCCCCGAGCCTCGCGGACGGTGCCCTTCGTGTCCAAGGCGATCGGGGTACCCCTGGCGAAGATGGCCTCGCGGGTGATGTCCGGCAAAACCCTAGCGGAACTGAACTTTACGGAGGAGGTGGTTCCCTCCTATCTGTGTGTGAAGGAGGCGGTGCTGCCCTTCGATCGCTTCCCCGGTGCGGACACGATCCTGGGGCCCGAGATGCGCTCCACAGGGGAAGTGATGGGGGTGGATGTGGACTTTGGTCGTGCCTTTGCCAAGGCGGAACTGGGGGCATCCCAGAAGCTTCCCCAGTCGGGGAAGGTCTTTATTTCGATGAACGATCGGGATAAGGCGGCGATTATCCCCGTGGCCCAGGAGTTTATTAAGCTGGGCTTCCAGATTGTGGCAACTTCGGGCACCTGTGCTGCCTTGGAAGCGGCGGGGGTGGCGGTGGATCGTATTCTTAAGGTCCATGAGGGGCGGCCCCATGTGCTGGATGCGATCAAGAATGAGCAGTTACAGCTTTTGATCAATTCTCCGGTGGGTCAGGAGGCCCAGATGGACGATCGCAGCATCCGCCGCACGGCCTTGTCCTACAAGATTCCGGTGGTGACGACGGTGGCAGGCGCGAAAGCAACGGTGGCAGCGATTAAGGCCATGCAGACGACTCCCCTGGAGGTGAAAGCACTTCAGGACTATCACCAGGGTTCCTAGGAGGATTTTGGCCCAATTACGGGCCTCCTTTGTGGCAGTCTGTTTTGGAAGCCCTCACCCTAAATCCCTCTCCCAGGTCGGGAGAGGGACTTTAATTTTATTCCCCTTCTCCCGACCTGGGAGAAGCGGTGTCCTGAGCGCAGTCGAACGGGCGGTGTCCTGAGCGCAGTCGAACGGGCGCTAGGGGGTGAGGGCCAGACTCGCCAAAGGTGAGAGGCACCCATTAATTGGATTAGGCGGCTTCGCCGCCCCCCCTCACACCCCTGATTCTGCCGTAGGCATATGGTGAAAATTTGAATTAACCGAGCTACCCCTTAGTAATTTCTCACAATGACTTCCTTGACCTTGCCGCGCTTCGCCGCATTGGAATTAATTGCCCGCGATGCCTGCACCGTATCGATCCGAAACCCCCCATATAACTCCAAAACGATCGGGGCATAGGAATTGGACAGCATAAACTGCACCCCCCGTCGATCGAGTTCAACACACACATCCCGCAGCCTTTCCTGCATCTCCGGACCGAAACCATCTTGGCTATAACTGGTGAAATTCGCAGTGGAACTCACCGGCACATAGGGCGGATCAAAATAAACAAAGTCACCTGTACTAGCTTGTGTCAATACGGCTTCAAAAGAAGCCACTTCGATCGTCACCTCCTGGAGAGCACAATGACAGGCGCGAAGATTTTTGTGATCCACAAGGGTCGGATTTTTATAGGAGCCATAGGGACTATTGAAATGACCCTTCGAGTTGACGCGATAGAGACCGTTATAGCAAGTTTTATTGAGATAAATTAGGCGACTTGCCTTCTGGATCGGACTCCAGGTTGCATAGGCAGGCGATCGATCGACATTGCGAATTCGATAGAAATAGTCCGCCGTATTGCGGTGTTGCTGTAAGTCCTCAATCAGCGCCTCCACCTCGGTTTGGATGACCTGATACATATTGATCAAGTCTGGATTGATATCCGTTAAGTGGGCCAAAATGGGCTGAAGGGAAAAAAACAAAGCTCCCCCCCCCACAAAGGGTTCAAAGTACGTCTTAAACTGCTCCGGAACCCGATCGAGCAATTCCGGTAAAAGTTGCCGCTTGCCACCCGCCCATTTCAAGAAGGGCCGTGCCAGGGGCCGTGCAGGAGTTGTGGGCAACGGGGGAGGGGGTAGCTCAGTCATTCGGATCTAAAAAACAAGGCTGGAAAATGCTGGTCTTCGCCTGGGTCAGACAGGCGGGATTCTCCTTTTCATAGAGCAAATAGAGCGTGAGCCAATCTTCCAGCATTTCAATACGCACAGCACCATTCAACATAGCATGGCGCAGATCCGCCTCACTCCAGCCAAAGCCCCCAACCACAATAATGGACGGCGTGCCCAGTCGTTTATCTCGATTGGCCTCCTCCACCGCCTTAAACAGCTTATCTTCCGCACTGCCGGCGGAATTTTGGTTTTTGCACTCAATATGCATGATCACCTGTCCGGCGGCATCCAGCACCACCACATCCACCCGCCGACGTTTGCCAATAATCGAGCTGTTATGGGCTGAATAACGCTCTTTTTCATAGTTTATCTGGAGCTTATCCAGAATTCGGCAGACCTCTTCCTGTAGGTCTCGACTATCCAGCCTTGGATACTGTTGCATCAAGCTTCCCCAGAACAGTGTGATGTGACAAAACGCCATCGGTTACGCCATGCCATCGGTTAGGTCATAATAGGTGAGGGTTACCTCGATGAATCCAAATTTCTGAGAGATGGCCCACGCACGGATCCGGGGTTGGGCTGGGCGGCAAAGCCGCCCAACCCAATTAATTGAGGTACCCTGAGAACTGACTCGGCCTCGACCGATCGACTTCGCCCCCTGTGTTTTGAATCATCAAGCCCACACCATGACTGCAACGCTCTCTTCGTCCCAACCCACCGTCCTAGACGCGCCCCAAGTGGGCCTACCCGTGACCATCATCACCGGCTTTCTGGGCAGCGGAAAGACCACCCTCCTCAACCACATCCTGACTAACCAGGACGGCGTAAAAACAGCGGTGCTGGTCAATGAGTTTGGGGAGATTGGCATCGATAATGAGCTGATTGTGTCCACGGGCGACGACATGGTGGAACTCAGCAACGGTTGTATTTGCTGCACCATCAACAGCGACCTGCTGGATGCGGTGCATCGGGTGCTGGAGCGGGATGAAAAGGTGGATTATCTGGTGGTGGAAACCACGGGTTTGGCCGACCCCCTGCCCATTGCCCTCACCTTCCTGGGGACGGAACTCCGGGATTTGACCCGTCTGGATTCGATCGTCACGGTCATCGATGCCGAGAACTACAGTCTTGACCTCTTCAACAGCCAAGCCGCCTACAACCAAATCCTGTACGGCGATATTTTATTACTCAATAAGACAGACTTGGTAGACGGTGCAGATTTAGACCTCCTGGAGGTGAAGCTGCGGGATATTAAGGAAAATGCCCGAATCCTGCGAACTAGCCACTCCCAAGTTCCCCTACCTCTGATTTTGAGTGTGGGCCTGTTTGAGTCCGATCGCTATTTCGGCAAGGATGCGGAACCCGAAGCGGGACAGGATCACGATCACCATGGGCACGACCACCATGGGCACGACCATCACGATCACCATAACCACGAGCATCACGATCATTCTGACTGCGATCACGATCATGGCCACTGCGTTCATGGGGATGGGGCCCATGATCACAGCCACGGTCACAGCCACGGTCACAGCCATGGGCACGACCCTAGTCACGACCCCGGCCACTACCACTCCGATCACCTGGCGATCGACGGCTTCACCTCCATCTCCTTCCAAAGCGATCGGCCCTTTGCGATTCGCAAATTTCAGGATTTCCTCGACAATCATCTTCCGGAAACAATTTTCCGGGCTAAGGGTATCCTTTGGTTCAATGAAAGCGAATTACGCCACATTTTCCACCTCAGCGGTAAGCGCTTCACCCTGGATGACAGTGATTGGCCCACGAGCGATCGGAAGAATCAATTGGTGCTCATTGGCCAAAACCTAGATGCCCCCGCCCTTCGTAAGAAGCTGGAGCAGTGCCTCACGCTCCCATCCTCCAAAACCCGAGGCAAAGGTTTCGGCTAAGGCCATCCCGGTCCAGTCACTGCCCAGCAGTGCTCACGTCCCCGGGGATAGGGTTGGAGGGAGGCTTCCCGCTGTGCGGGGAGCCTCCCTGTTTTTTGGGGGCCTGCGCGGGCCTGGGGGTTCCGTCGCTTACAGGCCGCAGGTTACGTCGTGAGACTGGCAATTCACCCCGAAACCTTAGCCAAGACAGGATCACAGCCTAGAGCTGCGGTGCGTTACGGCTCCCCCTCACGCATCCTAAAGTGCGATAGGGCACCTCGAAAAATTCAAATTTCGACCGCAGTACCCACGGCAGAACCAGGGTTGTGGCCGGCGGCTTCGCCGCCGGCCACAATGAATCGAGGTGCCCTATGGTCCCAGGATTTCCCTTGCCTTCGGTGGACCAATCCCGTCTTGTCCGGTGCCGATTGCGAACAGTGCTGCACCTGACGAGCAACCCTAATTTCCCACTAACGCCTCTAACTCAATTCGGAGCGCCTTCACATCCGCAAGGCGACCCACCAATAAATTTTCCTGACCCGCATCCCGCAGCCGATCGTGCCAATGGCGCACATGCTGCTCATTGCGCATCCAATACTGAATGACCGCATCCACTGCCTCATCAATATTCCAGCCCCGATCGGGCGTCACCTCCTCCACCGATCGAATAAAGGAATCCAACGTACACTCGTGGGTGCCCACATAGGCCGCTCCACCGGACTGCTCTCGGTTGCGTTGGTTTTGTTGGTGGTGGAAGAAGTCCAGCATGGGCGAAACGCCCAAGAGATCAAAGCTAAAGGTCATGGCTTTTTCACTCCAAAATGCGATCGTCACCCTAGGCGGAGTCGTCGCTATTGGTGCGGTAATCCCTACTTGGCAAAATGCACTTAGCTTTAACCACTGCCTAGATTAAAGATTCAGTGTACGGGATCCGGCCCCCCAAAACCGTCAAATTATAAACACTTATTAACAAATTAGCGTTTTACGGGCGATCGGGCCGCCCATTGCAGGTGACGAGTCGCCGCAAGTTTGGGTCTGAAGACCCGTGCCAATGGCGGGGTTGCCGTGGAGGGTGCGGTCCGCTCCAGTGAATGAACCGAGGGACCCTGATGTTTCTCCGAGGACACGATCGGCATCCCATCTAGGATATGAACACCCCTCACCTCCAGCCCCTCTCCCCATGGGAGAGGGAAGCAAGAGAGTTCGTTTTTCCCTGAGGATGGCCCTAGGCAACCTCAGAGGATGTTTGGAAACCTAAGAAAATCCCCCCTAACTCCCCTTATCAAGCGGGGGACAGTCTTTTCTTCCCCCTTCAAAAGGGGGAGCGAGGGGGATTCGGCAA
>JAYKIB010000268.1:0-10966 GCA_035285005.1 Prochlorothrix sp.
TGAAGCCTATCAAGCCAGTGGTGGATCGGCGAATACCTCAGTAGACCAATGATCTGGCTATTTTCTCCCACTGGCCTATGCAGTGCCTCCCATTTGGCTATTTCGTCGAAAGTGGGATGCTCCCGAAGCGGTGAGTCAAATACCATTGTATTACACAACTATTCGAGGGAGGAACTATGTGTTAATGTTTACAGTTTTCCTAGAAATTTTACAATCTTCCTAGAGGGCACCTCGATAATTGGGTTGGGCGGCGAAGTCGCCCAACCCAAACCCTGATTCTTGCGTGGGCTGTCTCTCAAAAATTTGGATTAATCGAGGTGTCCTAGAAATATAGGGCATCGCGAAAAATTCACATTTTCCTTCAGTCTTCCCTGCCAACATTCAGGGGGATGGGGAATCGCTGCGCTCCCCCCCACGCTGTACCGATGCCCCCGACTGACGGGATGAACCCGCCTGGGGGACATCAGGTGCGTCAACCCGCCGCACCAAGGCTTGGCGATCGATCTTGCCATTGGCCAAGAGGGGCAGCGCCTTGACCAGTAGCACCCGATCGGGAACCGCTCGATTCGGCAACCGATCGAAGCACTGCTGCCGCAGATCGATCGCCGTCCCCCCATAGCCGGCGGATACAACACAGTAGGCCGTTAGATTTTTACCACGCTGGCTTTCTCCCTTGGAGACCACCACCGCCGCCTCTACGCCCACCAGGGACTCCAACACCCGCTCCACATCCGCAAAGAACACCAGGAGACCGTCCCGGTTAACGCTATGGTCACAGCGTCCCAGCACCTCCACGCCACCATCGGGCCAGAGTCGGCCCAGGTCCTTGGTCCGAAACCATCCCGCCGCATCCCACTGGCCCAAATCCAGGGGTTGCCCCTGCCAATCTAAGTAGCCCTCAAAGCCCGCCTCTCGCCGACACCACAGTTCGCCCAGTCCCTTAGCCCGGTCCTCTGCCGTTAAGGTCTCCGTCTCCTTCAGACAGAAGGTTACATCCGGCATCGGCTGGCCCACGGTCTGGGACCGAGTCTCAGGGGGCTCCGCCGGACTGGAGGCACTGAGGGCCCCCATTTCCGTGCTGCCGTAGAGCTTAATCAGACAGCCAAAGCGGGCCTCGTAGGGGGTAAAGGTGTCTTCCCGGACCCGATCGCCCGCCGCCACAGTGATGCGGTAGGGTCGATCGCTGCGCCGGCCTTTCAGGAGAGTTTCACAGAAAATCGGCGTTAGAAACGCAACATTAGGGTTAAATTTCTGCTCCCGCTGAAGGTAGCGCAATAGATTCGCTCCCTGCTGTAGATCAATAGAGGCTCCCGCCCGAATACCGGGCAGAAACCCAGCTCCTAGCCCATACATATGAAATAGCGGCACCGGCAGTGCAATCCGATCGGCCGCCGTCAACTGCAAACGGTCCACACAGGCTTGGACATTGGCTGCCAGCCGTGCCTGACTGTGCATCACCACCTTCGGGGTCCCCGTACTGCCGGATGTGCGCAAATAGAGCTTACGATCGGCCCGATCGCCCAGGTCGAGACCAGCCTGGGCCACTGGATTGGCCTGCAAGTTCACGTACCGGTCCACTCGAACCAGATCCGCCGATGCCACAACTTGCGATCGGTCGGGCACCAGCAAGTAAGGACAAAAGCCCGGTAATAGCGTCTGGAGATCCACGGCATTTTCCAGACCCGCACGCTGGCCCTGGGGCATGGGGAGAAAACTATAGCCATGGTGCAATAACCCGAGGATGACCACAGCACTGGCAACGCTGTTATCACACTCAACAATGATGGGGTCTTGGCGGCGCACGCCTTGCTGGGTCAAGTAGGCGTGCAGGGCCTCAAAAATGGAGCCTAGCTCAGCATAGGCACAGGTCAGGGTGCCATCAGTCAGGGTGCTGCTGGGGGTAGAGGCTAACCCAAAAAGGTCCATGGCTCACCTTAGCTTGATCATGGGCAGACAGCTGAGGTGTTAAGGCAACGGGTCGGTTCAGAAGGACATGGCAAGAGCAGGGCTCCCCCGCTGCGCGAGGGGGTTTCTCCCCAGACTCGTCCTACACAACTGGACAATTGCTATACATTAGGGCACCTCGATGAACTGGGTTGCGCGGCAAAGCCGCGCAACCCAACCCTGATTCTGCCGTGGGTACTGCGGTAAAATCTATATTAATCGAGGTGTCCATTAGAAAATCTAAGGGAGTCAGTCCCTAGAATTTCAACCTCAGCATTGCTAAACAAAACATTTAGCCTGAAATCTTGATAGCTTTATACCGTAACTTGACCTGATAAGTCCAGATACAAACTCAACAGCAGATAGGTATAAGCGCAGTTCGTTACGCCTCAGACTGCATATTTATGCCAGAGGGCAGTGAGGTCTTGACTGACAGTATCAACGTGTTTCTACCTAAGCTGGTACCAAAATGTCTCGACAGCCGGTAACAACAGGATAGGTTTTACGCGTCTGTGCAGGCCCCTTTCATGCCTGATCAGATGAATCAGTTTAGCCAGTTAACTCAAGTTGTGCGGCAGAGGAATGCAACCGATTTAGCGCCCGCAGCGGTCTGGAAAAAACGGACTTCTCCGGGAGAAAAGGGGTGACAAGCGGTAAAGCTACTCGTCACCCCCTGATTCCTGTGAGGGACGCTCGACCAAAACACTGACGACAACGGGAATGTTTTCAGGGCACCTCGAAAAATTCAAATTTTCAGCGCGGTGCCCACGGCAGAATCAAGGTTGGGTTGCGCGGCAAAGCCGCGCAACCCAATTAATCGAGGTGCCCTTCAGGTGCCCTAGAAAACAAACAGGGTGTTGAGGGTTGGGATCCAGAGGGTATCGTTGTTGTCGTTGTGACCAGGGTTCGTCACAAAGTAGAGGCCGGGCTGCAGATAAACCCGATTATTAATGCGATGGCGATAGGTCATCTCAAAATGGAGTGAGGTCCCCGTATCTTCACCCGCTGCATAATCGTTATTGATCACCTTGGGTGGCATCCCGATCAGCAGACCCAGTTGGTTCCCCCGACGACCCAAATCCTGGACCTTCATCCCAGCGGCCCAATACATAATTTGGGCATCATCTCCCGTAGAAGCCCCACCTGCAAATTCAGCAGAATCCACCGCATTGGCAAGGCTATAGCCAAACCATCCCCCCACGGTCACTTTCTTCGCGGCTTGGTATCGCACGGTCAGACCAAAGTCATTCACATTCGCGCCAACCCGATTGACACCCGTCCCGTCTTCAAAGTTCCGACTGCCCTCGGGGAAGAGGAAACCAAAGGGGAAGCTGGCGTTGGTGCTACCGGTCCCGGCCCAAATGGGGCGACCGTCAGAGTTGTGGCGACCATAGGTGAGACCAATCCCCAACTTTGGCGTGGGGGTTAAGGTGACCTGGGTAAGGGCACCAAAGCGGCCATCAAACAGTCCATTTGGCCGATCTAAATCCGGGTTCTTTGCCAGGTAAGATGCCCCCCAAGACACCAGATCATTGAACTGGTAGAAGACCACGGCGCCCCCCCCTACACTGTTGCGGTAGATGGGACTACGAACCCCATACAGGGATGCGGAGGGAATGATCGAGAGGTCCGGAATTAGCGAGTTAGAGGTAATCCCATGGGTCCCAACCCGCAGTAGTCCCTTTTGGGCAAAGCGCATCTGGTAGAACAGGGAAGACAGTTCAAAGTCAGCCACACCGCTGGGGGGGGCACCCCCACCTGTAATGTGACGATAGGCAGCATCGGACTCCGGCACCACGTTCAGCAGGGACATCCCAGTCCCCGTGACCTCCGAACTCCGAATAAAACTCATGTTAGAAGCCCGCATTTCAGCCCGTAGCAGATCAGAGCCGGTAAAGCGGGTGTCAAAGTCCAAAATGGCGGTGGCATTGTAGACGGGATTGGCTTCGTTCCCGTTATTACCGTAGGCCGCAGACAGCAAGAAGCTGCCAATCCCAAACAGTTTTGTTTTTTCGGAGAACCGGTTTTCCTCTAGGGTGACGATGCGCTCTTCCACGGCATCAATACGCCCGGTGAGGGTCGCCAATTCCGCTGCGAACTCTTCCTGCAGACGCTGGATCGCCGCCAGATCATCCCGATTGGGTAGATTGGCAGTCTCTGCTTCAATCATGTCGTTGAGCTGGGCCAGACAGGGCTCTACGTAGGCCGCAAACTCATAGCGCGTTAAGGCTGCTTTACTGGCAAAGGGATCGGAGGTGTCGAAGCACTCATAGCGATCGCCCAGCTGTTTGACGGCTTGGGCCGCCCAGTGATCGGCCTCGATATTGCGGAGTTGCTCCACCGGTACCACAGGGGCATTGGGATCCACCGCCAGGACTTCCCCAAGGTCAAAGGTGGGCAGAATCAGACCCCGATAAGGCTGAGACTCTTCCAACTGGTCTAGGGCAGCCGCCGATCGATCGATCGAAGTCTCCAGACTATCCGTGACCTGAGCATCCGTGACTCGCCCCTCCAGTGGCATCCCCGGGGCAACCGTAGCGTCTCCGGCCACGGGAGCCAGGTCTAGGGCTACGGGCTGGGCCCCCTCACCTCGGGGCATATCGGCCTGGGCGAGGGTCACAGGCGCTAGGCTCACAGTCGGAAGATCCACCTCTGGCACGAGCACGGGCACCCCGGCACCAGACACGGCCATCGTCTCACCCGTAGGAGCAGGAACGACATTAAGCGTAAAGTCTGCCGCCACAGCAGGGCCGGGACTGGCGGGATCTAAAGCCAGAAGGTTGGGGAACTTTTCGCCAACGCTGAGGTCTAGCTCAAGAGGCCGCTGATCAGCGACAACCTGACTCAGAGCCTGGGTTTGGCTCTTGTCTTGCGTCTGATTTTGGGCAACTGCGGGGGTTGCTTGGACCGCTTGCAATCCTAATACCAAAGCCGTTAGGGGATAAGCCCACTTGCGGGGGGTAGCCATGGTTCCTCACTCCTCAAACAACAATAAAAATTAAGGCAACACACACCGGTAGAAGTCGAAGCTGGTCCCAGTTCGCCGTTTGCACGCAAGTCAAGTCCAAGAATGGACACGATCGGGATGCGTGATTAACTGATTCGGGGTTCAATCACGATGGGGCTCGGGTCGAGTCGATCGGACGAATGGGATAGTTCAACTGCGAATGGGATAGTTCAACTACGATCGCTGGGTTAACGTACCTGGGCTCGCGTCAAGCGATCGACTCCCAGGACACGATCGCCCCCGCCAGATCATAACCTTTTCGTTTCTGGGGGGCTCAGGGGCAGGCAACGCCGCCCATCCAGGCAGGGAATGGGCGGATTAACCGCCCATCCCAGATCTCGAGGTGTTCTAGAGGTTTTGATTCACCGCTTGAAGCGCACGCTGGACCACCTCAGGTGCAATTGGGGCAAACCCTTTAGACGCATTCACATCCTGACCCTCGGTTAAAATCCACGAGGCCACCTGCTTGAGGCCACTCGCAATACTAGGGTCGGCTTGGTCCTTGTACATCACCATCCAGTTCAAGCCCACGATCGGGTAACCGGCTTCCGGATTCACCAAGCCACTGGTTAAGAAGTCCTCGTCGTATTGCGCCTGAGCCGCGGCCATCTCGATCGTCTCCAGCGTGGGACGCACAAAGTCGCCTTGGCGGTTCTCAATCCGGGCTGTTTCTAAGTTCTTTTCCAGGGCATATCCCAATTGGACATAGCCAATGGATCCCTCAGTTGTCGCTACGGCAGCCGCAACCCCCGTATCCAAATTTCGGGCAGCATAGGGGTTAAAGCCAATATCACGCCACCAGCGGGGACCGGGACGCACTTCCACTTCACCGTCGGTCACCTCATTAAGGAACTGGCTAATCACATAATTGGCCCCGGCAAAGTCATCCCGCACCACAACGCGGATATCCGACTCCGGTAAGCGGGGGCTAACCTGCTGCCAATTGTTAACCTTACCGGTGAAGATATCGGCAAGGACATCCTGGGAAATGGGAATATCTGTGGCAGCGCCCCGAACGTTGTAAATAATGGCCAATCCACCAATGCCCGTGGGTACCATCTGCAGGCCATCTTGATCGGTTTCCAAGACATCAAAGACGATCGGTCCTGGAGGGGCCTCAGTGCTAGTAAAGCTGAAGGTTTTCGCCCCTAACTGCCGAAATGCAGGCCCAGATCCCACGGTGAGATATCGGATATCGGTGCCCGTATCTGCAGCCAGACTCGGAGCATAGGCATCGTAGAGAGACTCCGAGAACGAGGAGCCGCCTCCGAGCAGGGATGTGGCACCATTCGCCCCCAGGGCAATGAGTGAAAAGGCGACGGTAAACGCAAGCACAAACCAGCTTCGCCACCGTGCGATCGTGGAAAAAATCATAGTTGAGCCACTACATGAACTGTTCAACTGTATCCTATGGCGCACATCGCCAAATGTGCCTTTTGAGACGGCTTGGATCCCAAGATTGGTCCCCAGAGAGTCCCAGTGTTTCCCGTAAAACACTTCAACTATACCGATCCTATCGAGAAAATTGAAGGCCATAATCGCCGGTTCATAGTCTCCTAGGAGCCTAAATGGGCCTTGGTTCCGACCTAGCCTTCCCCACCACCTCGTTACATTTCGTCATGATTTTGTCGCATTGGACTACCCTCACTAGCGTTGAGAGTCCCCTGGGGCCGCATCCGTCTAGCAATCGCCCAGTTGCCATAGGTCACCTGAAGCAATCCAGCCTTTCCTCCGGCAAGCCACCCAATACATCTGCTATCTCCCAAAACTGGGGAGATAGCGCGGGATCCATACGCAATCCATACGCCCTAGGTCCTTGACTTGGAATATCCTGAGGCCGAGCATCTCCCCTCCTCCGCTCACAGGTTATCGCTGGGAACTGCCGCTGGGAACTGCCGCTGGGAAACTACCGCAACAGAGGGTCCAAGGCAAAGTGTCGGTGGCCCAAGGATTCGGGAACTCCCCCCGGCTCACCGAAAGGTTAAAAATATGGCATTATTTGGGCGCGATCGTCCGGCCTCGTCCCCACTTTGCGCTGAATCTATGCAAGTCTTGCCTCTTTTAACCACAGCAACCTTGGCACTCCCCTTGCCCTGGCTCTTTTTCCTGGGATGGACCCCAGACCCCAAAGCACCCCAAGCAACGGGGACCCAGCAGCAGGAGTCCCAGCAGACCGATCCCTCGACAGCGTTACCCGACTCAATTCCCTGGTTCCCTGAGAATCCCGAGGATAATCCCAAGGATGTCGTCGCCCCTACCCCGAGCATCTCAGTTAATCCAGACGCAGTACCCCAGGATTTCCCCCAACCTCCGCATCAACTCCCCACAGACCCGAACCCGAGTTCCAGCGCCAAGTCCCCGATCGATTCCAACCACACCTCCAACCCAGAGCTCGTAGCAGCAGACCCACGCCCCTATCTCGACCCAAACAGCCTTGACTCGATCGACCCCACGCCTTCCGACTCCCCCTCCCGCCCTGTCCCATCTACCCTCTCCCCCCAGGGTTACCGTTTATGTCCCCAGCCCCAGCCCATGACCTGGCAAACACAGGTCGCCCTACAACTCAGCCAGGGCTTGCAGTGGTGGCATAGGTTCCCCCAGGCAATCCAGTCCTCACTCCAGGACTACAGCAACCAACTGTTGATCTATAGCCAAGCCGCTCCCTGGCCTGAGATTCATCCCCAAGCCACCCAAGCCAAAGTCCCCGTGATCATGTATCACGACATCCTCGATGAGAAGCAGGTATTCTTTGATGTCACCACTGCCGAGTTAGAGGCCGACTTTGAACTGATTCGGGATCACGGCTTAACCCCCATTGCCATGGATGATCTGATGCTGCACTTGCAAACCGGTATGCCCCTACCGGAGAAGCCAATTCTTCTCACCTTCGATGATGGCTACGTGGGTCACTACACGGAGGTCATGCCCCTACTGGAGCAGTTTGGCTATCCAGCGCTATTTTCCGTCTTCCCGGCCAAGGTTAATGGCGACATCGTCGGACGATCGACCCTAACTTGGGAGCAAGTCGAAGCAATGGCTGCGAGTCCCTGGGCTACGATTGCGGCCCATAGCGTCACCCATCCCCGTAATCTAACGGTTTTAGAAGATGAAGCCCTAGAAATCGAAGTCTTCGAGTCCAAACGTATGCTTGAAGAGAAGTTAGGCATTCCCATCCACTACTTCACCTATCCCGAAGGACACTACGACGATCGGGTCGCAGAACTCGTCACTGAAGCGGGCTACCTAGCCGCCTTAACCATGGATGATTGGGGCGAAGCCATGGCCGGGGAATCGGACAGCCTGCTCGCCATCGATCGCTTTGGACAGTCCCGTCTAGAATCCGTGGTCGATCGGGCCTGGGGTGGAGCACCGCTACCCAAGCCCTGGCAAAGCCTCGACTTTTCGTCCCCCGTCAGCGAACCCCAATATGTGGATATCGGCTACATTCCCCTGATCCTGATCTCCGGGGGCCGCCCCATTACGGTGCATGCCGACAGCCGTTACCAAGTGGCTGAGATCCTAGACACCACCGAGGCGATCGCCGCCGTTGACGGCACCTTCTTTTCCCTAGAGTTTTTGGACTCCAACACCCTCATCGGCCCCGTCTTGAGCCAATCTACGGGGCACTTCCTGCCCGGTAACCGAGGCGAAAACCCCCTCCTTAACGATCGACCTCTCGTCCTGATCAGCCCCACTGCTGTCAAGTTTGTCCCCTATCGCCACGATATCCACTTCACCCGCGAATCCCTTGAAGCCGAGCTAACAGGTGTCACCGATGCCTTTGTGGGAGCAGCGTGGTTAGTGCGCGAGGGAATCCCCCAACCCGCAGAGAACTTTGGTAGCCTCTTTGATTTCGATGCAACCCGCGATCGGGCATTCTGGGGCATTAACCAAGCGGGGCAACCCGTCATCGGCGTGTCCCGCCTGCCCGTGGATTCCGTCAGCCTCGGCAAAGCCCTAGCCCTAGCCGGTCTCCAAGATGCGATCATGCTGGACTCAGGTGCCAGTACCTCCCTAGCCTACGCCGGTCAATCCCTCATGGACTATGAGCCTCGTCCCGTACCACACATCATCGGCCTTGTACCACCGGCTCGCACCGCCCAGACCCCATTCCCCCAGGTCGATCGAACCTGTCTTCCCCTCACTGCTCAATCCCCCTAGGGCATGTCATCAATTCACGGTGAAACCCTTGCAATACCCGTGACGCACCCCACCCAGTTACATAAATTAGGGACTGTGTCCCTGATTCTGAGGGCAGTCTAGGGTTAAATGATGGCAGCTCCCAGTGGACTACGGCTGAAGTCCCGTCTCCCTTTGAGCATGGGTCATACCCACACAGTGGGTGCGATCCCCAAATACTAATGGTAGTGATACTCAGGCAACAGAGTACTCGGCAGTAATCTGGCCACTCTACGGTAGCAACTTGACCTCCCGCTCAGTCGGACGACTCTACCTCCACTTCAGACGTTTTGAGCACACTGGGGATCTGGGCCAGAATTCGCTCACAGGTTTGCTCGGGTGCCTCAGGTGTTTCGATCGTCAGCATTAAATCCGCCTCAGCATAGCGAGGTCGCCGTTGATGGAGCAAGAACTCCAAAGTCGTCCGGGGTTCCTCAGTCTGAAGCAACGGCCGATGGTCCCGCTCTGCTTCCAGCCGTTCCATCAATAGGTCCAGAGGCACATCCAGCCAAACCGTCAACCCCTGGTGCAAATGACACCAATTTTCTCGATCGACCACAATCCCTCCCCCCGTCGCAATCACCAGCCGCCGGTAGGACGACAGCTCCGACAACACCCGACTCTCCAACTCCCGAAATGCCGCTTCTCCCTCCTGGGCAAAAATTTCTGGAATAGACTGGCCTGCCACCTGTTCCACCAGAGCATCCGTATCCACAAAGCGATAGCCCAAGCCCTGCGCCAGCAGTCGCCCCACCGTGGTCTTCCCCACTCCCATCATGCCAATCAAAAAAATACTTAAACCCTGTAGTCGCGTTGACAGGTTGAGGTCTGGGCTAAGCGCATGATCCGCAAGATTCTGATCAGGGGAAGGGGAACCTAGGGACAATTGAGTGGGGTCCGAGGGGGTACGATCGGCCAAGACTCTAACTCTCCATTGCAAAGCAACATCTTGAATATAGTAACCAATGGGCACCTCGATTCATTGGGTTGGGCGGCTTTGCCGTCCAACTCAAACCCTGATTCTTGCGTGGTCTGTCTCCCACAAAGTTGGATTAATCGAGGTGGTCCAATAAGAAAGGCTCTCAGTTTTGATAACTGAGAGCCTTTCTGGGTAAGACTACCCTGGCATCGCGCTATTTTTGCAGGGAGCTACCCCCCAACTATCTTCGCCGCTGGTACGTTTCACACCTGAGTTCGGGATGGGTCAGGGTGGGGCCATACCGCCATAGACACCAGGAATATCCTTTGAGCCTTCACTCGCTTCGAGTAAAACCCAGTGTTTAAGCCTCTCTCGGATTTTAATAACCTTAGAAGCCTGAAGACTGAAGCTCTACTCACTCAAACCTCAATCATACATAGCAACAACTTGTTTTCTAGAACTCGCTTAGGTGACTTCATTCGTCAGACACCACACGCCGTAATTTAGCGCTCTGAGGACAAGCCCTCGGTCTATTAGTACAGCTCAGCTTCATATGTTGCCACACTTCCACTTGCTGCCTATCAACGGGTCGTCTTCCCGTGACCTTACCTGGTTAACCAGTAAGAGTACTCATCTTGAGGTTGGCTTCCCACTTAGATGCTTTCAGCGGTTATCTCATCCACACTTGGCTACCCTGCGTTTACCGTTGGCACGATAACAGGTACACCAGCGGTGCGTTCCTCCCGGTCCTCTCGTACTAGGGAGAACTCCTCTCAATACTCTTGCGCCTACACCGGATATGGACCGAACTGTCTCACGACGTTCTGAACCCAGCTCACGTACCGCTTTAATGGGCGAACAGCCCAACCCTTGGGACGTACTTCCGCCCCAGGTTGCGATGAGCCGACATCGAGGTG
>JAYKIB010000269.1:0-9609 GCA_035285005.1 Prochlorothrix sp.
AAGGATCAGGGTTGTGGGGGGCGGCTTCGCCGCCCCCAAAAATTAATCGAGGTGCCCAACAGTAGCCATGGGCGATCGATCGGAATAGGGACAAAACCCAAGGGACCGCCCTCACCCCGTTGCCGAAAGCAAGGTTAGGGTTGGGTCACAACCGAAGGTTAGTGGGCCGCATCCCAACTCCTCACCCGATCGGATCCCTCAGACACGTCAGCCCCTGGAGAACCGATCGACAACGCGGACGGCACCGCTGGGTAGCTAGCCTGGGGGGTCGATCGTAGCCAATGGGCCAAAAAGCGATCGAGCCAGCGATGGATCTCACCCTGGTGGCGATAGTAGTCTCGAAACTGATCCGCCGTCGGCTGGGCACCGGGTCGATCGAGCATGGCCACCCCTTCCTGATTCCAGAACTCCATAATGGCGAGGGTAATTTCGGGGTGAAACTGGAGGCCGTAGGCTAGGGGTCGATCGGCGGGAGTTGGGGCGGGGGTTGGGGACAAGTTTTCGGCTGGCGTTTCCGGCGATCGGAAGGAACCACTGCCCAAAGCCATCGGGGGCACGGGAGTCGCGGCCACACCAGAAGCACCATACACAAACGCCTGCGTCGGGAAATTCTCCGTCGCCGCCAAACGCTGGGCACCCTGGGGCAATTCAAACCCCTCATTGTGCCACTGGAACACCACCTCTAACCCCGCCAAAGGATTCACACCCTGCATTGGGGGCTGCACCGCAGCCGGAACCGGATCAGCCGCCACCGGACTAGCCACCGACTCCGCCACCGCCAGGGGCCAGTATCCCACCTCCACCCGTCCCTCGGGATGGGGCTGCACCGTCGCCCCCAACACCCGCGCCAACAACTGGGCGCCCAGACAAATTCCTAAAAACGGCTTTTCCAGCGTCAGCACCTGCTCAATCCAATCTAACTCGGTGCGAATAAACGGTAGGGTCCCGTCATCATTGGCACTCATCGGCCCCCCAAATACCACCACCCCCGCGTAGGGATCAAGGCCCTGGGGCAAGGACTGCCCCAGGGCCGGACAGCGCAGATCCAGACGATAGCCTTGCTGTTGCAACAAGTGGCCGAGGTGACCGGGGGTGGAGGTTTGCTGATGGACAACGGCGAGAATCGTAGGTTGGCTCATGGGCAGCGGGCGGCAATAACGGCAAAGATAAAGCAGCAAAGGGGCACCTCGATTAATCCAACTTTTGGGGAGACAGCCCACGCAAGCATCAGGGTTTGGGTTGGGCAGCTTCGCCGCCCAACCCAATTAATCGAGGTGCCCAAAGAAGCATATCGGTCTAGGTTCTGGAAATGTCTCGTTGCTTGATAGAGTTTTATAGTGCCTTCAGGTTTGATGGGGTCGCTGTGTCCTGACCGACAGTTCTCACAAAACAGTTCTCATGAACAGTTTTCCCGAATGGGTTTTCCCGCATGGGTTTTCCCGAATGGGTTTTCCCGGAGGTCCTGCCTTAGGTATACCTCACCCCCTCCCTGGATACCTGGATTCATGGGGACGGGCGGCCTCATCCGCCAGCCACACCCCTGACTCCTAGGACGGTCACCCCGCAAAACTTTGAATTTTTCGAGGTGCCCCCTGTTTAAACTTACGTTTTGATTCAATTTCTAACCTATGTCCACTGTTGCCCCCCGTCGTAGTGTCTTCCCCTTTACCGCTATTGTGGGCCAGGATGAAATGAAACTGGCCCTGCAACTGAATGTGATCGACCCCAAAATTGGCGGTGTGATGATCATGGGCGATCGCGGCACGGGCAAATCCACCACCATTCGCGCCCTAGCCGACCTCCTGCCAGAAATTGAAGTGGTGGCCGACGACCCCTTCAACAGCCACCCCAGCGATCCAGAACTAATGAGCAACGATGCTCAAGAGCGGATGAGTAAGGGCGAAACCCTGCCCGTCGCCAAGCGCAAGGTGATGATGGTGGACCTGCCCCTGGGGGCAACGGAGGACCGAGTTTGCGGCACGATCGACATTGAAAAAGCCCTGGCTGAAGGGGTCAAAGCCTTTGAACCCGGACTGCTGGCCAAGGCCAACCGGGGCATCCTCTATGTGGATGAGGTGAACCTGCTGGACGACCACCTGGTGGATGTGTTGCTGGACTCGGCGGCATCCGGCTGGAATACCGTGGAACGGGAAGGGGTCTCGATTCGCCACCCTGCCCGCTTTGTGCTGGTGGGATCCGGTAACCCCGAGGAAGGGGAACTGCGTCCCCAGTTGCTAGACCGGTTTGGCATGAGTGTGGAGGTTCGCACCGTGCGGGATCCCAAGCTGCGGGTGCAGGTGGTGGAAGAGCGGTCCGCTTTTGACAGCCATCCCGTGGACTTTTTGGGCAAGCACAAAACGGAGCAGGATGCGCTCCAGACTAAACTGACGGAGGCCCAGGGCCGTCTGGATTCCGTCAGCCTTGACTATGATTTGCGGGTACAAATTTCCCAGGTGTGCTCGGCCTTGGATATTGACGGGTTGCGGGGAGATATTGTGACGAACCGGGCTGCCTGTGCCCTGGCAGCTCTGGAGGGCCGCACGGAGGTCACGGTGGATGATATCCAGCGGGTTGCGCCCCTGTGTCTGCGTCACCGTTTGCGGAAGGATCCCCTAGAGTCGATCGACTCGGGTTACAAGGTCACCAAGACCCTGTGCCAAGTCTTTGGTCTCCCGGAGCCGGAAGAAGCCTAAACCGCTGCCTCAAGTCCAGAGATCACGATCTACCCCGCCTCTAGCGGGGTAGATCCAGCTTCACCCCAGTGCTGGCCGCGATAACCGGAGACAACACGCAGGGCACACAACGCAGGTAAAACGCAGGTAAAATACCAGCCATAACCACCGATTCCCAGGAATTACTCCCCCGAATCGACCTGTGCGATCGACTCCTCGGATCGCCCTAATCACCTGACCAATGCTGAACCGCTCGCACCCCGAGCCCCAACGCGAGACTCCCTATGGACGCATCCACCCTCCCCTTTCCTGAAGAGTCAGCCCCAGAACCCAACCTCCCCTCCCCCGTCACCCTCAACACCGAAGTGTTGGACGGTCGGCGGCGACGGTTGCGGGCACAAATTTGGATCCCGACGGGGGTCGATCGGGTTTGGGCCGTATTAACCGACTATGAGCGACTGGCGGACTTTATTCCCAACCTCACCCAGAGCCGAGTCATTGAGCAAGAGGGCGATCGGGTTCGCCTGGAACAGGTGGGCAAAGAAAAACTCTGGAAAGTGAACTTTGCCGCCAAAGTCGTTCTAGATATGGTTCTGGAAGCACCCCGCGCCATTCGCTTCAGTCAGTTTCAGGGAGACTTCAATGAATTTAGCGGGGCATGGCTACTGGAGCCCCAAATCCGCAGTGATGCGGAACAGGGCGACACAGCCGGCACCCAACTCACCTACGAACTGCTGGTCCATCCCAAGCGCACCATGCCCCTCAAGTTGGTGGAATGTAACTTGAATGTGGGCCTCCCCCGCAACTTAACCGCCATTTATCAAGAGACCCTACGTCGTCTTCATGAAACCGCATCTCCCCAGACGGAACAGGACAAGCTATAGTGAGGGCGTTTTTGGGAGGATAGATTTTTGGGAGGTTACCCCGATGGTCTTTAATGCAACGGGCTTCAGGACGGGCTTAAGTACACCGGTCTTGAGCAAGCGAGTCCCAGACGATCGCAATCCCCGCTGGCGGACTGCTCTCCGCACGGGGGCTGGCATCCTCAGCAGCCTCGGGTTGCTGTGCTTCAGTGGCCTAGAAGCCGCCCATGCCCTACCGGGCGAGGCGGTTCAGGATGTGGAAGCCTGGGTTCGCGCCCATCCCACCCTACTCACCGCCCCCTACGAAACCCTCCGGGTTCGCAAACAAAACACCGCCGCCCAACGCTTCACCTACGAAGCCTCCATGTGGGCACCGGGTCGCCTCACCTCCAGCACCGATTGGGGCTTCATCCGCAGCGAAACCATCACCCTCTTTGATGTGGTCAATGGCATCACACCCGATCGCCTCGAAGAGTCGCTCCGGGTCATCCATGGTGTGGATATTTACCAGGACTACCGCCGCGCAGTCCCGATCTACAGCTACCCCCAACCGATCCAAGATCCCCGACTCCGCGCCCAGCTCACCCCCCTACAACTGGCCCGCCAGGGAGAAATTCGCCTCGGCGATCGCTACGCCTACTGGATCGAGGTGGTCCAAAATCCTGATGGCAGCGCCTATAACGGCACGATCACCGTGTTTTTGAAGGAGGATGTCACCAAGCTGGAGGCCGAGCTACGTCAGTAGCGGACTCGATACAGGGGGCTGAACCAGGTTGACTGACAGAAAATTCTGCATCGGGCGCGGAAACTGCGCCCCTACCAGAGGTTCAGGATCGTAGGGGTCAGGTTTCCTGACCCGCCCTCTATACCTGGATTTGATCCACTTTTGTCAGGGCACCTCGAAAAATTCAAATTTCGACCGCAGTGCCCACGGCAGAATCAGGGTTGTGGCAGGCGGCTTCGCCGCCTGCCACAATTAATCGAGGTGCCCGTCAGTCAATCAGGGACTGAACAGCACTAGAGGGCACCTCGATTAATCCCAGCCAAATCCCAGCCAAACAAACCTAGTCGTTGCTATACCGTGGAAACTACTGCAATGACCCCTTTTCAGCTTCATGCCCCCTACCAACCCACCGGAGATCAGCCCCAGGCGATCGACCAGATGGTGCAACATCTCCAGGCCGGTGCCCGCTACCAAACCCTTAAGGGTGCCACCGGCACGGGCAAAACCTTTTCGATCGCCAATGTAATCCAACAAATCGGCAAGCCCACCCTGGTTCTGGCCCACAATAAAACCCTAGCGGCCCAGCTTTGTAACGAGCTGCGGGAGTTTTTCCCGGAGAATGCCGTCGAATATTTTATTTCCTACTACGACTACTATCAGCCGGAAGCCTATATTCCCGTTACCGACACCTATATCGCCAAAACAGCGTCAATTAACGAAGAGATCGACATGCTGCGCCACTCAGCAACCCGCTCCCTATTCGAGCGGCGGGATGTGATCGTGGTGGCATCGATCAGTTGTATTTATGGACTGGGGATTCCGTCCGAGTATTTGAAAGCCTCGATCCCATTACGGGTGGGTGAAGAGGTGGATCAACGGCAATTACTGCGGGATTTGGTCAATATTCAGTATAGTCGCAATGATTTAGATGTGGGACGGGGGCGGTTTCGCCTCAAGGGAGATGTGCTAGAGATTGGACCTGCCTATGAGGATCGGTTGATTCGGGTAGAGTTTTTCGGGGACGAGGTGGAGGCGATCCGCTACATTGATCCGGTCACAGGCGCGACACTCCAAAGTTTGAAAGCTTTAAATATCTACCCCGCCCGCCACTTTGTCACCCCGGAGGAGCGACTAGAGGAAGCCTGTAACGCAATTCGGGAGGAATTAGAGGAACAACTGACCTTTCTCAATGATCAGGGCAAATTATTGGAGGCACAACGCCTAGAGCAGCGCACCCGCTATGACTTGGAGTTGCTGCGGGAGGTGGGCTACTGCAACGGGGTGGAAAACTATTCGCGCTATTTGGCGGGACGGCAGGCGGGGGATCCGCCGGAGTGTTTGGTGGACTATTTCCCCGAGGATTGGCTGCTGGTGATGGATGAGTCCCATGTGACGGTGCCCCAGTTGCGGGGGATGTACAACGGGGACCAGGCCCGCAAGCAGGTGTTGGTGGATCATGGGTTTCGGTTACCCAGTGCTAAGGATAACCGACCCCTGCAAAGTGAAGAATTTTGGGAGAAGGCGCAGCAATCCATCTTTGTATCGGCAACACCGGGGGATTGGGAGCTAGAAATCTCGGAAAACCGGATTGTGGAGCAAATTATCCGACCAACGGGGGTGCTGGATCCAGAAGTCATTGTGCGGCCCACCGAGGGACAGGTGGATGACTTGCTCAGTGAGATTCAGCGGCGGGTGGACCAACGGGAGCGCGTATTAGTGACAACACTCACTAAGCGGATGGCAGAGGATTTAACGGATTATTTTAGCGATCGATCGGTTAAGGTGCGTTATCTCCATTCGGAGATTAATTCCATTGAAAGAATCGAGATTTTACGGGATTTACGCCACGGTGAATTTGATGTGCTGATTGGGGTGAACCTGTTGCGGGAGGGATTGGACCTGCCGGAGGTGTCCCTGGTGGCGATTATGGACGCGGATAAGGAGGGCTTTTTGCGGGCGGAACGATCGCTGATCCAGACGATCGGGCGGGCGGCGCGTCATGTGCGGGGGCAGGCGATTCTCTATGCGGATAACCTGACGGGGAGCATGGCCAAGGCGATCGAGGAAACGGCCTACCGCCGCGCCAAACAGATGGCCTATAACGAGGCCCATGGCATTACGCCCCAGCCGATTCCCAGCAAGCTCAATAATTCGATCCTGGCTTTTCTGGAGGTGTCCCGTCGTCTCAATGCCCAGGAGTTGGAGCAAGCCTATGAGGTTTCGACGGATTTGCCCCTAGAGACGCTACCGGAGCTGATTCAGCAGTTAGAGAGCCAAATGCAGGAGGCGGCGAAAAATCTGGAGTTTGAAGAGGCGGCGAAGCTGCGCGATCGCATCAAAACCCTGCGGCAGCGCCTCACGGGTCAGCCTCGGGATTAGGCCCACGGTCCCGTTGGGACCGGGCCTCGATCGCCCCGATATGCGGTCATGGTGCCCTCCAGAATCCTCCAGAATATAGGCCACTCCAGGCCGCTGCCCATGGCGATGGACGGCCACCTGGCCACTGGGGGCAATCTCGATTTCCCGCACCCGCAGGAGGGCCGTAGCGTTAGGAGGCGAGGGCAGCAGTAATCCAGGCCTGGAGTGTGGAAACCACCTGATCTAAGGCAATCTCCTGGGATTCCCCCGTGGCCCGCTGGACCACCTCCACCTTACCCTCCTTCAACGATCGGCCCGTGACAATGCGGTAGGGAATGCCCAACAGATCCGCATCCTTGAACTTGACCCCAGCCCGTTCCGTGCGATCGTCCAGCAACGCTTCAATTCCCGCCGCGTTGAGGTCGGCATAGAGCTGTTCCGCCGCCGCCACCTGGTCCGCATCCTTGACATTGGGCATGACCACAATGGCCTGGTAGGGTGCGATCGCCACGGGCCAGATAATCCCATCCTTATCGTGGGACTGTTCCACCGCCGCCTGGGCCACGCGGGAAACCCCCACCCCATAGCAGCCCATCCACAGGGGCAAATCTTCGCCGGACTCCGCCGCATAGGTGGCCCCCATGGCCTGGGAATACTTGAGGCCCAACTGGAAGATGTGACCGGCCTCAATGCCTCGGGCACTGTGGAGGGTTTGGCTGGGGTCATGCTGGGATCGATCGCCCGCTTTAGCGGTGCGCAGATCGAGCTGGACCCTGGGCAACTCAAATTCGCTGCCCCAGTTGGCCCCCACCACGTGGTAGCCCGTTTCATTGGCTCCCGTGACGAAGTTCTTGAGTTCCAGCACCGTGAGGTCTGCGAGGCGCAGAAACGTGGGGCTAACGCCGTCTTGCTTCGCAATATAGCGATCGGCTAAGTCCGGCGCAATATAACCCAGGGGCAGGGGTTCGCTGGCCCATTTCTGCTGGGCATCCGCATCGGGAACACTGAGGGCAATGAGAGTGGTCGCCCCGTAGTTGACCGCTTGGCGGGTCAGCTCATTGGTGAGCTTGACATCGTTCACATCCTCATCCCCCCGAATATTGACCAGCACCAGCACGGTGGTGCCGTTGTCGTACACCGCTTGGTAGAGAACGTTTTTGACGATTTGGGTGGGATCGCACTGGAGGAACTCGCAGAGGGTGGCGATCGTGTTGGTGCCCGGGGTCTCCCGCTTTTCGTAGCGATCGAAGGGGGAAGCCACCGCAGCCGAGGGCAGCGACACGGCCTTTTCCACATTGGCCGCATACTGGCCATCGTCGGTGTAGAGAATTTCGTCTTCCCCCGCCTCCGCGAGGATCATAAATTCCTGGGATGCGGAACCGCCGATCGCGCCGGAGTCGGCCTGCACGGGCCGAAACTTCAGCCCACAGCGTTGGAAAATATTCCGATAGGCCCGGTCCATAGCCGCGTAGGTCTCCCGCAGGCTCTCCTCACTGCTGTGGAAGGAGTAGGCATCCTTCATAATGAACTCCCGCCCCCGCATTAGACCAAAACGGGGCCGAATTTCATCCCGGAACTTGGTCTGAATTTGATAAAGATTTTGGGGCAGTTGGCGATAGGAGCGGATCATGTCCCGGGCCACCGCCGTAATAATTTCCTCGTGGGTTGGCCCCAGGCCCACTTGCCGCTCCTGGCGATCGGTGAGGGTGAACATGATGCCCTCGGCCTGGGTATAGGTGTCCCAGCGGCCCGACTCCTGCCACAACTCCGACGGTTGTAGCTGGGGTAGCAAACACTCCTGGGCACCCGTGGCGTTCATCTCGTCCCGGACAATTTGGGACACCTTTTGCAACACCCGCCACATAAGGGGGAGATAGGCGTAGATGCCGCTGGCAATGCGGCGAATGTACCCCGCCCGCAAGAGGAGCTTATGGCTGGGGATTTCGGCCTCAGCGGGATCTTCCCGCAGGGTAACCAGGAGCATTTGGGACAGGCGCATGGACAAACGACCTCACAATAGGCTAGAGCAACTCATCAACGCCGCTGGGGATGCTTGACGGCTCCTACAGGACATTTTCGATCGACTGGGACGAGCATCCGTTGGGGGGATCCAGGGGTAGGTGTGGACCCAGGCGATCGGGTTGCGGATAGCGCCGTCGCGCCCCTTCTCGATCGCGGTACCCGTAGGAATTGCTGGTGAGCAGGGTCTAGTGTAAGCCATGGGCCGGAGTGGATGGAAGTGGGGGAGGCGGGGGAGAGGAGTTTCGGGTGCAGAGTTCCAGGTGAAAGGTCCAGGGTCAGACTCGGCCTTCGTTCGGTCTTCGTTCAGAGGCAGCCTACGGCTAAGGGCCTACGGCACCTCGTTAGGATTCTGGGTACCTCGATTAATTGTGGCGTGCGGCTTCGCCGTACGCCACAACCCTTATTCTTGCGTGGATCACAGGATGAAAATTTGGATTAATCGAGGTGCCCTTTTCCAAGACTCTCTCCAAATCCCTATACCAGGGAATGGGATTTGGGAGAAAGTTCCTCCCTATGTGACTCAGATACGGCAAAAAATTCCAACTTGGACGGGATGCCCCACCTCCGGATCTGCTCAAAAGAGAACGACACAGTCGTCCCCCCAATAAATCAAGACCCTAACCCGATTAGAACTGTTTAGAGTGGGGTTTTAAGTAGACTCACTTTCCAGATTATGGCCTCAGTAATCGATCGGAAAATAACTCAATTCAGTCTTAAAATTTTCTTTGAACTGATCGCGACTCTACAGAAAAGAGAGGGGAAAATCTCAGATCATGGCAACAAAAAAGGATAATAACTGAGCGGAGTTAAGTCACCTGAACCGCAGGCCGATCGATCGACACTTACTACCGTAATAACACGGGTTTTTCTAAGCCAGTATATCCGCATAATCACGGACACCAGCCCTCTCCTAGCCCACCCATGCCTTCCACGAGCCTACGCTTCAATTTATGCCCTATTCACCCTTAAA
>JAYKIB010000270.1:0-4530 GCA_035285005.1 Prochlorothrix sp.
TTTTAGGGATGCGTTTTAGGACGGCTCGGGTCGGGGGGCTGGGGACCACCAACCGGTTCGTGGAACAGCTTGCCGATAGTACCCTGGGCACTTCAAGGGGGGTATCTCACTTGGGCGAGTCTGGCCCTCATCTCCTGGCCCCCTTTGACTGCGCTCAGGGCCCCGCCCGTTCGACTCCGCTCAGGACATCGCCCGTTCGACTCCGCTCAGGACATCGCCCGTTCGACTCCGCTCAAGGCACCGCCCGTTCGACTGCGCTCAGGACATTGCTTCTCCCAGCCGGGAGAAGGGGCATAGGATTAAAGTCCCTCTCCTTCTTTGGGAGAGGGATTTAGGGTGAGGGCCTCCAAAACGGGATGCACCCACCTCAATGAATTGGGTTCATGGGCACCTCGATTAATTGTGGAGGGCGGCGAAGCCGCCCTCCACAACCCTGATTCCTACGTGGGTCACTGGGCGAAAATTTGGATTCATCGCGGTGCCCATCAAGAGATGTTGTAATGAAGAGGCGAGGTGCCCCACGGGGCTTGTCTCCTCTCCCCCCATAGCAGCCCAAGGATCACCATGGTTTGGAAACCCATCTTGCCCGACTGGAGCCACCTCAGCCTCGCCCAACAGGTGGCCCAACTCATCGTTGTGCGGGCCTCCGGCCATTGGTTCGACTCCCAAATTCGCTACCCCCAATGGGAACCCCCCCGCGACACCCTGCGCCATTGGATTAAAACCCTGGGGGTCGGGGGGGTGATTTTGTTGGGGGGGAGTGGGCCAGAGGTGGCCCTACGGACCCAGCAGTTGCAGGAGTGGGCCGAGATTCCCCTGCTGCTGGCGGCGGATATTGAGGAGGGGGTGGGGCAACGCTTCGGGGGGGCGAGTTGGATGCCGCCGCCCTTGGCCCTGGGGTCGATCGCCCGTCGGGATTTGGCCTTAGCCCAGGACTATGCCCGTCGGTTTGGCCACCTCACGGCCCAGGAAGCCGTCGCGATCGGCCTCAATTGGGTGCTGGCTCCGGTGGCAGATGTCAATAACAACCCCCAGAACCCCGTGATTAATGTGCGGGCCTTTGGCGAAACGCCGGAGATTGTGGCGGCGCTGGTGGCGGCCTTTATTGAGGGTAGCCAGGGGCAGGGGGTGCTGACCACGGCCAAGCATTTCCCCGGTCATGGGGATACGGCCACGGACTCCCATTTGGAACTGCCGGAACTGCCCCACAGTCGAGAGCGGCTGGATGCCTTGGAGTGGGTACCGTTTCGACGGGCGATCGAGGCAGGGGTGTCCAGTGTGATGACGGCCCATTTGCGGGTGCCCAGTTTGGACCTCTACCGACCCGCGACCCTATCGCCCCTGGTGCTGACCCAAATTCTGCGGCAGCAGTGGGGGTTTGAGGGGGTGATTGTGACTGATGCCCTGATGATGCAGGCGATTACCCAACACTACGGGGCCGAGGAAGCGCCCATTTTGGCACTGGAGGCGGGGGCGGATGTGGTACTGATGCCGGTGGATCCGCCCCGGACGATCGCGGCGATCGTGGCGGCGGTGGAACAGGGCCGGATCAGTGAAGCACGGTTACACCAGTCCCTGGAGCGTCTGTGGCGTGCCAAACTGTCGGTGTGCTCTCCGGTGGAGGGGACGAGTGTATGCCACAGTTGGGACTGGGAGGCGACCCCAGCGTTGCAGTTGGAGCAGGTGGCTCCCCCCGAGGCGGAGGCCTTAGGTCGGGAAATTTTGCAGGGGTCGCTGGAGCAGTGGCCCAGGCCGGGAGAACCTCGCCCAGGGGGGGAGGAGGGCTTGGTGCCGCCGATCGATCGTGCCATCCCTCGCGATGCGGTGAATCTAGTCTGGGTGGATAACTTGCTGCTGGCCCCCTTTTTGGGAATGCAGACTCCGGCCCTTGCCCTACCCCAGTCCTGGGGCTACCAAACCCGATGGTGCGATCGCCACAGTCCCCCGATCGTCCCTCAGGATCTGCGCCATCCCACCCTGCTCCAAATTTTTCTGCGCGGGAACCCCTTCCGAGGATCGGCGGGCAACGATCAAACCCAACTCCAAACCTGGATCGAGACCCTCCTGGATCACCGCTGTTTGCGGGGTTTAGTGGTCTATGGCAGTCCCTATGTCTGGGCCCAGTGGCAGCCGCTTTTGGCCCAGCAAGCCCAGATTATTCCGGCGGTTTTCACCTATGGCCAGATGCCCCAGGCCCAGTCGATCGCCTTGGAAACCTTGGTCCGTATTGCCGCTGGTGCAGATCCCGAGGGGGCGTTGGGGCTGCACCCGATCGATCGAGACTTAACTCAAGCCTTCACCACCTGACCGGCGGCCCTTAATCGGCGGAGCCCCAGGGTGACCTGTCCCAACCCGCCGCAATCTGTTGGGCACCTCGAAAAATGCGGATGTTCACCGCAGTACCCACGGCAGAATTAGGATTGTGGCGGGCTGAGTGGAGTCGAAGCCCGCCCCAGGGAATCGAAGTGCCCGGTTGTCACAAAGTCATTGTGTTCGGAACGCCCTAAAATCTAAAATCAACCTGAAAGTATCATTTTTTAGCAAGATCCCTTCGACACTCAAACGGGAGCCCATCTTCAATGAGCTATTATGCAGTGCAAGCTATCCTATCCGGAGCCTTTGACTTGGTGGCGACGGTTGGCATCACGACCCTGGCAACGGCCTACATTGCCGACAGTCTCCATCCCAAGGCGAAGGAACGGGTTGCCTCTTGGAAGCGGCGCAAGCTAGCCAGAGGGGAGGCCCTGTGGATGCCGGAGCGGGTCGCCACTGCAACGCCGGTGGCGGAGACTGCGGCGGAGACTGCGGCGGAGACGGTGGTTCAGGCTCCGGTGGTGCCGGAACCTCTGGCGGAGGTGATGCCGGAGCCCGTGGCGGAGCTGCAAGTCGAGCTAGAAGTTGAGCCAGTAGTCGAGCCTGTAGCGGAACCGAGCCTCGAAGAGGCGCAGGCCCCAACCGTGGCTGAATCGGTTGAAACCCCAATGTCAGACCCCGAGGTGGAGCCAGAACTGAATATTCCCACGGACCCGAAGCCCCAAATTCTAGAACCGGCCCTCCAACCCTTGCCCCAGGCCCTGCAACAGGCGGAATTAGAGCGGGTGGAGGTGAGTCAGGAGGCCCAAAATTCAGCCCAGGCGGAGCAAAATCTTGACTAGGGCACCTCGATTCATTGGGTTGTGCGGTGGAGCCGCACAACCGAACCCTGATTTTGACCTGGGTTCCTGGGCAAGAACTTGGATTTTTCGAGGTGCCCACTCACCCTTCGAGGATGTTTGAAAACTTCGGCAGCAACCCCTAAGCTGCCAAGGGAGACTCCGACAGTGGAGCCACGCCCGGGGGAGGATCCCGACGATCGGACGGTCCCGCCATCAATTGGACCACAACCCCTTGTCCCCCCGGACTGTGATAGCGATCGGCCCAGGTGCGCAGCAACACATCCAGCGCTTCAAACGCCTCATCAACGCGGTCGGCGTCAATATCCAATTCCTCCAAAGCCCGCAGCACGTGGGGTTGATGCTCGGCCCAGTGGCGCATCAAACGAAAGTATCGGGCCGTATCTTCCACCGTTGTATAGGTCCGTTCCTCTTCCCCCACCGGCGAGTAGGAGGTGCGCATCAGTGCGTAAAAGGGCGGCCCCCAGGATGTGTCTACAGAGATGACTGTGTCGGAATAGAGCAAGCGTCGTCGAATATGTTCCGCAAAGGCTTCACTCAAAGGCATGCGACGATTTACAGGGAGATCCTCCTGGGAACGTCCATGGAGAAATTCAATCAGCTCCATAAACTGGAAAGAATTAATCAGTTGAGCCGGGGGCAAATCCTTGGGAAGATTGGCCTCAATATGGCGCTTCTCCGAGGGCATTAAACTGGAGCCGGGAATGCGGGACCCCGTGCCATCCCAGGGAAACCGCTCCATCCACACGTAGGGCAGTTGAATCAAGTAACGCGGTTCCTGGGATCCCAACATCTTGACCAGTCGGCCCTGTTCCAAAGATTGGTGGATTTCTTCGACGATCGCCTTTACCCGCTTGGGTTCGATGTGGTGCAGATGGCCGGTCATGCGTAGGTTTTGCCCCTGCTCCACATAGGTGCTGTAAACGGCACATTTGGCTGCCGTTGCCGCCGCTTCTAAAAATGCACCGTGGCGATGGCCACTGGCTCGCATCGCACTGTAGGCGAGGTGAATCAAAATTTGATCTAGGGCACTGGGGCTCAGTTTTTCTATCAGATCTAAGTCACTTAGTTGATTGAAAAGATCGGAGTTTACGATCGATAAATTAGGGGAAGACATAATGTTTATTCCTTAGGGGATTACAGGCAGAATAAAAAGTATCCGAAAGATTACTTGGGGGTGATCTTGATTGGGATATCCCAATTTATTGAGGTCAGCGGCTGGGCTGCTCACTAAGAGGATGTTTGGAAACTCATGTGAACCCCTGCGCACTGGGGAAAATGTACCCAAAAAGTGTTCATAGCAAGCCTTTGGAGGGGCTTCTGATAGCGGTTTTATGTCGTCTAACTAGGTTTCCAA
>JAYKIB010000271.1:0-15197 GCA_035285005.1 Prochlorothrix sp.
CCTGCCCAGATTCTGCCCATGCTGATCACACTGTCGGCGGCTGTGGTGTCTGGATCGATGGGGGCCTTAATTTTATCCCAGGTGTTTTGTATCCTAATCTTTGCAATTACGCTGATTCGGTGGCGCGGCAAGCAGAGTGTTTTCTGGACCTATCTGATCGTTGTGAGCGCGGTTGTTGGGCTAGGGGTTCTATTGGCGATTTGGTCACCTCTCCTCACGGGGATTGGCAAAGATCCGACGATTTCAGCCAGGACTGAGATCTGGGAAGCAGCCCGAATGGAAGTGGCTCGGAGTCCGATTTCTTTGGTGTTGGGGTTTGGTCGAGGTGTGAAATGGAAGGATCCAAATTTCATGCTGCGGGTTTGGCTACACACGGGTGATGCTCCCGCGAATGCCCATAATGGTTTCTTTGACTTGATGCTGGATTTGGGCTACTTTGGCCTTTTCATCTTTTTTGTCGGCTATGTGATTGTTTTGGCGAAAGCCTTGAGGCTCGCGTACCAAGCGCCACGACCCGAATATATGTGGCCCGTTGCCTTTTTGATAGTTCTGATCATGCAGAACTATTTGGAAAGTTATCTCTTTCGCCAAGAACAACTGAACTGGGTTTTGTTTCTGATTATTTCGTCCAATATTGATAAGTGGAATGGGGAGCGGGAGTGGCTAGAACGGAAGAAAAAGCGACAGTCACAATACTCTGATGCGGCGTTGGGGCAGACCCCGGGGGTGAAGGCTCTGCCGGCTGAGTCTGCTGGATCAATGGCTGACATGGGGCATAGCCCGATCGATTCAGCGGCCCTGCTACCGCCGGAGGCACTGCGTCCTTGGGATCGGGTCACCCGTCCTCGGTTTAAGCCGCGTCGCGATCGGTCTTCCCCATAAGCCCTGGCCCATAAGCCCTGGCCCATAAGCCCTGGCCCATAAACCCTGGATTAATCGGAGTGGGCGGCAAAACCGCCCAACCCAACCCTGATTCTGCTGTAGGGCACCTCGGAAGATCCCAATTTTCGCCTGGTGATCCACGCAGGAATCAGGGGTGTGGCAGGCGGCTTCGCCGCCTGCCTCAATTAATCGAGGTGCCCTGTAGGCACTCCGGTGAAAATTTGAATTAATCGAGGTGTCCCCTAATATTTCCGTTCCTTGGGTTCAAACATTCCCAGGGCCACCGATCGACCTTGGATATCGACCCCCGCCGCAGAGTAGAACGATAGGGTGTGTTTGAGGAATTCGGCATCGTTGCGATCGGGGAAATCTTCCCGGAAATGGGCACCGCGACTTTCCTGGCGACTGAGGGCGGAAGTCATAATCATTTCCCCCACAATCAGTAGGTTTTGCAGTTCCAGGGCCTCGGTGAGGTCCGTATTCCAGCAGGTGCCCTTATCGTCCACAAAGGTCTCCTGGGCTTGTTTTTTAATCTCCTGTAATTGGGCTAACCCCTCTTTGAGGAGCGCTGCGGTGCGGAAGACCCCGCAATGGTTGGTCATACAGTCCTGGAGATCTTGGCGTACGGTGGCGATACGGCGAGTGCCCGATCGATCGAGCAGGACTTGGATTTCGGCCTGGGCCTGGGCCAGGTAGGGAGCTGGATCCAGATTTGAGAACTTTCGATCGCGCACATACTGGGCGATGCTGGCTCCAGTGCGACGACCATAGACGACACATTCCAGGAGGGAATTGCTGCCGAGGCGGTTGGCCCCGTGGACCGAAACACAGGCGGTTTCGCCCGCCGAAAAGAGACCGGGCACAAGGCCATCGGGACCGCTGCGCACCTGGCCATCGGTGTTGGTGGGGATGCCGCCCATGGAGTAGTGGGCTGTGGGTCGGACGGGCATCGGCTCCACCACCGCATCAATGCCGACCAATCGGTGGGCCTCTTCCCAGCAGAAGGGAATCCGACTCATGATTTTTTCCCGTCCCATGTGGCGTAGATCCAGGTAGACAAAGCCCCCCCCGGCGCTTCCGTCTTCGAGGTGAACGCCGCGACCAGCCCGCACTTCCGAGTAAATGGCGCGGGAGGTGATGTCCCGGGGGGCCAGTTCCATGCGGCTGGGGGCATAGGTGGCCATGAATCGATCGCCCTCGCTGTTGATGAGGTAGGCTCCCTCGCCGCGCACTGCCTCGGAGATGAGCACACCCACCGGTAGTCCCGTGGGGTGGAACTGGACAAATTCCATGTCCTGCAACGGAAGGCCCACCTTTGCGGTCATGGCAAGACCATCGCCCGTGGAGGCGTAGTCATTGGAGGTGGTGTTGAAGACTCGGCCATAGCCCCCCGTGGCTAACATCACCACCTTGGCTTCCACCACTTCCAGGTGGCCATCACTGAGGCGGAACATGACCACCCCTTTGGCTTCGCCCTCTTCCTGAATCAGGCGCATGACGTACCACTCGTCGTAGACCGTGACCCCGCTACTGATCAGGTTCACGATCAGTTCGTGGAGGATGGCGTGGCCGGTTTTGTCGGCGGCGTAGCAGGTGCGGTTGTGGGAGTGGCCACCAAAGGCACGCTGGGCGATGCGGCCCGAGTCTAGGCGCGAGAACAATACGCCCATGTGTTCCAGGTCGATGACGGCATCGGGGGCTTCCTGGGTGAGGATGGCGACGGCATCCTGATCGGCGAGGTAGTCGGAGCCTTTGACGGTGTCAAAGGCGTGGGCTTCCCAGGAGTCTTCGGGATCGACGTTTTTGAGGGTGGCGGCCATGCCGCCCTGGGCGGCGACGGAGTGGGAGCGAATGGGGTGGGTTTTGGCCACGAGGCCAATGCTGAGGTCGGGGCAGGTTCGGGCGATTTCCAATGCGGCCCGCGATCCGGCGATGCCGCCGCCAACAATCATCACGTCATGCTTAATCATGGTTTAACTCGTCCTGCCCGAATGCCTGGACAATTGCAACATTCCCCATTCTAGAAAACTCCTGGACCATTCCCAAAACTCCCGCAACCTTCTTTAAGATTGCAGCAATAAGATTGCGGCAGTCCCTCGGGGCTGTCATCTTTTAACCCTAGGGCACCTCGATTAATCCAGATGTCCATCGCAGTACCCACGGCAGAATCAGGGTTGTGATGCGCGGCGAAGCCGCGCATCACAATTAATCGAGGTGCCTCCTAGAATGCCTTCAGGGCACCTTGATTAATTGCGACGCGTAATTGGATTGGGCGGCGAAGCCGCCCAATCCAATTAATTGAGGTGCCCATAACTGGGACGGGCGTGTAACTCTGAATATCGCCAGGTTGCTCCAGGGACTTGATGACACGCCCTAAACTTGCAGCAGCACCCCTACGCCTGCAATGGCAATCACTGCGCCCAGGAGAGCCCGCAGGGTGACCCGCTCTCCGATCACGATCGCGACGGGCAAGATAAATAGGGGGCTGGTGCTGCTCAGTGCCTGGGCGATTCCGGTCTCGGCGTACTTAAAGGCGGTTTGCTGGAGCCAGAGAGCAAGATAGGTGCTAAAAAAGGCGGTTACGGCGATTGTGGCTAGAATACGGGTAGTTGAGGTCGTGGGGATGGAATTCTGGGAAGGGGCATTATGGGCGATTGGCAGGTGGGCCGTAGCGGGGTTAGCTGCCGAGGGATTCGCTGCCGAGGAGCTAGGGACCGAGGCATTAGCCGCAGCGTCTTGGAAAACCGCTGGGCGTGAGGGGGAGAGGGATGCAGGGCGCAAGGCCCGATCGCGTCGCCACCGATCGATCGCGGCCAACCCCAACCCGATCGCCAGGGCCACCACGCCTGCACCCAAGCGCACCACCGTACTCCAGAGGGGATCCACTTCGGTGTTGGCGAGGGCCGATCGGGACATCACTGCCCCCGTGGCTTGGCAGAGGTTGGCCCCCACGCCCCAGAGGATACCGCTGAGTAGCGATCGAGTTGGCATTTGCGTCCCTAGATCTCGGGGTCGATCGGGCACCCGTTCCACCATTACCCAGGCGACTCCGCCTAAAATCAGCGAAATTCCTAGCCAATCGAGTCCTCCCAGGGCTTCCCCTAGAAAAATCCAGGCAATTCCAGCGGCTAACGGAGGGGCCAGGGTTTCTAGGAGTAAGGCGCGGCGAGCCCCGAGGCGGTTGAGGGTGTTGAAATAGCAGGTGTCGCCGATGCTGATGCCGATAATGCCGCTGGTGGTGAGGAGAAGTTTTTCCCGATCGCCTAGGGTTGCGATCGAGGCAAGGCCACTGCCCGGTTGCCAGCCTTCCTTGAGGCCGAGGGTTAGGGCGAGAAATCCCAGAGCCATCAGGCCCTTCAGTAAATTCAACAGGGCGGGCGGTAGGGATTGGCCCAGACGGGTATAGATCACGGAAGCAACGGCCCATAATAGGGCTGCGCCCAAGGCGGCTAGTTCACCCACCCCTCCGATGCTGTTCATGGGACTTATCTCCATACTCGAAAAATCTAAGTTTTGATCTCATGACCTACGCAAAAATCAGGGTCGGCTTGGGCGGCGAAGTCGCCCAACCTAATTCATCGAAGTGCCCCCAGCAGAATTGTCCCCAAGCAGTCCTAAGCACACCATACCTATGACCACCACCCTCCCCCGTCCCGCCAGTTCCCCCAACCCGGCCCCCCTAAAAAACTACAGCCCAGACCAGTACCGCCAACTTGAAGAACGCGCCGAAATCCGCCATGAATACCACGATGGAGAAATCACTCCCGTGACCGGTGGCACTCTAGATCACGCCAAAATTATTCGCACCTTGATTGCCTTAATCTATATGGCGCTCCAGGATACTGATTTTGAAGTTTATGGCGGGGAACTGCGGATTTGGGTGCCGGAGCATAACCGAGGGGTGTATCCCGATGTGAGCGTGATTGAGGGGGAGCCAATATTCAACGCCAATCGCCGTGATGAAGTGCTAAATCCCTACTTAGTTGTAGAAGTGCTGTCGGGGTCCACGGAAGCCTACGATCGCGGTGATAAGTTCCGCTATTACCGCTCCCTGCCCAGCCTCCAGCACTATCTTTTGGTCAGTCAGTCAGAACCCGTGATCGAATACTATCAGCGAGATGGAGCCGATCGCTGGATTTTGACCACAACCGTAGGGCTAGACGCTGTCTTCCCATTGCCCTTGGGTGATTTGGCGTTGCCCCTGGCCCAGATTTACCAAGGCGTGGAGTTTACGCCAGTGGCGGAGGGAGAGGACGATCGGGCGATCGATCGGGGGGAAAACTCCGATCCTGCAACTGCTTAACCACAATATAGAGAATCGGCACAATAAAGAGGCTTAAAAACGTCGCCACAAACATTCCACCGAACACTGCCGTTCCCAAAGACCGACGACTCCCGGCCCCAGCTCCCGTCGCAACAACTAGAGGAAAAATACTACTGAGGGTCGAGATCGCTGTCATTAAAATTGGTCGCATGCGTTGCTCTGCCGCTTCAAAGGTAGCCTTTACCAAGGGAATCCCCTGTTCTCGGAGTTGGTTGGCAAATTCCACAATCAAAATTGAGTTTTTACTGGCTAAACCAATCAGCATCACCAGTCCAATTTGACAGTAAATATCATTGGGTAACCCCCGCGCACTCTGGGCCAGCAAAGCACCCAGCACCGCCAGCGGCACCGCAAACAGAATCACCACCGGATCGACAAAGCTCTCGTACTGGGCCGCCAGAACCAGAAACACAAACACCAGCCCGAGGCCGAAAATAATCGGGGCCTGGTTCCCGGACTCAATTTCCTCTAGGGAACTGCCGGACCACTCATAGCCCAGGCTGGGGGGCAGAATTTGGGCAGAAACCGCCTCCATTGCCGTAAGGGCTGCACCGGAACTGACCCCCGGTGCAGCAGCTCCATTGATCTCGATCGATCGGTAGAGGTTGTAGTGATTGATTGTCTGGGCTCCAATGGTGGAGCGGAGGCTGACCAAGTTCCCCAAGGAAATCATCTCATCTCGCTCCGATCGCACGTAGAGGTTCCCAATATCGTCGGGACTGGCCCGAAACTGCTGATCGGCCTGGACATAGACACGATAGGTGCGCTGGCCTAGGGTGAAGTCACTGACATAACGAGAGCCGATATAGGTTTGCAGGGTATCGAACACATCATCGATATTAACGTCTAGGGCCTTGGCCCGATCGCGATTGACCTCTAGGATGAACTGGGGTGTTGAGGCCGAATAGGTGCTAAAAACATTGAGTAAGTCGGGGTGCTGGTTTGCTGCCACCAGCATTTCGCCCAGTTTCTGGGTAAGGTCATTAATACTAAGGCTACCGCGCCGATCCTGAAGCTGGTATTGAAAGCCACCAAACTGACCGAGGCCCTGGATTGCCGGAGGATTGACGGGGAAAACATTGGCCTCGGTGATTTGGGAGAACTTGCCGAATAACTGCCCAATCAGGGCTTGGACCGATTCAGCAGGTCCCCGTTCGTCCCAAGGTTTTAGGGTAGTGAAAATTACGCCCCGATTGGACGTACTGCCGGAAAAGCCAAAGCCACCCACCACAAAGGTGGCCCGAACTCCCGGTAAGCTTAGGATTTCGGCCTCTGCCCGCTCCATGACCTCATGGGTGTAGCTCAGGGAGACCCCGGATGGTGCGCCCACCAGGGTAATAAAGTAGCCCTGATCCTCTTCGGGTAAGAAGGCGGAGGGCACCGATCGATAGAGCCAACCCGTCATCACCAGCAAAGCGACAAATACCGCTAAGACGAGGGGCTTAATCCGGTTGAGTCGTTCGAGACTGTTCCGGTAGGTGCCGCGCACCTGATCCAGGAATCCATTGAAACGATCGAATCCGGCTCCTAACACACCACCGATCGGTGCATGGGGGCGTAATAGGAGGCCAGACAGGGTGGGAGTGAGGGTGAGGGCATTAAACGTAGAAAGAGCAATGGCAAAGGCGATCGTGAGGGCAAATTGACGATAGAGGGCGCCGGTGGTGCCGGGAAAAAAGGCAACGGGGATAAAAACTGCCATTAGCACTAACGAGGTGGCGATGACGGCACCGGTCAGCTCACGCATGGCCTCGATCGCGGCTTTGGCGGGGGACATCCCCAAGACTTTGATTTTGCGGGCAATATCTTCCACCACCACGATCGCATCGTCCACCACCATTCCCGTTGCCAGGGTGAGGCCAAATAGGGTCAGACTATTGATGGAAAAACCGAAAATTTTGACAATGGCGAAGGTGCCGATCAGAGCCACGGGAATGGTCACGGCTGGGATAATGGTCGTGCGCCAGTCCTGCAAAAAGACAAAAATCACCAGAACCACCAGCCCCACGGCCTGAATGAGGGTGCGCACCACCTCCGTGAGGGACTGCTCCACATAGTCTGTGGTGTCGAAGCCAATCCCATACTCAATGCCCGGTGGAAATTCCTGGGCCAGGTCCACCATTTCCGCCTTGACGGCCCGCGCCACATCCAGGGCATTGCTGCCGGGAAGCTGGTAAATACCGAGGCCGATCGCCTCTTGGCCCCGGAAGCGCAGAAATGTCCCATAGTTTTCCGCCCCCAGTTCCACCCGGCCCACATCCCGAAATTTGACTAATTCCCCTTGAGTCCCAGTTTTAACAATTAAATTTTCAAAATCCTCCATATTCTGGAAGCGACTGATGGCTCGCAGGTCGATTTGGTAGCGCTGCGTTGGATCGGCGGGCGGTTGGCCGAGCTGCCCTGCCCCCACCTGTACGTTCTGTTCCCGCAAGGCATCGATCACATCCTGGGCCGTCAAGTCACGACTGGCCAGCTTTTGGGGGTTGAGCCACAGCCGCACCGCATAGGTTCGCTCCCCAAAGATGACCACGTTGCCAACCCCATTAATCCGCCGTAAAGCATCAACAATGTACAAATCGGCGTAGTTACTGAGGAAAATATCATCGTAGCTGTCCTCTGTGGTGTAGAGGCTCATCGCCATCAGAATATTGCTACTTTCCTTGGTGACTGTGACCCCAGTTTGGAGTACGGGCTCGGGCAGTTGGGGTTCCGCGAGGGAAACGCGGTTTTGGATATCGACGGCGGCAATGTCTTTGTCACGGCTGGAGTCAAAGGTGGCGGTGATGACGCTGGTGCCGCTGTTGCTGCTGCTGGAGGTGAGGGAGCGAAGCCCTTCTACACCGTTAATTTCCCGCTCCAGAATATTGGTGACGGTTTTCTCGACGGTTTCGGCGTCGGCCCCGATGTAGTTGGACTGGACACTGATCTGGATGGGACTGATGTCGGGAAACTGGGCGATCGGTAGGGTGGGAATGCTGATGCCACCGATGAGCAGGATAATCAGAGCGCAAACAGTGGCAAAAACGGGGCGTTTAATGAAGAAATTGACAAACATGGGGGGTTCCTAGCCACGGTTTCCGAGCCACAAAGGGCGATCGCATGTCAGGACACCTCGATTAACTGGGTTGGGCGGCTTCGCCGCCCAACCCAACCCTAATTCTGCCGTGGGTACTGCGGTGAAAATCTGTATTAATCGAGGTGCCCGTCAGGGAATTTTCAGGTATGGGCACGACCTTGGGGACATGCTAAGTTGCGAGGGATTGATCCAGGGACTGTCATCATTTAATCCCATGAGTGCCTTCAAATAATCCCAGAGTGCCCTCAAAATCAGGGACATAGCCCCTAGATCATAGAGCTGGGGCGGGCGTGTCACCCTGATACCGCAAGGTTTCTATCGTTAATGGATGACACGCCCTAGGGGGGGGTGGGGTCCGTTGTCGGGACAGCATCCCCTGCTTGGGGCAAAATTGGCATACCATCCTGCAAGTTCAAAATCCCCGTGGCTACAATCGTGTCACCGGCTATTACCCCCTCCAACACCTCATAGTCGTTACCCTGAATCGCCCCCAGGGTCACCGGTCGCAGACGGGCCACCTGGCCGGGTGCTCCGTTACCAGGTGGGGATTGTGCCGCTGGGTCCGTGGCTTCGGGACTGGCCGGTTCCGCCAGATACACAAAGGTTTGTCCTCCCAGGCGGGCGATCGCGGAGGTGGGTACCAACAGGCCTGTCTCCTCCGACCAAATTAGGCGCGTTTCCACCTGCTGGGCATCCTGGAAGCGGTCCTGGCTATTGTCGAGCTGTGCTTTCACGAGCACAGTTTGGGTATCGGTGTTGGTTTGGGGGGAAATGAAGCGAATCTGAGCCTTAGCCATCACAGTCATGCCATCCATCGAGAGGACTTCCACGGGCAAGCCGAGGCGGAGTCGATCGCGCTGTTCCACCGGTACTGGTATCTCGAGGGTTAGGGTGCTGTTTTCCGTAATGGTGGTAATCACGGTGTCGGGGCTGACGTAATCCCCCAGTTTAATGTCTAAATTCCCCACAAGACCGGCAATGGGAGCCGTCACGGTGCGATCCTGGAGATTCTGGGCGGCTGCAGTGCGATTTGCCTGGGCTTGACTGAGGGCCGCAGCGGCCTGGGATTGTTGGGCTTTGGCGGCGGCAATGTCTTGAATGGCAGCCGCAAGACTGGCCTGGGCCACATCTCGATCGCGACGGGCCACATCTAACGCCTGTTGGGATTGGGCTCCTTCATTGACTAAATATTCAACTCGTTGGAGATCGGCTGCTTTGAGGGCTAAGTCCGCTTCTAGCTCTGCCTTTCGTAGCTCTGCTGCTTTGAGGGCCGCTGTTGCTGCATTTTGGGCGGCCTGGGCAGCCGTTACGGTGGCGGTGACTGCCTCGAGTTCCGCAGCCGTGCGATCGGGACTGACCAAGATGATGGACTGGCCGGGACTGACCCGATCGCCCGCTGTTACAAAAACCTGGGTGACCCGGCCCGACACTTCCGGCTGTAGCACCACGCCGGTCAGGGCTTCCAAGGTCCCTAAATAGTCAGAGCTTTGCTGAACCGGTCCCTCTGCCACGGGCGCGAGGGTCACGGCAATGCCGGCGGGCATCTGTGGCTCCCCCTCCGGTGCTGCACCGAATAAACGCCATGCCCAGATTCCTCCCCCCAGCAACAAGACCCCGATCCCGCCGATTAGCCAGGGGGCACCAGGGCGGGATTGACGATCGGGCGTGGCGTATTGAGGAGTGGAGAAGTCGGGAGTGGGGGACTGGGGACTGGGGGAATCTGTGCTGGACAGATCGGCGGTGGGGCGATCGGGCGTGGGCGGATCTGAGGGTGGAGTGGGCCAGGAGTCAGATGGGGATCGGTTTGGTGCGGTCATACCCTACACAGTGAAGTGTCAGGACCATTATGACGGTCAAATCGGTCTGTTGGGCACCTTGCAAGATATTGGGTGGGTGCAGTGCTAGAGAATCCCGGGATTCATCTAACACGATTCATCAAAGCGGTGACTGAGATGCCGCAGGTCTCCGAGCACAAAATATCATTGCCACCGAGAGAGAGACTGAGATAGAGGCCGAGGGAGAGACCGAGATAGGGTTGGGCACCTCGATTAATTGTGGCGTGCGGCGAAGCCGCCCCCCCACTCCTGATTCTTGTGCAGGCCACTGGGCAAAAATTGGAATTTTTCGAGTTGTCCGGTTGGTGGTGGTCTGACACAACCGCATCAGTGCGAGGGTATTTGAGGCTGAAACATTCTAGGACCCTAGCTCCCCAGCTCTTTGCATACCGCAGGCCCAATTCCTAGACGTTAAAGCGGAATAGCATCACATCCCCTTCCTGGACCACATATTCCTTTCCCTCACTGCGTAGCAGGCCCTTTTCCTTGGCCCCATTCATGCTACCGGTGGCCACTAAATCTTGGTAGGCCACTGTTTCGGCTCGGATAAAGCCCCGCTCGAAGTCCGTGTGAATTACACCAGCGGCCTGGGGCGCAGTCATGCCCTGGATGATAGTCCAGGCGCGGGTTTCCTTGGGACCGGTGGTGAAGTAGGTGCGGAGACCGAGCAGGTCGTAGGTGGCCCGAATGAGGGACTGGAGACCCCCTTCGCTGACACCGAGAGACTCCAGGAAGTCCGCCCGTTCTTCCTCTGGAAGTTCCACCAGTTCCGCTTCCACTTGGGCTGAAACCACCACCACCTGGGCATTCTCCTGGGCTGCAATGCCCCGCACTTTTTCCACAAGATCGTTCCCCGTGGCCAGCTCATCTTCATTGACGTTGGCCACATAAATGAGTGGTTTTTGGGTCAGTAGGTCCAGGGGTTTAATGAGGGCCGCTTCTTCGCTGGCAAATCTCAGTTGGCGCACGGACTTGCCCTCATTGAGACTCTCGATCACCCGCTTCAGCAGTTCCATCTCCGCTTGGGCATCTTTGCTAGTGCGAGCCTGCTTGCGGATCCGCTCGATGCGACGCTCAATTTGGGCCAAATCCGCCAGAATTAGCTCCAGGTTAATGACTTCAATATCCCGCAGGGGATCGATCGATCCCGACACATGGATAATGTCATCGTTCTCAAAGCACCGCACTACCTGGGCGATCGCATCCACTTGACGAATGTGGGAGAGGAACTGGTTGCCCAGGCCCTCCCCCTGGCTTGCTCCCTTGACCAAACCGGCAATATCCACAAATTCAATGCGTGTGGGCACAGTTTGCTCAGATTTGGAGAGATCCGTGAGAACTTGGAGACGCGGATCGGGAACGGCGACGACTCCTGTGTTGGGTTCGATCGTGCAAAAGGGAAAGTTGGCGGCTTGGGCCTGGGCGTTGGCCACGAGGGCGTTGAAGAGGGTGGATTTACCGACGTTGGGCAGTCCGACAATTCCGGCTCTGAGCATGGTTAGGGCGATCGGGTGAGGGAATACAAGGGTGGGGCAAGAATTTGGGATGACGCGAGGAGCGCAAGGGCTGCGGGGGCTTATTGAGGTGTTTTTTGTAAATCAGGGCGTTCTTCCGCGACGATCGCTCCCTCTACGGGACAGACCTGCAAACAAATGCCACAGTCAATGCAGGTGCCAAAATCAATCCAATACCAATCCGTTCCTTTACTGTTTCTCCCCGGTCCCTCGTGGATACAGGCCACGGGGCAAGCGTCCACGCAGTCCGCTACGCCCTCACAGGTGTTGGTTACGATCGTATGAGCCATGGTGATAATCCTCCGAAAAACCCGAACCCCCCAGGGGGTAGTGACAAGTGAAATCGGAATGGCGAAAGATTGAAAAGCGCCAGTAGCTTGGCTAAATTAGCGTTGCCCAAGTAGCTTTTCGCCATCCTCGTTTTAGATCATGCGCTTGTAATGTCCCTGGGCTGTCCTGGGGAAACCTAACCCTGGCCGGGGTTGTAGCCCTGGACTCCAAGCAACCTTTTTAGCATATAGCACCGGGATCAACCCCGTAAAGCAGCCCTGCTCCTGGCTTAGTGGCTGCCGAATTCCCTCGATCGTCCTGAAGCCAGTACAATCATAGGCTGGGGTACTTCTTCAGCGTTACGAACTGGTTGGTTCGGACATTGTGAGGGGATCCCCATCCATAAAACCGCGATAATAAACCGCGACAGTAAACCGCGACGGTAAACCCCGATAGAGCGGCTCATCCTGAGGTGAGGCTAGATGTCCCCCGCTGGCAGCAGGGTGCATTTTGACTCCTCTACCCCATGCAATTGATGGCCGCACAGTACACAAACTGCAATAGCACAGCGCAACGGCACCATGACCACAACCACCGATAAAGACAGCAATAAAACCAGTACTCCCCCCCCTGCTTCGGGCGATGACAAAACCATTGTGCGGGACTATTTCAATTCCACGGGCTTCGATCGCTGGCGGCGCATCTACGGCGATGGCGAGGTGAATTCCGTGCAATTGGATATTCGCCGGGGTCACCAACAGACTGTGGATACGCTGCTGGACTGGTTCAAGGCCGACAATAACCTGAAGGGGTTGACGGTTTGTGATGCGGGCTGTGGTGTGGGCAGTCTGAGCATTCCCCTGGCGGAATCGGGCGCAGTGGTTACGGCCAGTGATATTTCCGGCAAGATGGTGGAAGAAGCCCAGGAACGGGCCAAGGTGGCCCTGAATCAGGCGGAAAATCCCATGTTTTCGGTGCAGGATCTGGAGGCGATCGAGGGTAGTTATCACACGGTGGTGTGTTTGGATGTGTTGATCCACTATCCGACGGAGAAGGCTGCGGAAATGATTAAGCACCTGAGTAGTCTGGCAGAATCGCGGATTATTTTGAGCTTTGCCCCTAAAACGTTGGGTTTGGTGCTGCTGAAGAAGATTGGCGAGTTATTCCCCGGTCCCAGCAAGACGACTCGGGCGTACCAGCATAAGGAACAGGAGATCTTTAAAATTCTGGCGAAGGAGGGCTGGGTGGTGCAGCGCCAAGCCATGACCAGTACTCGGTTCTATTTCTCCCAGATGGTGGAGGCGGTAAAGGTGGCTCCGGGCACGGAGATCACGATTCCCAGTAGCGATCTGACCCCGGAGTTGGGCTGGACTCCCTATGCTGAGCGGCTTAATGGTCGGTTTGCGATGGTGGGCTTGGTGATCCTGGTGATTATGGAGTTAGTCACCCGTGAAGACTTCTTTACGTGGTTGGGTTTACGCTAGGGTGTGTCATCAATTAACGGTAGAACTCTTGCGATAGTCAGCGTTACACGCTTGCCCGAGTTGTAGGATCTAGGGGCTGTGTTCCTGACTCTGGGGGGATGTTTGGAAACTTCGGTAAGGACCGTAGGCCCTTGCCGAATCCCCCCTCTTGGTCCCCCTTTTGAAGGGGGATTCTCTGAGGAGGGATCTGGGGTGGGGGCTTCCACAACGGGATGGGCCCATTTCTTGTTCTCCCTTCCAAAGGAGGTTTGAGGAGGGAGGCTACAAGGGCCTACGGCACCGAGCCAAAGCCGTTAAAGATCCCCTAAACAGTAGCCGATCGGTTGCGGGGGCGGAAAAGGTGATCGTGGCTGGGATTGTAGAGGCGCGATCGTTGACGTTCTCCGTTGGCCTCCAAATCCTGGGGTCGCACCGTCAGGGCTGGACTGACCACATACAAGGTGGTGCGGATCAGATTCTCCCGTTGGGTGACCTCCGCCATTTGGTGTAACGGCACAACCCAAAGCTGTTCATCGGGCCAGTCCAGCCGGTAGCCAATGGCCACCGGGGTTTCGCGATCGTAATGGGCTAAAAGGGCTTCCTGGGCCCGTTCCACATGGCGGGCAGCCAAATAAAGACAAAGACTTGCCTTATGAGCCGCAAGGCTGGCTAATTCTTCTGATTCTGGCACCTGGGTCCGACCACTGATTCGAGTCAGAATAATGCTTTGTACTAAACCGGGCACCGTTAATTCTAGCCCCAGCTTGGCCGCAGCGGTCTGGAATGCACTAATTCCCGGCACCACCTCAAAGGGAATGTCTGCCTGGACAAGGGCTTGCATTTGCTCATGTACGGCCCCATAAAGGCAGGGATCGCCGGAGTGGAGACGGACCACGGATTGACCCTGGCGCACCCGATCGATCATCAGGGGCAAAATTTCCTCGAGGGTTTTGTTGGCGGTGGCGATCGTCTCGGTGTGGGGACCAACCAGCGAGAGGATTTGGGCCGGGACTAGGGAGTTGGCATAGAGCACGAGGTCGGCTTGGGAGAGAAGACGTGCTGCCTTGAGGGTTAGGAGTTCGGGATCCCCAGTACCTGCACCGACGATATACACAGCGGGGGCGAGGGGGGGAGTCGTCGCGGCGGATGGAGACACAGCGGGAAGGGGGGAAATGTCGGGGGGTGTAACGGATGCGGCGGACGCAACGGTAGAAGGGGACGGGGTTGTCATGGAGTGAGATTAGACCGAGTGGATACAGCAAGACACCGATCGATCGCCCTCAGGCTGGTTGCTTCAGGGCCGTCTGTCCTAAAGCAAGCCGCGATCGAGCCATCGTCGGAACCGTGCCCCATCTTACACGTTCGGAAATCTCACGTTAGGGCCGTGGTGGGATGCGGGTAATGCTGGACCCCCGGCACGGTAGGAAGTCTATCGCCCCATCCGGTTGCAGGCAACGCGGCGGCTGTTACAAAAAACTTCATACCAAGCCCCTCGGCGAATTCCAATGTTTGGGGAGATTGCCCACGGCGGAATCATCGGGTGAATCCCGTTTTGGAAGCCCTCACCCTAAATCCCTAGGGCACCTCGATTAATTGTGGCCGGCGGCGAAGCCGCCGGCCACAACCCTGATTCTACCGTGGGTACTGCGGTCGAAATTTGAATTTTTCGAGGTGCCCTGTAGGCACTCTGGTGGAAATTTGAATTAATGGGAGCATCCCACTTTCGAGAAAACAGGCTGAGAGTGAATCTGAAGGCTTGAAGCCTATCAAGCCAGTGGTGGATCGGCGAATACCTCAGTAGACCAATGATCTGGCTATTTTCTCCCACTGGCC
>JAYKIB010000272.1:0-5229 GCA_035285005.1 Prochlorothrix sp.
AGGGCCGTAGGGTGTATCCCACTTTCGCAGATTCACCCTCATCCCCCGGCCCCCTATGCCCTCCGGGCAGGCGAAGCCAACGACTGCGCTCAGGACATCGCCCGTTCGACTGCGCTCAGGACATCGCTTCTCCTAAGCCGGGAGAAGGGGAATAGGATTAAAGTCCCTCTCCCGTTCTGGGAGAGGGATTTAGGGTGAGGGCTTTCAAAACGGGATGGACCCTTAAGAATCAGGGTTGGGTTGGGCGGCTTCGCCGCCCAACCCAATTAATCGAGGTACCCTATAGGGAATCCAGTTCCTTGCGTAACGCTTCCAATTCCGCATCCACCACCGTATCAGGTGCAGCCGGGGCCGCCTGTCCCGTGGTGGCTCCCGGTAACTGGGCCTGGGCCGGAGCTGACCCCCCCAGCATGTTTGCCTTCATCGCCGCTAGCTCATCATCCACATCGCTCCCCGCTTCCAGGGCCGCGAACTTACTTTCCAAATCTGCCCCCCCCAGTTCTAGGCTAGCCTGGGAGCGGGCCTCCAGTTCCATCACCTTTTCTTCCATGCGCTCAAAAGCAGCCATGGAGCTATTCATATTCAAGCCGGTGACCATATCCTGTAGCTGCTCATTGGCCTTGGCCGCCTGTGCCCGCGCCTTGAGCATATTCTTCTTGGTCTTCGCCTCAGAAATCTTCCCTTCCAGAGCGATTAAATTGCGCTTGAGGGCATCCACTTGGGTGGTCTGTTGATCTAACTGCTGCTTCAGCATTCCCGCCGTTTCAGCGTAGCCCTTCTTGCGCTGGAGTGCCTCCCGAGCGAGGTTCTCATCTCCTTTTTGGAGGGCTAACTGGGCCCGTTGCTGCCAACTGTTGGCCGTGGATTGGTTCTGGTTGTATTGCTGCTCTGTCTTGGTCCGGGCCGCGATCGCTTTTGCGACAGCTTGGCGCAATTGCAAGAGATCTTCCTGCATATCAACAATGGCCTGCTCCAGGATCTTTTCCGGATCCTCGGCCTTGCTCACCATGTCGTTGACATTGGCGCGAACCACACGACTAATGCGATCGAAGAGTCCCATGACAGTTAATTCCCTCGTGGAATGCTTGGAATGCTTAGATTACTCAATAACGGGGCCCCTCGAAAAATCCAAACTGTTGTCCAGTGACCTACACAAGAGTCGGGGTTGGGTTGGGTGGGGATGCCACTTACCCCAATGAATCGAGGGCCCCTAAGGCTCGGGATAGGGCGGCTATCCGCTACCTGGGGGACAGGGGGCAAGATCTACCCCGCCTCACCTCAGCGCTAGCCTCTCTATGGCATCTTGCAGATGCGTTGGGGGTGGGGAGTTACGCCACCGGGGCGGGAGACTCCCTACTGATACGGTATCGACTGAACGGGATCAGACTGAACTGAATCAGGGGGATGTCCAGGACACCAGCTCGATGAGATGCTGCCATCTGGACTGTCCCGGATATTGTGCCTAGTTTAGCAGTGACAACTGGAGAATCCCAAGGTGCGGTTTCCCTGTTCTGCGGTGTGGCGATCGGCAAGGTCCGGGTCGGCGGGGGCTAGTCTATCTGGGCCGGTCGGTACAGACCTGAACTACAGACTTGAATTGTGGTGATCGCGGCCAGTTTTTGATTGAGGTGTCCTCGCGCGGTGTCCTCGCGTGGTGCCCTCACGGCAGCAATCCCTCGGGGAGGTCTAGCCAATGGCCATAGACTAGGGCCGCGATCGCCAGACTGTACAGCGTTGCACCGCCCAAGCTCCACACCCAGTCCCGTCGGCTCGGTCCGCTTCCCTCTGGCGATCGAACCCAGTCCGCGACCCCCCACTGCATCATCATCAATCCAATCACATTGGACAGCCAATACCCCAGCAGCACCGCTGGCCCCAACCATTGGCGATGGCCCCAGGTCACGACCCAGGCAAAGCCGTAGGCGATCGGGAGGTTAAAGATCAAATCATTCCACCAGGATAGGGGTGATAGGAGATAGCCTAATCCCACCCAAAACCCGTTACGTAAATGGTGGAGTAGGGAGCGATCGTGTGTTTTTCGATCGTGTTGCTGTCGATCGTGTGTTTGTCGATCGATCCACCAGTGTTTCAATCGTTCTGAAATTCCCATGGGTACCTCGATTAATGCAAATTTTGAGGAAGTGGTGACCCACGCAAGCGTAAAGATTATGGCGTGCGGCTTCGCTGCACGCCATAACGAATCGGATGTCCCCATGACATAATTGGGCGTGAAATTGGGCGCAAAATTGGGCGCGAAAACCGTGCCCCAGCGCAATCTATACTACCGCCCCCTGCAAAATACCCGACAGCACCCGCAGCAGCGCCCCCAAATCATCCGGCACCCGAAAGAGGGCAATATCCTGGACAATGACATGACTGCGAGCGTCGAGTCGGCCAAAACGCCACACATCCCCCAGCGTGACCGCCCCATAGACAACCTCCGTCTCCTGGGCCGTGGCCAGTGCAATTAACTCCGTTGCCAGTTGGGTAAAGCCACGGGTCAAATCTTCCCGTTTGGCCTCCACTACCACCAGATTGTGGGGATCTTCTGGCATCCGAATCAAATAATCGAGGGTTCCCTTCAACCAGTCACTCACGGTTAGGGGGTATTCAATGCGGATCTGGGCACAGCAATGATGGGCTATTTCCAGCAAAATCGGGGCAACGAGGACTTCCCGACGTGCCGCCTCGCTAGTCAGACTCACCAGTTTTAACGATCGTTCCAACCGCTCCTGCAGTTCATCCGCCCAGGCTAAGGGTTCCGGTAGCGTCGGTAGGGTTAGGCGCTGGGTCAGTAGTTGATAGCCCAGCTCCGCCAGAATTTCCTCGGGTTCAGCGTTGAACTCCAAATAGGAGCGAAATGTGTAGGATTTCTGTTCCTGAAGCAGTCGCAGGTTGGCCATGTGTTGAACCCACGGTAACAAACAGAACACCGATCGATCGGGCAGGGTTCCAAAGCCCCGGTGGGCACCGGGAAAAATGCAGATCTTTACCACAATACCCACGACAGAATCAGGATTGGTTTGGACGGCGAAGCTGCTCAAACCAATTCATCCAGATGTCCCTTTTGGACCCCTCGATTATATTGTGACAGGCGGCGAAGCCGCCTGTCACAGTCCTGATTCTGCCGTGGGCACCGCGATCGAAATTTGAATTGTTCGAGGTGCCCTTTCGTGGTAGGCTGGCAAGGTTGTCAAAAATCGCACATCCAGGATTTCGGGTGATTGAGAGCGGCCCTCACGTTTCCGTGAACCGCCCTACACAAGCCTGGATGGAGGATTAACCCGAACAAGGAGAACTTAATACTATGGCAGTTGTCTCACTTGCCCAAATGCTGGAGGCAGGGGTCCACTTTGGCCACCAAACCCGGCGTTGGAACCCCAAAATGTCCCAGTACATTTACACTGCTCGGAATGGGGTCCACATTATTGACTTGGTGCAAACCGCCCAGTTGATGGAAGGGGCCTATGACTACGTTCGTACCCAGGCTGAACAGGGGAAGAAATTCCTGTTTGTGGGCACCAAGCGTCAGGCGGCAGGGATTATCGCCCAGGAAGCCGCCCGTTGTGGTGCTTATTATGTGAACCAGCGTTGGCTGGGGGGAATGATGACCAACTGGGCCACGATTAAGGGCCGGGTGGATCGTCTCAAGGAGTTGGAAAAGCTGGAGGAGTCCGGCGCGATCGAGTACCGTCCCAAGAAAGAAGCCTCGGTGCTGCGTCGGGAACTGGAGCGACTCCAGAAGTATCTGGGTGGCATCAAGAATATGCGCAAGGTGCCCGATGTGGTGGTGATTGTGGACCAGAAGCGGGAATATAACGCCATTCTGGAGTGCCAACGCCTCAATCTTCCCATTATCTCCCTGCTGGATACCAACTGCGACCCCGACTACGCTGATATCCCCATCCCGGCCAACGATGATGCAATCCGCTCCATCAAGCTGATCGTTGGGAAGCTGGCCGATGCTATCTACGAAGGTCGTCACGGTCAACTAGACACCGATGATGAGCCGGAGTATGAAGATGAGTACGCAGAGTACTACGACGGGGCCGAGGACGAGTATGAAGACGAGGCCGCAGACGGGGAGGCTGACGCCGGAGACGAGGCGGATGCTGAAGGTGCGACGGAAGAGTAGGACTCTGGTTCCTTGCCCATGCACCGATTGCTAGGGGTATGGGTGGAAGGTAGCCCCAGGCGATCGCCCCGGTTTTGAGTGGTGTGACGAAGTTGTGGATTCCTAAGCGCTGTTCGCAACAGCACCGCACAGGGCGGGGGACTGTCCTGGACTCGATGTGTCTGGGGCACCTCAATTAATTGTGGTGGGTGGCGTGGCTGCCCACCATGCGTCCCTAGTAACCTAGAGTCTAGGAACCAATAGCGTTTTGACGATCGGGATTGTAATGATGCCGATCGCGATCTTGCCCAGGAGATATCAGGAGATACGTTTAGACATGGCTGACATCAGTGCAAAGGTGGTCAAAGAACTGCGCGACAAAACTGGCGCAGGGATGATGGACTGCAAAAAAGCCCTCAAAGAAACTGAGGGTGATATGGAAAAAGCGATCGAATGGCTGCGCCAGAAGGGGATTGCTTCGGCAGCTAAGAAGAGTGGCCGGACTGCGGCGGAGGGCTTGGTCGAGAGCTACATCCACACCGGTGGCCGGGTCGGGGTTCTGGTGGAAGTGAACTGCGAGACGGACTTTGTGGCTCGTCGTGATGAGTTCAAAGAGCTGGTGCGTAATATTGCCATGCAGGTGGCGGCTTGCCCCAATGTGGAATATGTGAAGGTGGAGGATATCCCGGCGGAGATTGCGGAGCGGGAGAAGGCGATCGAGATGGGTCGGGATGACCTGGCGGGTAAGCCGGAGAATGTGCGCGAAAAGATTGTGCAGGGCCGCATCGATAAGCGCCTCAAGGAATTGAGCCTGATGGATCAAGCCTTTATCCGCGACCAGGGTTTAACGGTTGAGGAGTTGGTGAAGCAGTCGGTTGCTCAGCTTGGGGAAAATATCCAGGTGCGCCGGTTCCAGCGTTTTGTGCTGGGTGAGGGCATTGAGAAGGAAGAGGTGGACTTTGCTGCAGAAGTGGCCGCCCAGGCTGGTGCGAGCAAGGGTTAAGTTGTTAATGAGGATGTTGGGAAACTTCGGCTAAGGGCCGTAGGCCCTTGTAGAATCCCCCTCAGTCCTCCTTTTGAAGGGGGAAGAAGAGGTCGTCCCTTGACAAGGGGGG
>JAYKIB010000273.1:0-3046 GCA_035285005.1 Prochlorothrix sp.
TGCCAGGGCCTACGGGACCTAGCCGCAGTTTCCAAACATCCTCTGACAGTCCTGCCTGGGATCCTTGTCCCCCCGTTCTCCCCCACGCATCCCCATGGGACTGATGGACCGCTATCAAGCCAAAAAACCCTTGCGATCGGGTGTCGTCTCGGGCACCCTTTCAGATATCTTCCTGGGCACCCGGTCCAGCACCTAACCCTCTCCCAGATTTTGCCTCCGTATGAACTCCCTACTCCGACAGTCAGAGTCGCGATCGCAAAACCTATGACCTGTATTTTAGCCGTCGAGGATGAGTTCCATATCCGCCTCAACCTCCAACAGATTTTGGAGCTAGGGGGCTATGAGGCCCTCGTTGCCCAGGATGGTCAAGAAGGCTTGGAAATGGCCCTGAAATACCATCCTGGCCTCATTATCTCGGACATTATGATGCCGCGACTGGACGGCTATGGCTTGCTAGAAGCACTGCGGCAAAATTCGCGTTTCGCCCATACGCCCGTGATTTTGTTGACCGCCAAGGCCGATCGACCCGACCAACGCAAGGGCATGGAACTGGGGGCGGATGATTATTTGACCAAGCCCTTCACACCGCCGGAGCTTTTGGCGGCGGTGGAGGCCCGTCTCCAGAAGCAGGCAGGACAGCAGGCAGTCCAGGAGCAACAGCTGAATGAGTTCCGCGACAACCTGAGCCGATCGCTACCCCACGAGTTAAATACCCCGCTCAACAGCATCATGAGCTTCACCCGCTTGCTGTTGGATACGCCGGAGCACTGGAACCCTGAGGAGACCGAGGACATGCTGAACTGCGTGTACACCTCGGCGGAACGCCTCCACCGCACACTTCAAAATTTTCTGCTTTATGCAGATCTAGAGGTGAAAATGAGCCAGGGGCCAAGCAGTTGGCAGCGGGGATCCCTGGCTTTACCGCTATTAGCGCTACAGGGAGTTGCGGAGATGCGGGTCCAGGCCCACGATCGGATAGAGGATCTCAGCATAGACTTACCCGACGTTTTGCTCTGGATGCCCCAGTACTATGGACAGAAAATAGTGGAAGAGTTAGTGGATAATGCGGCTAAGTTTTCCACGCCGGGAACGCCCGTCCGGGTTTGGGGCGAAGTCGAAAATGACCAACTGTGGCTCCGGGTCCAGGACTGGGGGCGCGGCTTAAGTCCTGAGCACATCCAACAGGTGGGAGCCTATGTTCAGTTCGATCGTCGGATTTATGAGCAGCAGGGCAGTGGTCTCGGGTTAGCCATCGTCCAGCGTATTGTCCAACTACTGGGCGGCAGCATCAAAATCCAAAGCCCCCCCCCGGCTCCTGGCAGTTCCCCGAACGCCGAAACCGATCCGGCTTCGACCACCGTCACGGTTCAGTTGTCCTGTTACACCGAGCCCGACGCTGCGCCCCTGGAGGAATCCCCCTAATGGCGACCCAGGTGGCTGTCCTGATGATGCACACCCTATCTGGAGCGGCAATCCCTGCCGTTCAGAGAGTCCATGCCCCACCCGGTCCTAGGAGACTCTGGGGCTGCGGTCGAACTGAGATTGCCCACCGTCGCCCTACCCATCAGTACAGGGATAGGGCACCCATCCACCTAGCACAGCCGCTAGGCTGAGCCAGCTATGACGACTTCTATGACTCCAATGGCCCCCCAGATTCTGATTGTTGACGACTCTGCCATTGCCCTCAGTCTCTATCAGACCTATCTCACGACGGATCCTGAGACTGAGTACCAGGTGGTGACTCTGAATTCTAGTACAGAGGCATTGGAGTTGTGTCGCCGTAATCCGCCGGATTTAATCCTGCTGGACTATGCCATGCCCCATCTCACGGGCCTGGAGTTCTTGGAAGAACTGCGAAGCTTTGCCACACCCACCCAAGTGCCGGTGATTGTGGTTACGATGTTCGACTCGGCGGATTTGGCGGTGCAGGTGATGAAGGCCGGGGCCCAGGATTGCTTGCTGAAAATGAAGCTGACGCCGGAGGCCGTGCGGCGATCGGTGCGCACAACCCTGGAATACCACAACCTCCAACTTCAACTCCAGCAACAACGGGATCTCCAAAGCTTACTCAGTTCCATTACGCTGCAAATCCGCCAGTTTTTGAATCTAGATGAGATTCTCGATACCCTAACGGTGCTGTTGCGTCGCTATCTCAAGGCCGATCGGGTGTTGGTGTGTGCCCTGGCGGATGTGCCCTTCCCAGCAGCTCCAGCCCAGGATTCCGTGGCCTCGGGACCAACAACGGACCCGGATCTGCCCCACTTTTCGGTTTTAGCCATCGATGGGGACATGAGCACGGCCCACTGTCACCAAGCCTCACTCCCCACAACCTGCAGGTTGCTGACCCGTCTGGCTCAGCAATCTAGTTTCCCCTCATCCCAGAGTTATCACCCGTCCGCCTCCGCCTCAGACCCGGCCCTAGAAACCAATTGTGCGGTGCAATCACAACTGACGGTCCCCATTATGATTCAGGAGCAGCCCTCACCCCCGTTGCTGAACTCCAGGGCCACGGATGCAACGCCAAGGCCGACGGCCCCCCCCGAAACCCTGTGGGGGTGGCTGGTGGTGGAACAGCTGACCCATCCGCGTCAGTGGACGACCTGGGAAAGCCAATTGCTGGAACAGTTGGCGGTGCAGGTGTCGATCGCAATTCAGCAGGCGGAACTCTACGATCGACTCCAAAACTGGAATAATCAACTGGAATCGCGGTTGGAGGAGCGCACCCAAGCAATTCGGATGATGGAGCGGGAATTACGCCATCTGAACCGGGATTTGGAGCAGCGGGTGGCTCGGCGCACGCGGGAACTCCAGGTGGCCAATGAACGGTTTGAGCAGTTGGTGACCCATATTAATGAGGTGTTTTGGATCCTCAACCTCAACCCCCTACAGATGGTCTACGTTAGCCCCGGTTATCAGCAGATTTGGGGCCAAGAGGTGGAGCAGGTCTACATGGATCCCCACAATTGGCTCAATACGGTCCATCCCAGCGATCGATCGATGGTGGAGCAAGCCTGTGCCGTGGCCGCGCACATCGGCGAGGTGAATT
>JAYKIB010000274.1:0-13521 GCA_035285005.1 Prochlorothrix sp.
GTGGTGGTCCCAGTGCAGATCACCCGGTTGGGGAACCCATTGGGGGACTGTTCCATCCACCATAATGATTTGGTGATCAGTGGGTAGACGGTGATGGTGGGTTGTCACAAGGTACATAGGGTAATAAAGCGGAGAATTAATGGGTTACTCTCAGTGAAACACAGAAAGGCACGGGAAGGCGGGGGTAAGCACAGTGATTTAGTGAGTGACGAGAGGGTACTCCGTAAAATTGAGGTGAGCGGCTTCACGGTCCAACACACCCCTGGTTTTTGAGTGGACCATCTCCTCTAAAATCTAGACGAAGGGAGATACCCTAACCCCTTCCCTATTTCATAATGACTCATTTGGACGACCACTCCCCCGCATATCTATCCGTTGTCCTAGGAACTCCTAGAGACATTTTGCAAACCATTCTGGTAAGCTGAGTAAATCTAAAGGAATAGCACTGAGATTCAGTTTCATCCATTAATCCCGGTGATGCTGATAGCCCTGGAATTACTGAGTAATACACTTCAGTGGCATTTTTCCCACTGCTATCCCGATGGGCACCTCGATGAATTAGGCTGCGCAGTTTTACTGTCCAAGCCAGCTCTGATTCTGACCTGAGTCACTGGACGAAGCCTTGCTTTTTCAAGGTGCTCTAATGATGATTTTGCAAGAATACGGTTTTATACAAAACTAAAACAAGCCTAGAACTGCAAAATCCACTGGTTGCCTCGATTAATTGTGGCATGCGGCCTCACTGCACACCACAACCCTGATTCTGCCGTGGGCACTGCGGTCGAAATTTGTTTCGAGGTACCTAGCAGACTCTCTACTGTGCGGTAGAACAACCGACAGAGCGACCCGTCAGATAGTGGGAGGCAACCCCATTCAGTTTCCTGAGTGAGTCCATCCGGCACTTAACGCGTAGGATTCTGAGTCATTCTGAGTCATCTTTGGCAACGGGCCAGTGGGTTGAGACCGGCTCCAATGCGGAAACTCCACGGGCTTTTTAGACCGATCGGAGGGTTCCACTCTTGAGACCGATGCCTCACCAGTCGGTGGTTGCCATAGCACTGAAGCATCTTCACGGAAATCTTGGTTCATGGGGTTAGACCGCTTTGCCGCCCGACCCCAACCCTGAGTTTTACGGGGGCTATCTCCCCGCAATTTGGATCGATCGAGGTGTTCTAGAGTGCCTATCCCCGCGATATGGGGCAAATCTCAAGGATTTTAGCTCCGTATCCCAAAGCCATCGACCCTAGAGAGTCTCTAGAACCAGTAACAGTCTGGCCTGGTGGTTTTTGAGGGGGAGTTTGAGTGAGGGACAGTGTACTCCTCACTCCCGCAGGCCCTGCGATCGAGATGTTGCTTCAGATTTGGCTCCAGTCGTCTTGAGTAACGGTGTTTTCCGTTGCCGACCTCTACCCTCCCTGCCAGTCATCCCCAAAGGACTCCGTATTACCATGTCTAATTCGACAAACGCGCTCCAACCCCTCCAAAATATTCTCCAGAACCTCTCGGGTCTCACAGGTCTCCCCTTTGAGGACCTGGAAGAACAAGCTAAGGATTTAGACTTTCCCTTCTTTGAATTTCAAGGCCAAGTCTTGGTCAGTCCCGAAGCGATCGATCCCCTAATTGACCAATGGGCCGACAGCATCAAAGCACAACTGCAAAGCGCAAGCCCAGCGGCAAGTCCCACGGGTAAAGCCACCAAGGGCCGAGGCGGACAGAAGGCGGCCGCCACAGGACGGAGCGCAAGCAAGGGAACAGCGAGTAAAGGGACCGCTAGTAAAAGTGCAGCCAGCAAGGCGGCGGCCAGTAAAGGAACGGCCAGTAAAGGGACCGCTAGTAAAAGTGCAGCCAGTAACAGCACCGCAAGCAAGGTAACTGCTGGAAAGAAAACCACCGGAAAGAAACCTGGGGGGAAAAGTGCAGCTAGCAAAGCTGGGGAGACTAAAACTGGCGCGAAAGCTGGAACCAAAAGCACCGCCAAAAAAGCACCACCCAAGGGAGGAGGACGCGGGAAAGGCCGTACTAAAGCTGTTCGTACTCCTAAATCTCCGGGAATTCCCAACCCAACTCCCGCAGCTAGCCTCAAAGCTAGTTTAGGTGGGGCTCAGCTTCCCCTACCACCTGGATTTGCGGATATGGTGTCCACACGCTACGATTCCACCCTCAATAAGGTTCTCCCCTCCAATGCAGACGAGCGGCAGCGCTTCCTGGCGGAAATCACCCAAGAGACCCAGGAAGGTCAAAACTTCTTGAACCAGCTTGCTGTCACCCTGGAGCGCAAGTACAAGGGCCGGGTGAGCCAGCAGCGGGCCTATGAGAAGCTCCTTGCGGCTGCCACTACCCTCGCGGCTTAACTCAGCGCCCGATCGATCGAGCCGGTTTTCGAGACTACTCCCGAACAGTGGGTCAGGGGCGGCGCAGTCGTCCCTAACACGTCGTCCCTAACACAACGTCAGTTCGCCAGCGAAGCCGGCAGCTCCCCATCCCAACTTTCTCGCCCGAGGGGCGCGGGACTAGCCCCCTGATGCTGGCGTTGCTCGCCCTCTCCCAACAGGGGAGAAGGCGAGCTGAGGAGTGAGGAGAATCGGCCTCACGTCAATAGGTTGGCACAAACCTGATTGATCGCAAGACACAGGGCAAAACGGGACAAACGCAGGACAAACACGGGACAGAACAATGCGCTTGTATGCTTCGAGGGATTCCCTGAAGCCGACTGATCTTCAACACCATCCATACCGATGCTGACTGCCGATCGCCTTGACAAACCCGCCTGGTGGGGCACTGTATTTCAACTGCGTGGCTCGATCGCATTGGTGATTTTGCCACGTATTCTGCTATTTTCTGGCCTCACGGCGACCCTAGCCCTGCTCCAAACCCTAAATCAACCGCTATATCTGGAAAAACTGGGAAATCTCAACTCCAGTGTGATCTATAACCTCACCTTGGGATTGCTGATTGTCTTTCGCACCAATACCTCCTATGACCGGTTTTGGAACGGTCGTAAAGCCTGGGGGGAGTTAGTGATTAATATTCGGAATCTAGCGCGGGAAATTCAACTGGGCATTCGTGAGCCTATGGACTCCTCGGCCCCCAACACAGAAGCCGCGATCGCTGATAAACAGGCTGCCCTACGGCTGCTGTCCGCCTTTGCCATCGCCACCAAACTCCATCTTCGCAGTGAACCCAATAGTGACGAACTGACGGCACTCCTAACCCCAGCCCAGGTTCAGGCCCTGGAACCCGCCAAAAACCGCCCCCTCATCATTGGCTTTTGGATTCGTCACTACCTACAGCAACAGTTCGCTGCGGGCCGACTCTCCGACTCCCTGCTCAGCAGTAGCACCCTGTTGCTCAATAACCTCACGGAGGGGGTGAGCGGCTGTGAACGCATTATTACGACCCCGATTCCCATTGCCTATCGCGTCTATTTGCGGCGTTTAATCTTTATTTATTGCCTAACCCTACCGTTTCGCATTGTCCCCGACTTGGGCTGGTGGGCGATTCCGATTATGGCGTTTGTGAGTTTCCTGTTGATGGGGGTTGAGGAAGTGGGCCGGGAGCTAGAGAACCCCTTCGGCTACGACGTGAATGACTTACCTTTGGATGATCTGTGCCAAACGATCGTCCGTAATGTGGAGACGACGATCGCCCTGGGCCAGTCGCTGGAACCTTCACCTCCCGCTTAATTGACCCGGGTTAGCCAACGTCAACACCAGTCACCGTAACGGCCCTCGGTCAATCCAATCGGGTGTATTATGCAGAGGCGTAACGCACCGCATTAAAGGATGTTTGGGAACCTCAGAGAATCCCCCCTAACCCCCCTTGTCCAGGACGGCCTCTTGTTCCCCCTTCACAAGGGGGACCGAGGGATTCGGCAAGGGCATCCGGGACAGAGCCGAAGTTTTCAAACATGCCCCTAGGCAGCGATCGGCAAAACCAGGCGATCGGCAAAACCGATCGCCATGGCAACGGACTAACGCAGAGCAGACAGCGATCGCTGTAGCGCTTCCAACAGCCGATCGACGTTGTAGTCGTAGCTATTGGCCCCCATCAGACCAATCCGCCACACCTGACCGGCCAGATCACCCAAACCACCCCCAATTTCAATGTTGTAGTTCTCCAGCAAGTGACGCGACAGGGCCTTCGCATCCAGCCCCTCCGGAACTCGCACCGTCGTCAGGGTGGGCAGGCGCAGATCCCGCTCCACATGGCACTGCAGGCCCAGGTCCGCTAACCCGGCCCACAGCTTTTCCGCATTGCTTTGGTGCCGCTGCCAACGGGCCTCAAGTCCTTCTTCGGCCAGCAGGCGCAGGGCCTCCCGCAGGGCATAGGTCATATTGACGGGTGCCGTGTGGTGGTAGGTGCGATCGCTGCCCCAGTACTTCCGCAGCATCGTAGTGTCCAGATACCAGTTCGCCACCTGGGTTTTCCGTTCATCCAGTTTCGCCAACCCCCGAGGGCTAATGGTAAAAGGGGAAATTCCAGGGGGACAGCTCAGTCCCTTCTGACTACAACTGTAGGCCAGGTCCACCTTCCACTCATCCAGCAGCACCGGCAAGCCGCCCAGGCTCGTCACCGTATCAATCAGCAGCAAACAATCGAACTCATGGCACAGGTCTCCCACCCCTTCCAGGGGCTGACGAACCCCCGTGGAGGTCTCCGCATGGACAAGGGCCAGCACCTTAGGCCGGTGGGTTTCCAGGGCAGTTCGCAGTTCCCCTAAGTCAAAGGCTTGGCCCCAGGGCTTCGTAATCGTGCGCACATCGGCCCCGTAGCGTCCGGCCATATCCACCATGCGGCGGCCAAAGTAGCCCTTGACCCCCACCAGCACCACATCCCCCGGCTCCACCACATTGGCAAAGGTGGCTTCCATCGCAGCAGACCCGGTTCCTGGCACAGGATAGGTGAGGAGGTTCCGGGTTTGCCATGCGTAGCGGAGGAGGGTTTGGACCTCATCCATGAGTTGAAGATAGGCCGGGTCTAGGTGGCCGATCGGTTGGCGGTTCATGGATGCAACCACAGCCGGATCCGCATTGGACGGACCGGGCCCCAGCAGCAGCCGCTCCGGGATATCTAGAGGCTTCAACTGAAGGCGGTTGGTATCATCAAGCGTTAACGGCGCTGCGGAGGCAGTGAAAGTCATGGGTGTCTATTTAAATCTGAGTAAAATGCTACAAACTCCATTGTTAACCCTGAGGGGGTAACCGGGCTAGCCCCTATCCAATGATTTCCAGACAAGCTGGATGGGGAGGAGTCGAAGGAGTCCCTCGGTGTCATTTTGGTGAGCCGCTGCATCGCCCACTAAAACTTGGATGAATCGAGGGTGTCCCATTGAGTTTGCGTATGGAGGGTTGAGTGTGATCGCCCCAACTCGAATTTTGGCAGGATGGATGGTGCTGCCCATCTTGGGCATGGGCTGGGGTCTAGATTGGGATCTAGGCCAACGCCGACCCGATTCGGATCTGGACCAGCGCCTAGATGGAGAGCATGCAATCGGTCTGCTCAGGCCGATCGAAGCAGCGGTGCCTAGGGCCGAGACTCCCTTCCCCAGGCCGATCGGTAGCAATTTAGCAGCTGCCCCCGATCGGGATTTAGCGCGAAATTGGGGGCTGGACCCGGGCCTGGGTTTAGATCGGAATGGGCTGTGGCCGATCGATCGGCTCCGGGCGATCGATCGCCTGCAAAACCCCTCACCCCTGCAAGCCCCCCCAACCGTGCCCCTAGCCCAGCTCCCCGCCCAACGACGGATTGCCCTCGTCATCGGCAATGCCAATTACCAAAACGAAGGTCGCCTGTCCAACCCCCTCAATGATGCCCAGGACATGGCCGCCACCCTGGAAGGTCTGGGATTTGACGTGCTGCTGGTCACCGATGCCACCCTGCGGCAGATGCATACCGCACTGGATCAGTTCTATGAACGGTTGATGCGGGGTGGGGCAGGCTTGTTCTACTACGCAGGGCATGGTCTGCAATACGAAGGGGAAAACTACCTGGTACCGGTGGATGCGCAGTTGGAGGTGGGGCAGGATATCCCCTACGAGACCCTGGCCCTCGGTCAGGTGATGGGACGGATGGAGGCCAGTCGCAACCGCCTCAACTTGGTGATTTTGGATGCTTGCCGAAACAATCCCTTCACCCGATCGGTGCGCTCCAGTGCCTCCGGCTTGGCCCAGGTCAGCACAGCACGGGGCATGTTTATCGCCTATGCCACGGATCCCAATAATGTGGCCCTGGATGGCACGGGGCGTAATGGCACCTTCACCGGGGCATTACTGAACCATATCCAAACCCCTGGCCTCCCGGTGGAATTAGTCTTTAAGCGTGTGCGGGCGGATGTCAGTGCCGCCACCTCCCTACAGCAAACCCCCTGGACCTCTTCGTCATTAGTGGGAGATTTTTACTTTAATCCGGTGGATACCGAGGGAACCGTAACCCGTCCCGAGTCCCCCCCAGGTACATCCCCGGCCCCTTCCGGCCCCTCACCAAGCCCGAGCCCATCGGGACGATCCACGGGTCCGACTCCCGATTCATCCCTATCCACTCCAGACACGACCCCAGACCCCGCTTCAGACCCCGCTCTAGACCCATCCTCAACACCCCCCACCCCCGATCGCCCCGAACCCACCCCAAGCCCAACGCTATCCCCCGCCACCCCAAGCCCCCCAATTTCGGCCCAGTCCCCCGCCTCCGTCCGCTTCCAATCCGTCCCCCGTCTCGTAGACACCCGCATCAGCCGCAACACCACGGGCGCACGCGCAGCCCGCTACTACTTCACCCTAGTATTTCCCGCCGAAGCGGGACCGGGACTCGCCCGGATCGTCTTGGAGCAAACCCAAGGGCGTTGGATTGAGTTGGAGTCGGAGGTCATGGCCTTTACGGGCACCATGGACGATCGGGGGCCTGACCTCCGGTTGGGGGAGGTGACGATCGATGCGTCTCGCCAGTCGATAACCATCCAGTTTGATCCGGCACTGCCCCCCGGCCAAACCCTCACCATCGGCCTCCGATCGCGGGCTAACCCCCACCAAAGCGGCACCTACCTCTATAGCCTGACCGCCTATCCTGCCCTGCCCCCCGCCAGTCCACCGGCAACCGCCCAAGGGCAGGGCATCGGGACGGGACGCTTGCAGTTTTATGCACCCGATTTCCGCCGCTAATCTGCACAACCTGACGGAGGGATTCCCCCACCTTTAGCGGACATCTGGCACTCCACTCCCCCCTGTCAAGGTCTATAATCGTAGTAACAAAAGCAACTCGCGTGATTCATTTCCCTTGCTTTTGCCCTGTCGTAACACTACGGAGGACAGGATTCATGAAACTTTATCTGTCCATTGCCCTAGCCCTCTTTTCCCTGGCCTGGGCAACACCCACCCAAGGGGAGACTAGACTCGCAGACACGGGCGATCGCCTCACCGCTTCTCCATCTGCGATCCCCACAACCCCAGCTGATCCGGTGGCTCCCGCTGCCCCAGTAGTCCAGCTGCAAACCACCCAAGCCTGTGCGGCCTGTGATCTGGCCGGGGCTGACCTCAGGGGCGCACACCTCATTGGTGCGGATCTCCGGTATGCCGATCTGCGCGGCGCTAACCTGGCCGATGCCAACCTGGAAGGAGCTGACCTCAGCTATGCCAACTTGGAAGGGGCAATTCTCGATCGGGCTCTGTTATCCAATGCTATTTTCCAATCCGCTACCCTAGACGATGCCAGTCTGGTCGGGGCCAGCATGTACCATGCCGATGTCACGGGAGCTTCCCTGAATAATCTGGATCTTCGCCATGCCCAGGTGTATGGAACCGGCTTAGCGATCGGTGGGAATTAGGACCCTCTCTGGTTGCGCAGGACGGGTTGCACATTACCCAGGACCGGTTCACCACAGACCGATATGGAGCCTCCTGAGAAACTTCCCAGGGGACAGCCGCCTTGTTAAAATTTCTGGGCCCTTCCAGATCCCGCCATCGGGGTCTGGGTCGGTTTACAGAAATGCGCACAGGACCTCGCTGGTATGAATCGGTTTGACCCCCGCCCCACCCTAGAACCAACATTTCCCCGTTGGCCCTTGGGTCGTAGATTTCCCCGTTGGCAACGATTTTGGTTCATCCTTGTGGGCTGTCTCTGGCTCACCGTCGCCTGTCAAGGCGCAGACCCCAACGCGCCCTCTTCCCCCAGCGCTGACAACGGCACCAACGCCGCCTACATCACCCTCGGCACCACGGGCAAAATCCGCACCCTCGATCCTGCCGACTCCTACGAACTCCTCTCGGGGAACCTCCTCTACAACCTCGGCGATCGACTCTACACCAATAAGCTAGGCACCACGGAACTGGAACCGCAACTGGCCACCGCCTTGCCCACGGTGAGCGAGGATGGTCTCACCTATAGGGTTCCGCTGCGGGAAGGCGTGAAGTTTCACGACGGTACCGATTTTAATGCCGAAGCCATGGCATTTTCGCTCCAGCGCTTCCTCGACAAAGGAGGACAGCCCTCGTTTTTGTTGTCCAACGTGGTGGACTCCGTTGAGGCCACCGGCGACTACGAGATCACCATTCGTCTCCAGTCCCCCTTTGCCGCATTCCCGGCCCTGCTGTCCTTTGCGGGCCTCTGTGCCGTGTCACCCACGGCCTATGCCGATGCCCCCGACTTCCTGCCCGAAGACTTCGTGGGGACGGGGCCGTATCAATTGGCGGAAGTGACCACAGATGGGGTCAGGCTCGATCGGTTTGAGGACTATTGGGGCGAACCGGCCCAAAATCCCGGCGTCACCCTCCAGGTTTTCTCCAGCTCTGCCAATCTCTTCAATGCTCTGCAGACGGGGGCCGTGGATGTGGGCTACCAAAGCCTCGACCCAGAACAGGTGAAAACACTGCTGGCTAGCGCAGAAACGGGAGACCTCCAGGCGATCGCCGGTCAGGGCAATGGGATTCACTACCTCAGTGTCAATGTCCTCAGTGCGCCCCTGGATCAAGAACCGGTGCGACAGGCCCTAGCCGCCGCGATCGATCGCCAACTCCTCAGCGATCGAGTGTTCCAAGGCCAGGTGGAACCCCTCTACAGTTTGGTTCCCCCCAGCCTCGATACGGCTATCCCCAGCTTTGAGCAGCGCTACGGTCGCAATAACCCCAGCCAAGCCCTAGAACTGCTTTCCTCGGTCGGCTTTTCACCAGAGAACCCGGCCCTCATCGACTTTTGGTACCGTTCCAACATCAATAGCAACGTCCTGGCAGCCACTACCCTTAAAGCGATCGTTGAAGATCGGCTCGACGGTGCCATTCAACTCAATCTCCAGGGGGTAGAGTCCGCCACGGCCTACGAAAACTTGGATAAGGGAGCCTACCCACTCTTTTTACTGGATTGGGCACCCGACTTCCTGGAGGCGGATAATTATCTGGAACCGTTCTTGACCTGCACAGATGGCTCAGCAACCGAGGGCTGTCTTGTGGGCGCAAGTCAGTACCAGGGATCGTTCTACTACAACGATCGGGTGAACACGCTCATCAAAGACCAGCGTCAAGAACAGGATTTTGCGGCACGCCAGGAGCTACTCACAGAAATCCAGGAGATCGTGGCGGAAGAGGTACCCTTTATCCCCCTGTGGGCCAATCGGGAGTTTCTCTTTGGTCAAAACCACATTCAGAACCTGAGCCTTGAACCCACCCAACAGGTAGCTTTCTGGACCCTCACCAAGTCCTAAGGTCAGGGACAGGAACCACGGAGACACAACGGCACAGCCAGCAAACTCCATCAGAGTCAGGGCTGCGGCGATCGGCGTTGCCGCCCAGCCCAATTCATCGAGGTCCATCGCAAGAAGCACGGGGCAGGAGGCAGAAACCGGCCCCTGCCCAGCTTTGCTTCACGATCGAAGACTCAATCTTCAATGCGAAAAGGCGACGTAAATGCGAAAAGGCGACCCCTTGGGGGTCGCCTTTTGACGTTCGGGCACGGGTCTGAGTCCTGAAGCGAAAATCCGTACCTATCCGTACCCTATGGCAGCCGTCTCGGTGCGATCGGCCCACCCAGTCTACAGAAAGCGCCTATGCAACACCGGAGGAGAGGACGCTCACCAGAGTAATCAGGCCCACCGTACCCACTACGGTGGCCACAGCAATCACCAGATAGTTACGACGCTGGGCATTCGTCGCAGGCTCAACCACTTGCATCCGGGGTTCGTTGGCAAAGTTGTTGATCCGGCCTCCATCTTCAACGGTATAGGGCATTGTAATAAATCCTCAGCGCAGGGACAGATAAATAGACGTTAGGGCACCTCGATTAACTGTTTTGGGCGGATCTGCCGCCCAAAACACCCCTCATTCTTGCGTCGGTCACAGGACAAAAATTTGGATGATTAGATTAGTCGAAGCGCCCCGTTCTTAATTTGAGGGCACCTCGATTAATTGGGTTGCGCGGCGAAGCCGCGCAACCCAACTCTGATTCTGCTGTAGACACTCCGGTGAAAATTTGAATTAATCGAGGTGCCCTTGAGTTTAACTATTGTAAAGTTACTTTGCGGAAGACAGGCGCTTCTTAACAGAAGTTAAAGGAGAGGGCCGCAGTCCCTCCAAGGTTAGAGATCCGGCCCACACCTAACTACCATTCCCCATCGGTCCCTCCCCATCACCCCGAGGCGAGGAGCCGATCGCGGGGGCAAAGCGGAGCGCCAACAGGGTGAGATCGTCGGAGGGGGGAGTCTCCTCAGCAAATTGTGTAACAGCAGCTTTGAGGGTCCGGACCAGGGTTTCGGCACTGGCAGAGGCAGGCACTTGCTGGAGGGCTGCTTTAGCTCGATCGACCCCAAACAGGGCCTGTTGGTTGTTTTCCGCCTCCGTGACCCCATCGGTGTAGGCCACCAATGTGTCACCCGGTTGCAGGGTCAGACTGGCGAGGTTATAGGCTAAGTTCTCCCGCAGCCCCAGAAGGATCCCCTGCGGTAAGGGGAGAGACTGCCAAGGCTGATCTTGGGAGCGGATCAGGGGGGGAATATGTCCCCCGTTGCCATAAGTAAACTGTCCTGTTTCGGTATCTAAAATCCCCACAAATAGGGTGAGAAACATATTATTTTCGTTGTTTTGGCACAAATGGTTATTAATTTGAGCCATAGCCGTATCTAAGGACTTGACAGGGGAAATAATCAGACGGAGCAAGGTGATCGATCGAATCATAAACAGGGCTGCCGGGATGCCTTTCCCCGACACATCGCCCACCGCAATACACACATGGCGGTGATCCAGCTCAAACACATCAAAAAAGTCTCCCCCCACTTCCTTGGCCGGTTGGACTTGGCCCGAGACTTCCACTAAGGGATGATGGGGCAAAGCAGGAAACCGAGGCAAAATATGGAACTGAATTTCGCTGGCAAATTGCAAATCCTTCTCCAACTGCTCCAGACGTAGGCGTTGCTCTAGATCGTGGAGGATAATGGCATCACTGCGCCGAATACGACTCGAAAGGTCGCGCAGTAGGTTCTGGGTCAGTCGGGGAATATGAATCAGATGTTCCCAAAATAGTTGGGCCGGGATTTGGAGCAATTGGCCCTCGGTTTCCGCCATCACATAGGCCGACACGGGCCGGTTTTCAATCACCGACATTTCCCCAATACATTCCCCCGGAGAGACCGTGATATTGAGATTGGGGTTGCTGTAGTCCGTGGGCAGGTTCGAGAGGGAAACCCGTAGGTAGCCCGAGAGCAAGAGGTGCAGATGCTGGTTGCGCTGGCCCGGTTGAATCAGGAGTTCACCAGCCCGAAACGATCGCAGGATGCAGTGGGGCAAAATGTCGTTAAACAGCTTGGGATCCACACCATGCAGGAGGGATGACTGGTAAAGATTTTCCAGAAAGACGGGGGAGGTAAGACAGGCTTGGAGTGTGGCGGAGGGGGACGGGACGGGGGGTGTAGCGGGGAACTGGGTGCTGCGGTACTGTGGCGTGGACTGTAGCGATTGGCCCTGGGCGCTGGGCGCGGCCTGGGTTGCGGGTCGGGGACTGGCAAACAGCGGGTTAGTTAAAGGCTGGCTCGTTAAAGGCTGGCTCGTTAAAGACGGGTTAGCTAAAGACTGGGAAATTACAGCACCTTCAGGCCAAGGGGCAGGGATCGCAGGATTCTTGGAATTCTTGGGATGCGTGGCAGCAACCTGATGCTCCCGATCGCACCGGTCAAAAAACTGCAAGCCCAAACGCAGGGCGCAGTTATCAATGACCCTAATCCAAATGATTTGGGCGAGAATGGGGGGCGGCTGGTCCTCCTGGATGAGCCAACAGCATTGCCCGATCGCCCAATACTCGATCGAGCTGACACATAACACGCCCACACCCTGGGGCGATCGATCGGTCAAAATTCCCTTCACCTCGATCGGGGGGACCGGGGGCTCGTCTGGCTCCAGAACCGTATGCAGCCGCAGGATAACCACGGTTCCGGGGGGGGCAGCAGTGCGCGGCGATCGCCGCTGATTACAGTCAAGACCAGACGGAGGGTTATGCATAGGGCAGCTGCCAAATTGCGAGCGACAAGCCTGGGAAGTCCTTCCCCGCTGCGCACGAGAAGCAGTCTTCAAGGGATAAGTCCGGTGCCTGAGGGAGGAGGGAGCACGCGAGCTGTGCCTCCAGGGGCTGGGCATAGCCCAATTTTGGGCGCTGATTTTGATTTTGGCGCTAATTTGAGCACTTCAGTGCTCAAATTAACCTTCAGGGCACCTCGATTAATTGGGTGGGGCGGCTGTGCCACCCCACCCAAACCCTGATTCTTACGTGGGCTGTCTCCCAAAAAGTTGGATTAATCGAGGTACCCTTAAGATAATCATCGCTTAACCTAAAACCCTGACGGGCACGTCGAAAAATCTCAACTTATATCCAACGGCTAGTGCAAGAATCTAGCACAAGAATCAAGGTTAGGTGAGGCGGCTTCGCCGCCTCAACCAATCCGTCTAGCCCCATCCAGCCAGTCCAGTCCAATCTGTCCAGCCCAGCCCAATCTGTTCAACCTCAGCAGCACAGCCCAGCCAGTCCCAGTCCGCTGATTAACTAACAAAAGTGGGTTAAATCCAGGCCCAGAGGGCGGGTCAGGAAACTTGACCCCCACGCTCCCAAACCTCTGGTAGAGGCACGGTTTTCGCGCCCAATGCAGTCTTCTTGTCAGTCACCTAGGCCAGTCCGTCCAGCCCAACAAATCGGAGTCCCCAAGCCCCCTGGCATTGGCCCCATCGCTACGATCGCCACCCCAAACCAGCTCCGCCCCCAAGCCGCCTCAACAGACCGCTCCAGAACTATCCCGATCGACCTCTAGCCCCTCCTCCAGCACCACTTCCAAAACATTAAACTCCCCTCGCCGTTGATATCGGCATTCGTCACTAAAGTGCCGGATCAAATGTAGACCCATCCCCCCTTTCTGCGCTGCTTCCAGGGTCATGGGAAAGCTCTGATTGGCGTATTGCAGGGGGTTAAAGGACAAACCATCATCTTGAATTCTTAACGTGAGATGCCGATCGACCTGGCTCAGGCACACCTGAATCTCGTGGGATCGATCGTCCCCGTAGGCAT
>JAYKIB010000275.1:0-16634 GCA_035285005.1 Prochlorothrix sp.
TTATTACCCTATGTACCTTGTGACAACCCACCATCACCGTCTACCCACTGATCACCAAATCATTATGGTGGATGGAACAGTCCCCCAATGGGTTCCCCAACCGGGTGATCTGCACTGGGACCACCACTGTCCCGGTGGTGCGCCGATTCAAGTTCTTGATATGCCACTGCCCCATGCCACCACACTGCTCGCTGAGCAGGGCACTGATGCACCGGTTTGTTTTACGACTACGCAAGTGGATGCGGATGCGTGTGTGGCGGCGGCTTGGGTGCAGTTGCCCCGATCGATCCTGATTCAGCCCGATTCTGCGGCACGTCTCCAGTCGATCGCTTGGGACTGTGATCACTTAGGTGTTCCTCCCCACCTGGACCCGTGGGGGGACTTTGCGGCCACTGTTGTTGCGGCGCTGAAAGTCCAGGCCGATCGACTGCGCCAGGAACTGGATTTACCGGACGATCGCCACCAGTGGCAACCCTCGGATTGGGAACGGTACCACTCCACAGCGTTTGAGCAGGGGACACAGCATTTAATGGGGGCTGCGTTGGGCGATCGACCCTGGCCTGGGGAAGCGGGGGAGGCGGTGGACTACTGGCGGCAAGCGGAGACCGATCGGGTCCAATTACAGCAGGAAGGGCGGGTTTGGTTTGTGCCGACGGCGACGGGGCAGGTCGCAGTGTGTGATCTGCGGGGGATCGATCGGGCTGTGGATCCCCGCGTGTTTTATCAGGTGTTGGCGCAAAAGTCCGATTGCCAGAATCTACGACCAGAAACCTTAACCTGGCGCGATCGACCCCTAGGCGGACAGGGCTATACGTTGGGGTCTATTCCCCTCCATCCGCGCCAAGCGGATCTTGACTATACCCGGGGTACTCTGGCCCGCATTACTGCGGCGGAACAGGCAAAATCCGGCTATCCTGCCCCCTGGGGGGGGCGTAAAGTGGTGGGGGGATCGCCCTGGAACCGGCCTTCGGTGCTCACTCCCGAGGAAGTGGTTACGGCGATCGATGGTGGGATGGTGTGAGTTCTTGGTTTCTAGGAGATGGCCCACGGCAGAATTAGGTTTAGGGGTGGGGGACTTTGCTGCTTACCCCAATTAATCGAGGTGCCCTGTACCTGAACTTTTGCAACTGATATTGCTTAACTATGACCTCAAACGCTACATCCCAGCCCTTGCCCACGGTCTCCGAGCCTGCCACGCCGGCTAACATCACGGGTGCCTCCCCCGAATCCCCCGACCTCCCTGAGGCCCCGTCTAACATTCCGACCGGTGCCACACCGGATCCTGAACCTGACCCCACTGCATCAACGCCCCTGAACTTCTTTCAGGTTTGGTATCCTCTCAGCCCCCTCGAAGATCTGGATCCCAAGCGGCCCACCTCAATTATCCTGCTGGGGGAGCGGTTTGTGGTCTGGAAACCGGGAAATGGGAGTCAATTTCGGGTTTTTCGCGATCGATGTCCCCACCGCTGTGTTCCCCTCAGTGAGGGACGGGTGGATGAGAAAACGGGCCACTTAATGTGCTGTTACCATGGCTGGCAATTTGACGAGACGGGAGCCTGTCGCCGTATTCCCCAACTCGAAAACGAGCAGATTCTACAGCAACAGGTTGATAACTTTCGGGTTGAGGTATTTCCCTGCCAGGAAGCCCTCGGACTACTTTGGATTTGGCCTGACTCCACCACACCAGAGCTAGCGGCCCAAACTTCCATTGCCCAAGCTTCGACGACAGATGCGAGTCAAGGGTTTGTCTGGAGCAATATGGTACGGGAACTGGACTACGACTGGTCCACTCTGGTGGAGAATATTGTCGATCCGGCTCATGTTCCGGTGGCTCACCATGGGATTCAAGGCGATCGGGCTAAGGCGCGCCCCCTGGCGATCGAAGTTCTCAAGTCCGATCGATCGGGGATTCAGGCTCACATTCAGCGTGGTTTCAACAGTCAGATCACCTATACGGCTCCCTGTTTAGTGGACTATCGCTTCAATATTGGCGCCGATAAAGTCGCTGGCTTGGTGGTTTATTGTATCCCGGTTGCACCGGGGAAATCGCGGCTAGTGGGGCTGTTTCCCCGTAATTTTGCCAAAGGGGTGGGGCAGTTAATTCCTCGGTGGTGGGAGCATCTCTACCGTCGTCATCCGGTGCTGGACGGAGATGCTCTGATGCTGAATCTTCAGGAGCAGGTTCTACAGCAGAAAGGGGGGCTTAAACAGTGGAAACAGCAGTATAAGATGCCAGCCCAGGCCGATCGCATGGTGCTGGAGTTTCGGCGTTGGCTGGATCGCTACTGCTCTGATCCGCTGCCCTGGGGTCCGGTGAGTACTGCCGGAGTGGATCAGCCCCTCGATCGTCGTCGCCTACTGGATCACTACCACAGCCATACGGAAATTTGCAGCAGTTGTCGCACGGCTTTAGCACGGTTTCGACAGTTACAGAAGGTTTTGGTGGCTGTGGCGCTGATTTTGGTGGCTGTGGCAGCATTACTGCCAGATGCCCAGCGATTGACCCTAGGGCTTGAATTAGTGGGGGTGGCGCTTCTGTGTGGGAGCGTGTGGGCGGGGATCACCTATCGAGTGATTCCCAAGTTTTACTTTGAAGACTATGTTCATGCCGATCGACCCTAGGGCGAGGGTTATGGCTGGATGCTGCCACCTTGACTGAGTGGCGAGACAGCCCCTTGGAGATGGTTCCAATCCCGAATCCCTCGATGGGTCCAAGCTTTTGGGAGAGAGCCCCCGCAGGAATTAGGGTTTGGGGTGATCTGAGCGGAGTCGAAGCCCACTCCCAGGTATCAAGCTACTCTGCTGAGGGTGAGGTGGGGGGCAGGGGAGGTCGTGCCAGGAGGTAAATGACGAGTCCCCAAAAGGGGATGAGGCGGCTAATCCACAGTAAGCGGCGGGCCTGGGGGGAAAGCTGGTTGGGCTGTGGGTTTGGCTGTAGGTTTATCTCCGGGTCTGCCTTTTGCGTTGATTTTTGCGTTGATTTTTGTGTTGATTCTGGCGCAAATGCCGAAGGCCCACTACCTAAAATGGCCCCTCGTCGCCGTAGATCATCCTCCACAAGCCAGGACTGGAACAGCCAAAACATTCCCAGGTCCACTGCAAAGGAGTAGGCAAGGCGATCGTGCTGGACTAAATCCCCCAAGTCCAGCCATCGATCGCCCCAACTGCCAAACTCGGGTCGCGCAAAACCAGCCCAGAGTATGGATGCTAGGGCCACGATCGCCATTGCGATCGGTAAAAGCTGACTTTCTCCCAGCCGCTCCCATGGGGTGAGGGATGTTGGGGGAGAGTGCGGGTGAGAGTTTTGGTGGGCGTTTTGGCCTGGGGCGTAGGACTGGCGCAGCCCGAGCCAGGGAAGATAGAACACATTGGTGAGAAAGGCCGTACCCAGGAGAAACGGGACGATCGGCCAGCGTTGACTGCGACCATCGATGGCAAATCCCCAAAAAAGGACAGCCCAGGCCACCACGAGGTTAAACAGCCCCTCTAGGGCAGGGTGTAAGGTGGGTGCAAGGTCCGGCAGGACCAGGGGGGTGACAAACCAAAAATTGAAGCTGAGGTCAAGCACCTCCCCAAGGGTGGCGGACGTGATGTGGAGGAGGGACTCACCCGGGGGAAAGTCACTGAGCAGCAAGTAGCCCACATAAATGAGCCAGGTCAGCCAGAGAAAGGATTTGGTTAAGATTGGTTTAGATGGCAAGGGTTCAGCCAAAGTAGTAGATTGACACAGCTAAAGCGAGGTATTAGAAGGGCACCTCGAAAAAGGCAGCGTTTCACTGCCGTGCCCACGGCAGAATCAGGGTTGTGGGGGGCGGCTTCGCCTGCCCGGAGGGCATAGGAGGCTAGGGGATGAGGACCAAACCCGCTAAAGTGAGGCACCACCGACCCGTGGAAGTTGCCCGACTTAGCGGGGTTCCGCCGCCGGTGGATCTAGGCCATCAATTCCCATGCCCATGTCAATATTGGACTCACAGAGGGGCACCATTAGGGGATCGGGCGTGGGGTTGGTGACCGCCGGACCCAACTCCCAAAGTGCCTCAAAGTGAGGGGTTGTTTCCTCGGGAAGATAGCCTTGAGCCGTAATCTGACCTGTCTGGGCCTGAAGAACCAGCTCTTTTCGATCGGGATACTGGCGATCGAGGGCGGAAATGACCACGTTAGCGGGAATGGGGGTTTGACCTGCCGCTGCCATTTGCTCGCGTTCCAAGGCATCAAAGGCGACGGGCCACTCTGCACTGCCAAGATCGGAAAATAAGTATCGAATGAAGTTTTCGGCTCCTCCCTCGGGGTAGGCGACGCCAAAGCAAGAGTTTTTGAGATTCCGGGTTGTGACCATGGCGGAAAGGGCGGTATTTGCCGCCATAAGATCGGAGTCGGTGGGGGACTGGCAACTGCTGAGGAGAAAGCCAGTGATCAGAAGCAAGCGGGAGGCTGAATGAATTGAGGCGGTGAGAGAGGGGTAGAACCAGATCTTAGGCATGGAGTAAAGCAGGGAAATTATAGAAAGAGGGGAACTACTAACGGGTGAGTCGCAAGCCTGGAGAGTTTTTTCCAGCGTAGCAGGGATTCCTCCCCGTAGGGGGCTGCTGTGCTGTTCATTTATGGGGCACCTCGGAAAATTCAAATTTCGACCGCAGTGCCCACAGTAGAATCAGGGTTGTGGCAGGTGGCGGAGCTGTCTGCCACAATGAATCGAGGTGCCCCTATAGCAAGATTTTTGGCTGTGGTATTAGATTCAGTATTAGAGAGCACCTCGATTCATACAAATTTTCACCGCAGCACCCACGGCAGCATTAGGTTTTGGCGCGCGGCGAAGCCGCGCAACCCAATTAATCGAGGTGTCCTAGAGGATATTTGGGAATCTAAGAGGATGTTTGGAAACCTAAGAAAATCCCTACCCTCCCTTTACCAGGGGGGACGGCCTCTTTTTTCCCCTTCAAAAGGGGGGCTGAGGGGGATTCTGCAAGGGCCGGAGGCCCTTGGCCGCAGTTTCCAAACATCCTCTAAGAGAATCCCCCCTAACCCCCCTTTACCAGGGGTAGTCTCTTCTTCCCCCTTCAAAAGGGGGACTGAGGGGGATTCTGCAAGGGCCCATAGCCCTTGGCCACAGTCTTCCAACATCCGTTTAGCTTCAGCGTCCGATTTAGCACTTGGGTCCGCACTGGGGTCAGTCTCTTGGGTCCCGGAGGTGATTGCCTACCATGGCTGGGGGTTCAGCGCGGAGTGTTGGTACACCTTAGCTCGGGCTGCCCAGCAGGAGAGTTGGGACTTCCGCGCTTACGATCGAGGCTATTTCGCACTGCCTGACCCGGACCCTAGGGCCAAAACCATAGATTCTCAGTCTAGGCTTTCTTTTTCTCTAGCCCCTGTCCCTAAACTACTCCTGACCCACTCCTATGGCCTGCACCTTTGCCCACCGGATCTGCTAGCCCAGGCTACGGCCCTAGTTGTGTTGAGCGGATTTGTGCAGTTCCACCCCACCTTGGCAGTGGAGCAACGTCGATCGCGACGACGGGTCGATCGCATGATCCAGCAACTACAACAGAATCCCGCAGCGGTCCTCCAGCAATTTTGGATCAACACAGTCGCGCCCCAGTCTTGGCACTGGCAGTATTCGCCGCTGTCCGCCGCCTTGAGTGCCGAGGCTCATGGGGGGGATAGCTTGGTTGTGGCTGAGCTGCTGCGAGATCTGTGCTTACTTCAGGACTCTGTGCTGAATCTTAGGTTTCTTCAGGGTATTTCACGGATTCTCGTTATCCAGGGTAGTGAGGATACGATCGTCCCCCTGAGCCAAGGAGAAGCCCTGGTGCAGGACTTGATCGATCTGGAACAGCCTCGGGTCACCTTCAAAATTATCGATGGGGCTGGTCACGGCCTGCCCCTCACCCATGGAACCGCTTGCTGGGATATGATTAGGTCCTGGTGGTCCGTGGACGACGATCGTGATGGACCGGTGGCTTGAGGCTGAGGCTAGGGTGAGGTCAGAGTCAGACCAAGGTCAGGCCAAGGTAGGCCAAGGTAGGCCAGAAATCCCCTGCACAGAGGAGAGGCCCTTCCTTGGTCCTCGGCACCGTGGTGATTGCCAGTGCCCCGATGCCGCAGCACCCAGGAAGTCAGGATAACGATGCGTGTTGCCATGCTTGACGACCAGCTCAGAAACTCAGTTGAAAATTGCCCCAGGATCGATCCATCTGCCTATAAACAGGGAGTTGCCCAGGCCTTTGGTTCCTCTGCGGTGGTCTACCATCAATTTGCGCAGCTTCAACGCCACTGCGCTCAGCAGTTACTGCACCAGCTGCAGCAGCGCATCACTGCAGTTTCCACGGTCGCCTCCACCTCTGCCCCTTCTGTTGCATCTAGTGTTGCGTCTAGTGTTGCGTCTGGCTTCGATCCCATTCCGGGTCCGGTGTTGGAGGTGGGTTGTGGGACGGGCTTTTTGAGTGAGAAACTGGTGCAATGCTTCCCCCAGAGTGAGGTGGTGCTGTCGGATTTGGCGGAACCGATGCTGGCCTTCTGTCGATCGCAATTGGCCCCGTTGCTGGCCGATCGATCGGTTCCGGTCCAATTCCACGTCATGGACGGTGAGCACCTGGACAAGCCCGATCGACCCTATGGGCTGATTATGAGCAGTTTTGCCCTGCAATGGTTCCAGAATCCGACACAGGCGCTGCAAAACTGGCTGAATTTGACGGTGCCGGGGGGCTGGATTGCGGTGGCTTTCCCCAGTGTTTATAGTTTTCCCGAATGGCGATCGGCCTGTGAGGTGAGTGGGGTACCCTACACGGCGAACCCGTTACCGGCATTTCAGGCCGTGGTGGGGTCGATCGCGCCCCTGGTCCGGGACTGCCACTTTGCCAGTACCTGGCACACAAGTGAACATCCCCACCCGCGCCACTTTTTTCAGCACCTGAAGGCCATGGGGACGGGCTATCGACCGGCGGCCGCTAGCCTAACCCCAACCCAGTGGAAGCACCTCTGGCGTACCTGGGAAAACCAGGTTGGGGAAAAGCAGCCGATTATGGTCAGTTACCATGTGGTGTACTTAATTGTGCGGCGTTAGGGGGGACCAAACTGGTATGAACTACCCGGAGCCGACTGGACCCGACCCCGTGCTCTCTAACGGATCCCCCGATGAGCCAGTGTTGCCAGGACTAGGGTTACCTGAGCCGGTGCTACCGGGGCCGAGGTTACCGGAGCCAGGGTTAGCGGAGTCTGGGCCTGCCCGCCCGCAATACCGAGAACGATCGATCGCCTTTAATCCTGGTCAGGCGTTTTTCAATCCCAAAAATCAGTTTGTGCGGGATTTAGGGGTCTTAGCCGCAGCGGTGCATCGGGAAACCCAAGGTTCCCTGCGGATTTTGGAGACTATGGCCGGATCGGGGGTGCGGGCACTGCGGTATGGGATGGAAGCGGGGGCAGAGGCACTCTGGGTCAATGAAGGAAATCCCGATCTCGGAGAGTTACTGACGGCTAACTTGAAGCCAGTGGTGGAAAAACTGGGCGATCGGCTGCACCTTTCCCAGGAAAATGCAATTCAAATCCTCGCCCAGGCTCTGGCCCAGGGTCAAACCTACGATTTAGTCGATATTGATGCCTTTGGGGCTGGAACGGAATATTTTAGCCTGGGGCTACAGGTGACGGCACCGGGGGGGCTGCTCTATGTCACCGCCACCGATGGGCGGGCCTTAGGGGGCCACGATCCCGATCGTTGTCTCCAACGTTACGGCACCTTTGGCCGTGCCCACCCCAGCCACTCGGAGCAGGGCTTACGGATTGTGATCGGCAACCTCGCCCAGACTGCGGCCCAATTGGGTTTTGGCGTGACACCGGTGTTGGCCACCTATACGGGGCAAACCTATCGGGTTATGGTGCGCCGATCGACTAAACGGCTCCCCTTAGTCCATTCCTACGGTTTTTTGGGCTATTGCCACCGCTGTGGCACCTATCAGGCAATGCCCTGGCGTAAATTGGGTCAGCCTGTCTGTGGGCAGCACAGTCCCCCCCAGCCCTTGACCCTCACCGGTCCCCTGTGGCTGGGAGCATTCCACGATCGATCGCTATTACCTAGGCTGATTACACAAGCAAAGACTTGGGAATGGCTGGATTGTTTGAAAAAGCTGGAGATTATGGAACAGGAAGCTGAATTACCCCCCTATCACTTTACTTTGGGGGAAATTGGTAAGCGCGGGGCGATCGATCCACCGCCCCGCGATCGGCTGTTGGCCCAGTTGCACCGGGCAGGGTATGCCGCCAGTCCCTTGCACTGGAATCCCCAGGCGATTAAAACCACGGCCCCGATCGCGACCTGTATTGCGCTGAGTTGCTCCGGGCGATCGGGGGAGCTTAGTGACTATTCTGAATGAGTCGCTGCCCCTGACCCAGGCCGATCGCCCGGGGATCCTAGCCTAATTCATACCGTTCAATCAAATTCCTACCATTAATCTACCATGAGCCAACCTCTGATCCTATTTTGGCATCGTCGTGACCTGCGTCTGTCTGATAATCGTAGCCTTGCGGCGGCAAGACAGCAAAGTCCCAAGGTTGTGGGCGTATTTTGCTGGGATCCAGCGATTTTACAGCGCGAAGACATGGCCCCTATTCGAGTTGTGTACCTGTGGCACTGTCTCCAGGAACTGCAGCACGCCTATCAAGCAGCGGGTAGCCAACTGCTGATCTTCCACCAGTCCCCCCAGACCCTACTGCCCCGCCTTGCTGAAACCTTGGGTGCAACGGCTGTGTACTGGAACGATGAGGTGGAACCGGCGGGTCGGGAGCGCGATCGATCGGTGGCTGCCGCCCTGGAAAAGCAGGGGGTGACGGTCCAAACCCAGTGGGACCAAATTCTGTTTGAGCCGGCCACGATCGCCACCGGAGCGGGCAACCCCTACACGGTTTATGGTCCCTTTTGGCGCAACTGCCAAAAACAGCCCAAACCCCAGCCCTACGAGACCTTTAGAGAGGCGATCGGTCTGGGTGCTAGGGCACTAGAACAGGCCCACGCCCTAGGGATAACCAATCCTGATTTGGCAACCCTTGGCTTCCAGTGGCAGCAACCCTTTCTCTGGGAACCTGGGGAAACGGCTGCCCTGGCGCAATTAACCGCCTTTGCTAGGGAGGGCCTGCTGTCTTACCATGAGAATCGCAATAGTCCGGCTTTTCCCGGCACCTCAGGACTGAGTGCGGCTCTGAAGTTTGGTACTGTGGGGGTCCGGACAGCCTGGGCGGTGACGGAGGCGGCTTGGGCCGAGGCCCGCAGTGATGAAACCCGCCAGAATATCCAAACCTGGCAGCAGGAGTTGATCTGGCGCGAATTTTACTACCATGCCCTTTTTAATTTCCCAGAACTCGCCGACGGTCCCTACCGCGATCCCTGGAGGCAATTTCCCTGGGAGAATAATCAGGAGTATTTCCAAGCCTGGTGTGAGGGACGGACGGGGGTGCCCTTGGTGGATGCGGCGATGCGACAACTGAATGGGACGGGCTGGATGCACAATCGTTGCCGGATGGTGGTGGCCAGCTTCTTGACGAAGGATTTGATTATCGACTGGTCCTGGGGAGAGAAATATTTTATGCAGAAATTGGTGGATGGGGATTTGGCCTCTAATAATGGGGGGTGGCAGTGGAGTGCTTCGAGTGGCATGGATCCCAAGCCGCTGCGGATTTTTAACCCTTACACCCAGGCTCAAAAGTTTGATCCGGAGGGGGAGTACATCCGACAGTGGCTGCCTGAGCTACGATCGGCGGATACGGGCTCAATTTTGACGGGTAAGCTGGCCCCTTTGGAGCGAGGAGACTATCCCATGCCGATCGTTGATCATCGCATTCAACAGCAGCGGTTTAAAGCGCTGTATCAGATGATGAAGGCCAGGGAATAAAGGGCACCTCGATGAATTGTGGTGTGCGGCGAAGCCGCGCAACCCAACCCTGATTCTGCCGTGGGCACTGCGGTGAAAATTTGAATTAATCGCGGTGTCCTAAAGGCCAGTGAATAACGGTCGGTGGATCAAGGTCGGTGGACCGGGGTCGGTGAATCAGGGTCAGTGAGTCGGCTGCAATCCCTTGACTGTAATCCCGCGACGTGTGGGGTTTACCCCTGGAGTAAGGCGCTTGTTCTCCTCCTCTCCTGTCTCAATAGCCAGCCGGTTCAGCCAACTCTACAAGCCTGGAACTTAAGCTAAAAAACCATGCGTGATTTCTTCAAAACTGTTTTTGCCACCGTTTTGGGCCTATTCCTCTTTATGGGCCTCAGTATCGGTGGCCTACTCGTGCTCCTGATTGCCTTTGCCAGTACGGTTCAGCGGGAAGAGGAAGTGGTGGTCTTGGAGGAAGAGACGCTCTTGGTCTATGACTTAGCCACTTTAGTGACCGATCGACCCCTGCCCACGGGACTGTTTGAGTTTAGTTTTGGTGACTTTGAAGATTTCTCGGCGTTGTCCCTGCGTTCTCTGCGTCAGGCTCTGGAGGTGGCCGCCACAGATGAGAATATCAAGGGATTGTATTTGCTGGGCAATAACTTCCCGCCGAACGCGGGGGGGTATGCGGCGCTGACGGAAATTCGCGCTGCGATTCAGGATTTTCAGGAGGCTTCCGGTAAGCCGGTGTGGGCCTACGGTGTGGGTTGGAGCGAACCGGAGTACTATCTGGTGTCGGGAGCCGATGCACTTTGGATGAATCCGGTGGGAGACTTGAGTTTAGATGGCTTTAGTACGGAAATTCAGTTCTATGCGGGCGCCCTGGAGAAATATGGCATCGGAATGCAAGTAATCCGGGCAGGTCGGTACAAGTCGGCGGTGGAGCCCTTTACGGAGCAACAACTGAGTGAAGCCAGTCGGGAACAAAGTCTCTCCCTGATTACGGACCTCTGGCAGACTGTGACAACGACTGTGGCCGAAGGACGGGATCTGCAACCAGACCAGATTCGTGCTTTAGCCCAAGAACGGGGGGTTTTGATGCCGACAGCTGCGGTGGAGACGGGGTTAGTGGATGCCCTCAAGCATGAGGATGAGATGGCAACGGAATTACGATCGCTGATGGGCATCGAAGATCCTCTGGAGGATATTCCCAAGATGTCCCTATCTAACTATGCATTTCAGGTGGAAACGGGCCAAATTGGAGAGTTGCCGAGTGAAAGTGAGAACCGTATTGCCCTGGTCTATGCGGAAGGAGAGGTGGTCGGAGGTGGGGGCAGTCGCGGTGTGATTGCCAGTGAGGATTACGTGTCACTGTTGCGGGAGTTGCGGCTGGATGAGGCGGTGCAGGCGGTGGTGTTGCGCATCAACAGTCCGGGCGGGAGTGCGACGGCAGCGGCCTTAATTGGGCGAGAGGTGGAGCTATTAGCCGAGGCGAAACCGGTGATGGTGTCCATGGGGGATGTGGCGGCTTCGGGGGGGTACTGGATTGCGGCACCCGCCGATCGCATCTTTGCCGAAGCGAATACAATTACCGGATCGATCGGGGTGTTTGGGCTTCTACCCAATTTCCAGGAATTTGCCAATAATAACGGTGTGACCTGGGATGGGGTCTCCACCGGGCCCTATGCCAACCTAGACACGGTGGCACGGCCTAAAACCGAGGCTGAGCTAGCGCTATTCCAAGGCTTTGTTGATGAGATTTACGATCGATTCTTGGATTTAGTGGCAACGGGGCGGTCTCTGCCTCGGACGGAGGTGGAAGAGATTGCCCAGGGGCGGGTCTGGTCGGGAACGGCAGCTCAGCGGATGAAGTTGGTGGATGAGATTGGGGGCGTGGAGCAGGCGATCGCGGCGGCGGCAGCGGCGGCGGAATTGGGAGACTGGACCGTGGATGAATATCCAACGCAGCCCAGTTTGGAAGAGGCGGTGCTCGGACGGCTGTTTAGTGATGGGCAACTCTGGAGTCAGGATCGCGAATTTGGCGCGATCGGTGCGCTTTTCCCCATTTCGCCTATTTTCCCCCGGTCGTTGTTCTCCGATGCCCCGTCCCCAGCGCAGTTGTCTCTTCCGACGCAGCTATTAGATCCAGCCTTCCCTAGTCCCGTCCTGCCCGGTCAATCCCTGAATCCGGCCCTAGCTGACCTAATCCAAGACCTTGGCCACGATTGGCACCTGCTGATGCATCTCAACGACCCCCGCCACACCTACAGCCGCCTTCCTATTCGTTTTGACCTGCGCTAACCCTGCTCCCATGCCCATGCCCCCCAACTACCGTCGCTGCATTAGTTGTCGTAAGGTCGCGCCGAAAGCTGAATTTTGGCGTGTGGTACGCTTAGCCCAGGATCGATCGATTCAACTGGATCACGGGATGGGTCGATCGGCTTATCTTTGTCCTAACCTTGACTGTTTACAGGCTGCCCAAAAGAAAAACCGTCTGGGGCGAGCTCTCCGCGCCCCTATACCTGCTGATTTATACCCTAAGCTCTCCGATCGTCTATCTTAAACTTCAATCGAGCACCTGGATTAATTCAAATTTTGACCGTAGTGCCCACGGTAGAATCAGGGTTGAGGCAGGCGGCTTTGCCGCTTGCTTCAATTAATCGAGGTGGCCAATCTAGAATAAGGGCACCTGGATTAATTCAAATTTTGAGGAAATGACCCACGCAAGAGTAAGGGTTGTGACGTGCGGCGCAGCCGCACATCACAGTTAATCGAGGTGCCCATCAGTGAGTACAGCGTGAGTCAGTACAGGGTTCCTCTACTCATTATGGTTGGGCAGGGGAGTTGGATTTAATGAGGGCAAGCGGCAGAACCGCCTAACCCACTAGCCTGAGTCAGTGGGTCCACCTCACTTTGGAAGCCCTCACCCTAAATCCCTCTCCCAGGGGGAGAGGGACTTGAAGGCTTTTGCTCCTCTTCTCCCCAGGGAGAAGAGGCAGGTGATGGGCTGATTTGCCAAAGTGAGATGCACCCGAGTCAGTCAGTACAGTGTGAGTAAACTGATATGAGCGAAATTCAAGACCTCCTTTAGCGTTTAATTAGCCAAATTTGGCACCAATTTCAGGGAATCCTCCCCTTTAGCAGCACTAGTATTTTATCATTCTCTTGACCCTCAGTCTCGCCACTCCCCTGCTCAGTTGGGTCTTCCCCTGGGGAATCGGGCGGATTTTGCACCATTGGGTTAATCCAACGGTGAGTTCAAGTTACACCACCCTGGCCGATTCCCAGAAGAATCTGAATCAGAGTGTGGTTTTTCTGGCTATCTCTGAGAATCTACTGGCGCTGGCCCCATCCACCCCATTAGTTCAGGAAATTGAACTAATTTGTAGTCTGACCTTGTCGGTGAGTATTGCGGTGTTGCTGACCCGAATGCTGCGGCAGCTTTCGGACACTTACCTGGTGGATATTGCCTTTCGGGGAGGACGCAAACTCAATAGCGAAGTTCTGATTATTGGTCGTCTCCTGCTCAATATTGTGGTGGTGGTGCTGATTTTCATTGTCTTTGCCCAAGCACACCAGTTCAATATTATTGGCCTTTTTGCCAGTTTGGGACTGGGGGGAATTGCGATCGCCTTTGCCGCCCAAAAAACCCTAGAACAGCTTTTGGGTAGTATTGTTCTATACCTCGATCGACCTTTTACGGTGGATGACTACATTAGTTTAAGCGATGGTACCTTTGGACGGGTGGAGTCGATCGGGCTACGATCGACCAAGGTGCGGCTTTCGGGTAAAGGGACGCTGAAGGTGATCCCCAACAGTACGCTGGCGGGGGAGAGTATTGAGAACTTCACCGGAGCAAAGAAGGTTATGTCCTTGCTTTATCTGAATTTTTATCAGGATTTGGGCGACCAGGATAAGGCATTAGTGCGTCAAGTGGTTTTCAACAGTAGTCAGAATATTTCAGGCATTGACTCCCAGGGCACAAATGTGGTGTTTCGCACCCTCGAACATCTCAATCGGAGCCAGTACCAAACCCAAGCCCAAATTACCTTCTTTATCCTGGGATCGGGTGATGTATCCATGGAATTTCGGCGACAGTTGCTTGATTTCGCCGGTCAGGAAATTCGTCGTCGGCTCCAGGAATATGGAATTGAATTTGCGATCGAAGAACCGACCATTTACGTTGATTCTCCGATTACGGTGTAAAGGCACTTATTCTTAAAACGATGGCCCAAATCCTCAGTATCCTCACGGACCTTTTGAATCAACTGATTCCCCGGGAGAGCCTAGCAGAGCTTTTCCCTCTTCTCCTGCGTTTCTTGATTGCTGTTGCGATTGCCCTGCTTCTGGGCCAGATTACGCCTAAAATTATCGAGAGTTTAGTTAGAATTCTCTCTCCAGAGCCTGTTTTCGAGATTTATCAAACCCTTGTGACACCCGTACAGTCGCTCTTTCGCACTGTGGCCAGTTTTGTTTTTTTGGAGGTGGCCTGGAATGTCTGGCAAGACTATCGTTTAGTCTATAACTTTACCCAGCCATTTTTGGGCTTAGCCACTGCAATCAGCATGGCTTGGTTTATCTCGCGGGTCTTCCGCCAGTTTTTCCGAAAATATGGCATTAATGTTCTAAATCCCCAGGGCAAGGGATCGGATGAGATTGCCATGGTGTTGGAAACGATCGTCAATATCATTATCGGTTTAGTGGCAGCAGTGGCGTTTGCCCAGAGTCAGAACTTTAATCTGATTGGACTGTTGGCTAGTTTAGGAATTGGGGGCTTGGCGATCGCCTTTGCGGCCCAGAAGATCTTGGAACAGTTACTCAGTACGATCGTGCTCTACCTGGATAAACCATTTATGCCAGGGGACTATATTCGCCTGAGTGGGGCGGGAGAACTGGGACGGGTGGAATCGATCGGGTTACGATCGACAAAGGTCAGGATTTCGGGTAAAAGCACGCTTTTAGTGATTCCCAACTCAGATTTGATTAATACTCGGATTGAAAATGTCACTCGCGCCAAGAAGGTGATGGTGATGCTTTATATGGATTTTGCCAAGCCACTTCAGGATCAAGAAGGTGCTTTGGTGTCTCAAATTATTAAGGATAGTACCAATAGTTTGCTGGGCATCGATCCGGGGAGTACCAGTATTGCGCTGTTGCGGAATGAGCGAGGCAGTCTCGATCGGGCGAGGGTTACGTTTTTTATCCTGGGATCGGGGGATGGGTCCGTGGAGTTCCGCAAGCAATTACTTGCCCTTGCCAATGAGCGTATTTCCAAGCAATTGGAAGGTTTTGGCATTACGGTGGCGATGGAGGATCCGGTTGCCTATGTGGATTCACCGGTGACGGTATAGCCGTGTTGATTGATCGAGGTGCCCTACCGTAACTGTTTCAAAGTGGCCTGGGTAAAGGCTATTAGCCGATCGATCGGCCACTCTTCCCCCGCTTCTCCCATTTTCAACCACAGTAAATACTCCACATTCCCAGCGGGTCCAGTAATCGGTGAAGCGGTTAATCCCTGAATTTTCCAGCCCAATTCCAGGGCTGCGGTGCAAACTCCTAAGATAGCCTGCGCCTGTGACTTGGGATCGCGAACTACGCCCTTTTTCCCCACTTTCTCCCGTCCCACTTCAAATTGTGGCTTCACTAAGACCACGGCCTCTCGAGGTGCCGCTAGCAGGGTCCAGAACGCTGGGAATACTTTGGCTAAGGCAATGAAGGAGAGATCAAGAACCCCAAAGTCTGGCCAAGGTTGGGCTGTGGCGGCGAGGGCCGTGGGAGCGCTCACCGCTGAGGGACTGGCAGGTTGAGGTTGGTTAGGTTGAGGTTGGGTAGACTGGCTAGCGATCGTCGGTGCAGGGGCAGGGTTGGGGACCGTGCGATGGGCGATCGCCGTTCCATAGAGATCTTCGGGTTGGAGATGTCGCAAATTCGTCCGTTCCCGTAAAATAACCCGTGAATCGGTGCGAATCTTCCAGTCTACTTGACCATATCCCACATCAATACCATAAACTCGTGCTGCCCCCTGTTGTAGCAAGCAGTCCGTGAACCCCCCCGTCGAAATTCCTCCATCCAAACAGACCCGATCGGTGACCCCAATGCCAAACGTTTCCAGCGCTTTTGCCAGCTTCTCCCCCCCCCGCGACACATAGGGCGGCTTCTGGCGCAGCACGATCGTTGCATCCACCGGCACGGGAGTGCCCGGTTTGTCGATCACCTGCTCGTTCACCTTCACTTCTCCAGCCCGGATCAGCCGCTGGGCCAACTGCCGCGACTCACACAAATTTTGCTCCACTAGCAGCAGATCCAGCCGTTGCTTTGCCATCACAGCACTCCGAAAGGGTCACGCATTCACCGGGGCATTGGGGCCGATCTGGGCTGAATGCTTGTCCCAATTATACCAATCGCCCCGTTGCCTCGAACCCGTCTGGAGAGGGAATTTTCGGTGCCTCTGGTACCAGTTTCTGTCTGTTGCGAGAATAAAGGTAGGGCACCTCGATTAATCCTAATGGGCACCTCGAAAAATCCAAGTTTTCGTCCTCTGACCCACGTAAGAATCAGGGTTGGGTTGGGCGGCGAAGCCGCCCAACCCCACTAATCGAGGTGCCCTTGACGCTTCCTCAAACAATCCAATCAAAATCCAGGTTTTTGTCCCACCACCCGCGCCAGCTCAGGTCAGTCGATCGAAATACTCCGCCATGCCGCGCACCGTGGGCCGTTTGAAGAGTTCGGGAACCGCCAGTTGGTCCTGGGTTGCGAGGGGCAGCAGTGCCTTGAGTTGGACGT